>NZ_WBKM01000291.1 GCF_015714725.1 Nostoc sp. WHI
ATACTGCATCACCAGTATCATCGCCAACCGCCAAGGTGCTTGCGCTGGCTGACCGCGTTGCGGATAAAGTGCAGCGAAGTCTTCATCTTGATAAAAGACCCCAAGTTCATCACGCAAGCGCATATATAAATTACCTTTTGGAAATGCGGCCTTGGCTACACGTACCGTTTCATCGGGAATAGGAGGAATTTCTTCAGGATGTAAGCACATATACTGCCTCCACAGGTATTTCTTCTAGTTTATTGATTATTGAGGCAGCTAACTTAATTTTTTTCTTTCCGTGTATTACATGGGAAGGTAGAATTACCCTTCCCATGTAATACACGGTAAAATCGGCGTTTTTATGTTAAGTAATGTTTCGCCAACAGTATCCGTTAACGGGCATATGGTGCAGTGCAATTATATGATAATGGTCATAAATGTTTTCCAGCACCCGTCGCACAGTGGTTTTGGTGTTTACACGAATACGCCAAGGCATATAGTTATGCTTCTCGTCTTCGGCGGCAGAAAACTCCGGTAAAGGGAACAGAGGTGTCACAGAACCATACCATACCCAAATGTAACCATACTTTTCGGCAGTGTTATAAGTAACCTGACGAGCTGTTGGCGGAACGTTTTCTATGTCAGGAATAGAAACACAGTTTCCAGAGTTATCGTAGCGCCAGTGATGAAACGGACATTGAATACAATCGTCTGTTATCTTACCCAGCGCCAGACTAGCACCCATATGCGAACAGTAAGCTTCCATGAGCACCGGTTGACCGTTTTGATCACGCCAAGCTACCAATTGCCGACCAAATAACTCAATTTGTTTGAGTTTTTTGCCCAAATCTTTGGAGGGCATAGCAACATACCAACTGGCGGCAAGATTTAATGGGTTTTTCTCGACAACGGCCGTCGATTTTGTTTGACTTTGCTGTGTGACTTTCTCAAAAATACCTGTCATTGATTTTGACACCTATATATCTGAAGTAAAAAATGATGGGTTGTATTCTTCGCTTGAGCTACTTGAGCTAACTAGAGTAATTCGTTATTTTGTCTAAACTTCGACCTTATTCACCCAACTTTGATAGAATTCTCTGAACTTCAAGACACCCCGGTCGTGCTTGACATAAGCCCCGTCTCTGCGTAGCTTCATGGTATTCCAATGTTTTACATCCTCCCAAACACTAAGTTGGTTTTGCCAACCAAAAAACAGATAGTAAAATATATTCAGCAAGAAGAAGCCAGATTTCTTGATCATGAACAACTCATGAAGGATTATTTGGTTTTCAGCCACCGGGGTAGTGCCAATCAGCGCCTTAACTGCTACTTCACCGTTGAGAAAAGATGTCCCTATATGTCCAGTAGGCCAGCTTTCTGTTCGATGTGAATAGTCAATACCCTTGAAACCTAGAACCTGGGCTATTGCACCTAGTGGCCCAACATAACTCTTGATTCTGGCTTCAATTAAGCTGCTAAACCAGGCTGCTTTTTTCAGGAGTGGTTCAAACTGTGGTGATGAGTGCTGCTCATCAAGTATGGTAAGTTGAATGGAGTCACAGGGCAAGGTATGTACTGGGTCTAAATGATGAGAGTCATGGAGGTTTTCAACCAAGAGGGGCACCGTCCCTTTAGTGTTGAATGAAAAGCGCCAAGACATATAGTTATGCTTCTCATCTTCAGCGGCGGAATACTTTGGCAAAGGAAACAGAGGTGATGAGGTACCATACCAGACCCAGATGTAACCATACCTTTCCTCTATGACATAAGTCGCCTGACGAGCCGTTGGGGGAATGTTTTCTATGTCAGGAATAGAAACACAATTGCCTTCGTTATCGTAGCGCCAGTGATGAAACGGACATTGAATACAACCGTCTTTGACCTCACCAATTGCAAGACTTGCACCCATGTGCGAACAGTAACGCTCCATGATCACTGGTGTGCCATTTTTATCTCGCCAAGCTACCAAGTCCTGACCGAATAACTGTATGGCTTTTGGCTTTTTCCCCAACTCTTTGGAGAGCATAGCAACGTACCAGCTAGCGGCAAGATTTAGTGGATTTTTATCGACAACAGTTGCCGATTTTGTTTGATTGGACTGTGTACCTTTTTCAAGAATGCTTGTCATTTGTTTCTATTCTTTTAGGTATGTAGTGTTGTACTAAGCGTGAAAACTTTGACTTCGAGGTTAGTATTCGGCATTCCTGAAGCTAGGGAATGATTTAGCACTTTAACCGTTGACGTTTTTTAATGAATCTTTCGTCAATCAGCAATGTCCTTCCCAGAGATAGAAAGCTTTTGACTTTAAAAAACAAAGGCCGGACTAATGAGCGCAATACAATACCACAAGGGGAACAGCGCGTAGGTAAGATTGTCAGCCTTTGGAGAGCGATAAAAGACAACTCGTGCAGCAATGATCCAACAAACTACCCCCATTGCAATCTCCCACTGGGTAGTAGCCCAACTAAGGCCGATGGGCACCATCATTGTAAAATGGACAGTCAGTGGCAGAAATAGTGCAAAGCCCACGCAGATCAGAACTCTGGTTGCCGTTTCCCCATACACAAGGGGAAATGTCTTGCGGTTCATGAGGCGATCGCCTTCCATATCGCGGAGATCCTGAAGCGGCATCAGTGGCATTATGGCGATCGCTATGACAATAATCCAACGCCAGGCATCTTGTGTAATCGGTGTCACCATTTGCCAAGCTCCTGCTAGTTGTGCAAGTGTGCCAAGTCCCATGATGAAGTTTTTACCGTACAAGTTCTTGTCCCACTTGCATTCGTTGTGCAAAATAGTACCTACTTGCCAGAGCAACGCCCATTCTAGAGCTCCGAACCACCATCCGATTAGGGAATATAGAACCAAACAAATCGAGTACCGAATCTGCGCTCCTTCATAAGAGATGGCTCCAGAAGCAAGTGGGCGATCGGGTTTATTGATCCGGTCTTCTTCAAGGCCTCTTAATTGGTTCGACAAACAAAATGTGTAAATGTAGAACGCAAAAAACAGCACGCCGCGTCCCATGTAGATGAACAAGTCGCCGAAGGACCCAGAATTGACACTCCAAGCGGCGATCATAAATAACAGCGCAGGTACAATGGAGGCTGTAAGATCACGCTTGGTAGTATGCCAAAATATTTGCGCTTCCCGAACTACCCTTTGCGTCCAGGGTCTTTCCTCGTTGTCAATAGGAGAGGTAACTGGCGATCGCATTGATGGCGAAGTAGAGGTTTCTCCTGCTGACACTTGAATTGCAGGTATTAACTCTGTAGAGTTAGTTTGATTGAAGGAATCTAACATCTGAGCTTTTCCCGTTGTCATAAATGTGATGCTAATTAAAACTTTGACTGTGAACGATTAGTTTGAGTAAATGAGTCAGCAATCGGCAGATTTTTGATATCCTTTTACTCCTAAACGCCAAATCGATGCATCACTCCTACTACTGCTGAATACACTACCCGCACAGGTACATATAGCTCTTTGCACCACCATAACTTAGGCAGTTTACTACCGTAGTTAGCTGAAAAGTCATCAAAGTGTTGCCACAAGTAACCTATGCCTCTGTGAATTGCCCTTTTATAGGCTCGATGGTCTGATAGCTCTACCAAGTCTGGAACTGACTGTAAAATCTGGAGGGCATAAGCTGTTTCTTCTAAAGTTGAGCTTGCCCCATAACCCCAACCACCATCACTGGTTGACTGAGTTTGCAAAACCCATTCAATAGTCGGTTGCAACTTGTAGCGTAAGGAAAACTCTTCATGCTCTGCAATAGCCATGACAGCGCAAGCTGTGGCATAAAAAGGGCTGAGGTGATTTTTGTCTTCCCAAAAACCTCTACTATCTCTAAGGCTGTATACTAAGTTAACTACTCCTGTAATATTAGTAAGCAAGTTGCTCCGTGCAGAATCTGACAGGCTTAATAGTGCCGCCAGAACATGAGCATTGGCACTCACTGAAGTTCCCTTTTGTTGGTCATAACAAGCAAAATAATTCAGGCGATCGAAATGCACTAAGTACTCCGTCGGAATCTCCACACCTAGTTTGTTGAGAGCCGCCATGACGATGCCAGTATTGTCTGAGTTGGTAAATATTTCTCCGAGAGCGCAGTTAAAGCTTACACCTTGATGTGTAAGGCTATCTTGGAGCGATCGCACCAATTTTTGTAACAGAGGTTGAGGAAAGTCTTTGTTAAGGTTAAAGCCACCTTGAGCTAAATTGTATAAAACCCAAGCGCCCTCAAAGGTATCAATTGGATAAGCCGTAGGTACGGCACCTGTTGTGTCATCAAAAGCGCGATTGGATAAATAGGTTAACCACTCACCACCAGCACTATCCCACTCTGGACTATAAATCAGGACGGCAGCTGTGGCAGCAGGGGAACAGCCATAACTACCATTCTTAGCTTGTTGTTGTTTTAAACCTTGGAAATCGAGAAAAGGAGCGAAAGCTTCTAAAGAAGAAATTAGGTTGGACTGACCGTTGTAAATTAACTTTGGATTATCAATCGACAACCTCTGTGAAGACAACTGCAATAGTTCGTCCTTTTTTGGAAACTCAAACACTACTCCTAGCTTTTCTAGTTCTCGTAGAAGATTAGGAACTAAGATTTCAATGTCAATGCTTTCCTGCTCTTTAACTGACCATTGGCAAAGAGCATGTTGGAGGTAAGCTTCAGCCTGCTTTGCAGCATAGCAAATCTGCTCTGTTTGCTCAGGAGCTTTCAGCAAGGCTAGGAGTGCGGCTAAAGTAGATACAAGCGTGTATGGAAATAGATCCCCCCATTTACCATCCACTGCTTGATGGATGAGAAGCCATTTTAAAGAATCTGAAAAAGCAAGTTGTTGGGGGTTGTATTGGTCACGTACCATTGCCACCCAAGCAGCATCGTAAGCAGAAGCTGTTATTTCTCCACCACCCCACTTCCCATCCAGATCAGCCGCCATTTCTTCTAGCAAAGCTAGTGCCATATCTCCTGGTTTGATGACTAAGGCACGCTCAGCAGTATCTATAGATGCTTTAACTGTTGAAGTTAGTAAAGTTCTCTTCGTTGATTTTTGAATTCGGGGTCTGAAGCTTTTAATGGTAATTGTATTCAGAGAATACAGCATATTTACTTTTCCTTAAACAGCAGGAAGAGAAAGTTCAAAGTGCATAAGTTCCCACTTTGGCTTCGATAGATAAATTTCCTTTTTAGAAAAACTTACATCAATTTGTTTGCTGCTTCTCACATTAGAGAGAGTTTATTAAATCCAAAGAAGTATTTATATTAAGAGTTGATTAACAGACCTCCTATACAAGTACGGTTACTTATATATGTGGGTTACGATTCCTTTAACCTGATATTCAATCTAACTATGTGTAAAACTTCCAGGTTGCTTACTAATCGCTAATTTGGGAGCAAAACCAAATCTTCTGGTACGCTAAACAGTGGTTCTGATTTATTGTTACAAAATTTCATATTTTATAAAAGTTGTTTCTCAATTTTGAGATCACCATCAAATCACCCACGCAACATATCTTATTAAAAAATAATAAGATTTTCAGGCATAATAAATTCTGGTCTATTGGAAGCTTTTGTCCTCAACCAGTTCTTGTAATACAACCCAATTTACTACACCGACTTGCAAATGTTACTTAATGAGCTATTTGCTGCACAGCCAGCATGGTAATATCATCAAACTGTGGTGCTTGATCAATATGATTGAACAAATTAGTTTTGATGCGCTCCAGTAAGTCAGATGGTGAAGAAACAGGCTGCTCCAGCAGTGATAGCAGTCGTTTAAGAGTAAAAAACTCACCTTTAGGGGCGCGAGCTTCTGTTACCCCGTCGGTATAGCCAATCAAGATGTCACCCTGTTCTAGCTGAACCTGGTGTATTTTAAACTTCGCATCCGTCATCATTCCCACAGCTGGCCCGGTAGATTTAAGACTCTCCTTTACTCCTTGGGAGTTGATAATAAAGAGAGGTTCATGTCCAGCATTAATGTAGGTCAGCGAGTTTGTTAAGGGATGCAGCACTCCAAAAAAGAGCGTGGCAAACATACCCATCTGAGCATGATTTTGGGTAATGTAGTTGTTTGTAAGTTCCACAGCTTTGAGTGCATTAATTTGGTCTAAACAAGTTGTAGAAAGTGTCTCAATTTCACAACAAAATAATTCGTCGTTGCTAACTATAGACAATCCGTATAAGCTAGTTTGTCCAGAAAAAACTCGGATTAAGCTGCGGAACAAAGCCATAAATAATGCAGCACCCACACCCTTATCGCAAACATCAGCAATCACCAACCCCAAGTAGTCACCCGGAAGCATGAAAACGTCGTAGAAGTCACCGGCTACCTGACGAGCTGGATAGAAACACGTTGCAATCTGGAAATTGGGCAATTTTGGTATTTCAGTGGGCAGAAAATCTATTTGAATCTGCCTGCCTTTTTCTAGTTCATCGTCAAGCGCTTTTTTGGCCTTGGTAAGTTGATTGGTTTGCTGATTTATCAGACGTGTTGCTAGTTTATGAATGTGAGCTTGAGCTACTAATAATTGATGTATATCAATACCTTTGCCAAAATAAGAGCCAACAAAAATTTGGGCAAAAATGGCAAAATGACCCATACATAAGCGTTTAGCTTATAAGGTAGCTTGGAATATCAAACCCTTGATACTACGGACAATACGTTAAAAAACCTTGTGGGAAACCTTGAAGGAATTTTTAGGACTTATTGTTTTTGCCAAGCCTCAGAGAAAAGGGAGTTCAGATATCAACTCACCCTCGTAAATTGGCAAAGGTATTGTAAAGTCAGATAGTAATGCTTTCTTGCCTAACATACTCTTAAAAAGAGCAATGTATGTCAGGATATTTTAATATAATTTTCTTAATCAAGAAATAATCTAAAGTTAAACCAGAGTTATCCAAGATTTAAATATTTTGTAAAACTATACAAGTCGGCTCACTTGTATAGATAAGCTCATAAGTAATCTTTAATAGAACTGCACCTTTGGATTTAAGCAACGAACCGTAAATTAAACATAAGACGAATCGAGGTTAACTGTGCTAGATACTTCTCAAAGGTTCTCGGCTTGGTAATCCTTAGCTTAACAAGCCAAGAAGGTGTTTAGACGGGCACATAGATTATTTTTCTATGCTTCATCTAAGCATATCAAGTTAAGCGTTAAAGTCTGCATTCCAAGGCACTCACTGATGCTTTGAAAAATACCATGAAATAACTAATTAACCAAGACTTTTATCGCCACTGCTTTAGCCGAGTAGAGCTAGCGTATTGCAGCTTGGTACGTGTGGTTTGTGGTTGGACTTTGAAGTCTGAAGTTAACTGGATAGCAGTGAGTACTGCTTGCCAAAGTTTTAATCAAATTTGCCATTTGAGAGGACGAAAGTATGGCTACATTACAAAAAGCTCACGCTGTTGAACAAAAAGTTCCTTCTGCTCTAAGCAAAGATTTGAGGGGGGTTCATCATATAGGTCTCACCGTTGAGGATATGGGAAAAGCCCTTGAATTTTACACTGAAGTATTAGGGGGAAAAATCATCATTCCCGAAATTGGTCTTGCTGGTGAGGTCATGCACAATACTCTGCTTCAAAAAGAGGAGATTGAAGCGATAGAAAAAGGAGTTGATCCAAAAAGCATTGGTATACCGAACCTAAGAGATGGTGAGGAGAATTTAGACATTTACTTTATTCAGTTTGATAACGTTGTCCTGGAACTTCTACAATATAGAGATGCTTCAGCACAACCTAATGGCTCAGTTGCTTTTCCGGCGAAAAATCCTTATTCTAGCCCTGCTTTTGTAAATTCAATGCACATCTCCTTTTATTTAAAAGATGATGTGAATGTTGATGAGTTTGTAAAAAATTTAGAAGCAGAGTGTCAAAAGCGTGGGATGGATCAGGTTCGGTGTAACCGCATCGTTCGTCTTAAATCAGAAGAAGAAAGGAAAAACGCTAATCTTGAGTCCAATTCGTGCAAACTATTTGACCCTTCCTTCGGAGATTTTGAAGGATGGACATTAGTTTACTTAAAAGGGCCTAACGGGGAGCAACTGGAATTTAATCAGGTGCTTCATAAAGCTAAAGTTCTTTTTGAAACTGCACAAGAGAATTTTCAAAAAGATAGGGTTGAAGTATAGAACTTGTTCGCTAGTAAATCTATGCGATCGCTTCTAACCTATGCATCAATGATTTGCATTTACCAAATTTTTACTTTATAACAAACAGGAGCTAACTATCATGCGCCAGCGAGTCAACTACTACAAGGAATTATCTGCTGACTATTCCAAACCTGGTCTAATTTCTAATGATTTAAAAGCAAAGCTTATTCAACAATCTGAAGAATTAATCACCAAAAAAGAAGCTACCTTGCCACAAATTGGATCTGATTACCCAGCAGAAAAAATAGAAGAAGAAAATAAAGATTGGTGGCCTACTCATTGTGAGGCATTGAGACAAGGACGAGGCGACTTGCTAACAGGTGAATATCGTGATGATCTGGTTTATTTATGCCAAGATGGACACTATTTTGGTTTGAAGGAACAACAAGAGCGAGAGATACATTGGTGGGCATTAATTGCACAACCAGGAGTCACCATGACCTGGCCAATTGTCATGTTTCATCACGAACATGTCTACTTTGAATGGAAGTGTTTAGATGATGAGACTAACGAAACTATTGCTAAGGGAAACGTGACCTTTGTTCGGCGTGGTCACAGAGGTGCTGTTTACTTAAAAACTGAGCAGTTGACCTTTTATCGTGACGTTTACGCACCTGATGAACTCGTAAGATTGATCAAAATCTAAGCTACAGCCCCACTCAAGGCTTCTGTCTTTATACTGTACCGATATCATCCGCAGTTTTTGGACGATTTACTCTACAACTGCGGGTGTAAATCGGCAAGGTTTAACTATATTAATAAAGGTAGCTAAGACGATATGACAATTACAACTAAAGGCAAAATTGGTGTACTCATTGCAGAGTATTTTGGTGAAGTTGAGTATCAACAATTTAACTATTTTTTTCCTAAGCATGGATATAAGATCGAATACATCTCTAATCTTTTGGATCAGGATAAACTCACCTTCAAAGGTCAGGAATATATCTCAGAAGCAACAGTTACAATTGATTTCAAGGATATTGAACCGACTGATTACAACGGCATTATCCTCATTGGTGGGTATGCAATGGATCGCCTACGATATCAAGTTACTCCTGCGCCTGGTCAACCCAACCAGTCCCCAGCTATAAAGTTTCTCCGTAAAGTTGTGACTGCAATGGATGCCAATAAATTGAAAGTTGGCACTATTTGCCATAGCCTGTGGTTGTTTTGCGCTGCTCCAGAACTTTTAAAGGGTCGCAAGGTTACCTGCATTCATAACATCATTGATGACGTAAGAAATGCTGGAGGAATCGTTATGTATGAGAATGGACAAACCCAAGCTACTTATGTTGATGCTAGCCTGATATCGGCACGACATCCTGGGGTTATTGATGAATTTCTAAGAGTATTTTTAAAGGAGCTTGAAAAGAGGGATGACTTAATGACAGCAGCTAGATCAAGACAGAGTTTACCAATACCCTCTTAAACTATTTATTACGAGGAAAAAAGAGTGCATGGCACAAATATATCAAAGCCCTTTTGACAATACAACTGTTATTACAACCACCCTCAAGCAAAACCTTACTCAGGCGATTGAATTAGTTTTAACAGAGAACAAACAAGTACTAGAAAAAATCAGTTACTCTGCTATTGAACTATTCATGGGAGAAATTACGGGTGCAGAAAGAATATTTGTCACTGGAGAAGGCCGTAGCGGCTTAGTTATTCGTATGGTAGCGATGCGGCTGATACATTTAGGATATCAAATTAATGTTCTAAGTGATACTACTATATTATCGCTAAAAAAAAGCGATCTACTCATTGCTTTTTCTGGTTCTGGTAGCACAAGTAGTGTGACAACGATGGCTGCAAAAGTTAAAAACATAGGTGCACACCTTGTTGTTGTAACTACTCAGCCAGAATCTGTTTTAGGAAAAATGGCTGATGTCTTGATCGAGATTAGAGCAGCAGCTAAACAAAGCAACAGTAATCAGCAGTCAAAACAGTTTAGTGATTCTTTATTCGAGCAGTCTACACTGTTTTTGTTTGATGCAATATTTCATGTTTTGGCTGATAACTGGAACAATAGTGCAGACAGGATGTTGGCATTAGACACAAACATTATTCAATGTTTGTGTCACTTTTTAAAAATACAAAATACAACAACTTAGGAACGTTATGACAACCCAAACAAAAGGCAAAATTGGTGTACTCATTGAAGAACACTTCGATGAAAGTGAATATCAACGCTTCAACATTTTTTTTCCAGAACATGGATATGAAGTAGAATATATTTCTAATCTTTGGAATCAAGAAAAACTCATTTTCAAGGGAAATGACCATACAGCAGAAGTAACCGTGACAGTAGATGTTAACAATATCAATCTGGCTGATTACAAAGGTATTCTTCTAATTGGTGGGTATGCAATGGATAGACTGCGTTATCAAGTCCATCCTAAACCTGGCCAACCTAACCAATCCCCAGCAGTAGAATTTCTCCGCAAAGCTGTGAAAGCGATGGATACTGATAATTTGAAGATTGGCACAATTTGTCATAGTCTGTGGCTGTTTTGTGCAGATCCAAAACTTATAAAAGGTCGTAAGGTTACTTGCGCTCACAACATTATTTGTGATGTCGAAAATGCTGGAGGAATTGTTGTATACGAGGGGAATCAGACCCCAGGCGTTTATATTGATGGCAACCTTATCTCGTCACAACACCCAGGAGTCGTCGAAGAATTTATGCAGGCATTCTTAGAGAAAATTGAAAATAAAAAACAGTTAACTACCCCCGCTATAGTAGGTTGAGGCAGTAAAGCTCAAGCAGAAAATTCAAAGATAAAGTGGCTGATGGAGTAGGAAAAACAACTATCTTATAAAATTAAGTGAACTTTATCTTTGAACCTATGCCATTATTGGGACAAAATGTTACCTTTGTTTGCTTTAACGACCAGGGCAAACGCACGTGATTTCTGAAATCATTGCGTGAACAAGGATATTGATGGAAAAAGGGTTCCTTTAATGATTTGAAAGTGAAATTTACTAAAAGACTAAAGAACATTTAGTTATGGGACACATGCATTTCCCTTATTCAGATTTAATCGCTGGGTATGTTACTTACTACGACCCGGAGAATGACATTTTTGGTATTAAAACATCAGATGGTAGAGAATTCGATGCGGCATTGAGCCACATGACTTATGCCAAACTGGTGCAGAACTTAGAAGAACCTTACCCAGATGCGACTGGTGCAATGAGGTCAATGCTTGTGCCAGGTCGATATTTGTTTAGCTATGGAATTTTCTATCCCGATAGTTCTAAATTTGAAGCCAAACAAATTGTATTTGTCGGTAGAACGGAAAACGATTATGTTTTTGAGAAACCCCACTGGTGGGTAAATCAGATTCAATCGGTAGCAAGTTTTTACCTCAAAGCTCAGTTCGGGGAAGGAAAAATTGACTACCGCAACTATCGCACCGATCTGACTTTAGCCGGTGCCAAACAAACCTATAATTACCGCCAAGAAACTGATACCATTTCGCGGATGGTGTATGGATTTGCCACTGCTTATATGTTGACTGGCGAAGATAAGTTTCTAGAAGCTGCCGAAAAAGGTAGCGAATATCTGCGTGAACATATGCGGTTTGTGGATTTAGATGAAGGGATTGTTTATTGGTATCATGGCATTGATGTGCAGAGCGATCGCTCCGTCTCGCCCTTCGGGCTGCGCGAACAGAAAATCTTTGCTTCTGAATTTGGTGATGACTATTACGCTATCCCAGCTTATGAGCAGATTTATGCTCTAGCCGGGCCGATGCAAACTTACCGAATTACGGGCGATCCGCGCATTTTGAGCGACGCTGAATTAACAGTCAAGCTATTTGACGACTTTTTTCTCGATAAAAGTGAGCATGGCGGCTACTTCTCGCATATTGACCCCGTAACCTTAGACTCTCATAGCGATTCTTTAGGTAACAACAAAGCGAAAAAGAACTGGAATTCAGTTGGCGACCATGCTCCAGCTTATTTGATTAATCTTTGGTTGGCTACCGGAAATCCGAAATATGCCAAGATGCTGGAGTATACTTTTGATGTGATCGCTAAACGTTTCCCCGATCCAGAAAATAGCCCCTTTGTTCAAGAACGGTTCCACGAAGATTGGACGGCTGATCCCGGTTGGGGATGGCAGCAAAACCGCGCTGTCATTGGTCACAATCTCAAAATTGTCTGGAATCTGATGCGGATGTACAGTCTCAAATCCAAAGACGAG
This sequence comes from Nostoc sp. WHI, assembly GCF_015714725.1. GTDB lineage: Bacteria > Cyanobacteriota > Cyanobacteriia > Cyanobacteriales > Nostocaceae > Nostoc. The sequence goes on from NZ_WBKM01000291.1 coordinate 12,357, forward strand.
TATATTCAACTAGCAGAAAAAATTGCCGCGATCATGCCCGAAGTTGGTAGTGACCAACAGCGTGGCGGATGGTACGACGTGGTGGAACGCATTCTCGAACCTGGTCAAACTAATCACCGCTTCGTTTGGCACGATCGCAAAGCTTGGTGGCAGCAAGAACAAGCTATCTTAGCCTACCTAATCTTGGCAGGTTTACTGAAAAACGACGAATATCTGCGTTTGGCTCGTGAATCGGCTGCTTTTTATAACGCTTGGTTTCTGGATAACGAAGATGGTGGTGTTTACTTTAACGTTCTCGCCAATGGTATTCCCTATCTAGTTAGTGGAAATGAGCGGCGCAAAGGTTCACACTCCATGAGTGCTTATCACTCCACCGAGTTGTGCTATCTGGCGGCTGTCTACACCAATCTCTTGATTCACAAGCATCCGATGGACTTTTACTTTAAACCTTTACCAGGAGCATTTCCCGATCATCTTCTGCGGGTGTCACCGGATATTTTACCCCCTGGAAGTATCAAGATTGGTGCTTGTGAAATCAATGGGGAAACTTACACCGACTTTGATGCCGAAAATTTGACAGTGAAGTTACCAGAAACATCAGAACAAATCAAAGTCAAGGTTCGGATTGTCCCTAATTAATAACACGCGGTGTGCAACTTTCTCTCAAACCTAACCCCCAACCCCTTCCCTACCAGGGAAGGGGAGCAAGATTCAAAGCCTCTCGACCTTTCGGGGAGAGGTTTGGAGAGGGGTTCTAAGAATAAGTCGCACATCGCGTTAATAACTGAGTAATTTATTCTAAGGATAAAAATCATGTCTATTGTGCCAAGTTCTACACAAGTATTGGTCATCGGTGGCGGCCCTGCTGGTTCTACTGCTGCTACTCTTTTGGTTCGTGAGGGCTTTGATGTGACGCTATTAGAGCGGGAAGTCTTTCCACGCTATCACATTGGCGAATCCCTTTTGCCTGCTGCTTTGGAAATATTTGATCTGCTAGGTGTGCGTGAAAAAGTCGAAGCTCATGGTTTTCAACACAAACCTGGCGCTCATATAGATTGGAACTCTGAGGGATGGAATGTTAAATTTGAACGCTTAAACGAGAACCAAACCTACAGTTTTCAAGTTCGCCGCGACGAATTTGACCAATTGCTTTTGGAACACGCTAAAAGCCAAGGAGTAAAAGTCTTTGAGGGAACTGAAATCAAGAGTGTGTCTTTTGAGGGCGATCGACCCCGGAGTGCTACTTGGTCTCAAACCGTTGGCGATCGCAATACTGGTGAAGTGTCTTTCGATTTTCTGATTGATGCGTCAGGTCGTGCTGGAGTTATGGCAACACAGTACCTCAAAAACCGCCACTTTCCTAGCACATTCCAGAACATTGCCACTTGGGGATACTGGAAGAATGCCGAAAGATTACCTGACGGTTTCGATGGTGCGTAGGCGTAGCCCGTCGTAGACATCGCTACCGTTACCGTTCCCGATGGCTGGATGTGGGCAATTCCACTTTCTGATCAAACAATGAGCGTGGGTGTGGTGATGCACAAGTCAACCTACAAACAAAAACGCAATGCATCATTGCAAGAATTGTATGCAGGAGCGATCGCAGATAGTCCCGTAGTCAAAAAAATGCTTGCACAAGCCGAGTTGGTTTCAGAAGTGAAAGTAGAGCAAGATTACTCTTACACAGCCGACAGTTTTTCTGGGCCAGGCTACTTCTTATTGGGAGACGCGGCGTGCTTTTTAGATCCTTTGTTATCGACTGGTGTGCATTTAGCTATTTATAGCGCACTATTAGCAGCAGCCAGCCTAACTAGTTTGCAGCGTGGTGAAATCAAAGAGGAACAAGCAATAGGTTTCTTTGAAAAAAGTTTGAGTCAAGCTTACCTGCGCTTTATGATGCTGATCGGAGCCTTTTATGACAAGAACTGTCAATCGGAGAACTATCTTTCAATGGGTCAAAAACTGACTCGGCTATCCTCCGACCAGGTTGTGGCGTTCATGCATCTAGCTTGTGGTACTGAAGATATGGCGGATGCTAAAAACCCCATACCCAACTCCGTCTTTGGAGAAATACCCCAGCAGTTGAGGGAGAGACTTAATATTTTACACAACCAACAGGTGTCCGATGACATTAAAGATAAAAGTAGCGATTTGCTCAAAATAAATGCCGAATTTTTCGAGGCTGTTGATGGTTTCTTATCACGAACAACACCAGGGGCGGGTGATGATTTATATGTAGTAACGCAACCAAGGCTAGGATTGGCACACACAAGGGTTCCTGCTCTACAGAATGTTTAAAAGCTTTTGAAGGAGAAATTTCTCCTCTGCTCCTCTGCCGACTTCCACCCAGCATTTTTGGGTTGGCAGAGTACTAGTAAGGCTACCGCGTACACATAAGTCTTTTAAAGTTACTGCATAACGTAGAGTAGGCTACTTTTAGCAGGTTAAGGTAAGGCATAAAAGGTGCAGGGCGATGCATCAAAGGTGCAGGGCGATGCATCAAAGGTGCACGTCGATGCATCAAAGGTGCAGGGCGATGCATCAAAGGTGCACGTCGATGCATCAAAGGTGCACGTCGATGCATCAAAGGTGCACGTCGATGCATCAAAGGTGCAGGGCGATGCATCAAAGGTGCAGGGCGATGCATCAAAGGTGCAAGTCGATGCATCAAAGGTGCAGGTCAAGAGATTTGTGTACATCCTAGCCTAGTAGGGGAGGGGCTGGGGGAGAGGTCACGCAGAAATCACAAGTAATTTACCGGACATGATATTAATCAATCCCCAATCCCTATTTCAAGCCAGTTCTCCATAAACAATGAGTCAAGCGACAATATTTGAACGTTTCCCCAAACTGCAAATTGCAGGCGACATTCTCTGGAAACAAGAAAGTTTGATGTTTCATGGTTCCCATTCGCTTCCGTTGACATTTTAGAGTAGCTCCTTAAGTTAGTAGGCAATTTTCATCATTCTGTTTTTGCAATTACTAGGAGAATAACAATGACTCAAGCTACAATTAATAAGCTTCATAAACCACAAACAGATGGTACAGAGGTTTGGGATGCGATCGTTGGTCTGCATACTTACCCAACTGTACTAGTTGCTCATGAACTGAAACTGTTTCTACTCTTAGCAGAAACGCCACGCACTTTACCAGAAATTTGTCAGAGTTTTAACCTTGCGCCACGAGCAGCAGGAACGCTCTTATCTGTATGTGCATCTGTAGGTTTTATCGAATTAAAAGATGAGTACTACTCTCTGACAACCGTTGCCCAAGAGTATTTGCTAGAAACTAGCCCTACTTCTTTTTGTGGGTGGTTAGACATGATGATTGCTAACGCCAATTCTTTCTCCTTCGCCGGAATTAAGAAATCTATTTTGACAGATGCTCCGATTGTTTACGAGGGCGATTCTATCTACGAAGTTCACGAACAAGAAGATAAAGATCAAGTCACCCGCACCTTTACAAGAGGTATGCATTCTGCTAGTGTTGCTCCCGCTTTGGTGTGGCCTGAAACTCTAGACCTTTCTGACAATAGACAGATGCTGGATATTGCTGGGGGTTCTGGCGCTCACAGCATCGGTGCAACCCTGAAGTGGTCTAACTTGAAAGCGACAATTTTCGACATGGCGCCAGTGTGCGAAGTTACTCAAGAGTATATTGCTGAGTATGGACTACTAGAGCAAATCAGCACTGAAGTTGGCGATATGTGGAATGATCCTTTCCCCTCTGCTGATTTGCACTTTTATTCGCTGATTTATCATAATTACGACCTTGAAAAAAATCGTTTTCTGACAAAAAAAAGCTTTGATAGTTTAGAGCCTGGTGGACGCATAATCCTTCACCAGTGGCTATTTAACGATCGCCGCACAGGGCCATTAGGCACAGCAGGATACAATGTGATGATGCAGATATGGTGCGCTGGCGGACAAGAATATTCAGGTCTGGAGTTGTCTACCCTGCTTGCAGAAGCTGGGTTTGTTAATATTGAAATTAAACCAACATTTGGCTACTGGAGTATTGTAACTGGTCGAAAGCCAGAGTAGGCGATCGCGACTCAACCAGTGATGTGGGTTAAGATTGGCTCTAAGTACAATACCCTCAGGACTCTTAAAGATGGAAATCAATACCCTGACAGTTGAAGAAGTAACCTTGGTAGAACTGGCAGGTGAAGTGGACACAAATACAGCACCTATGGTTCAGGAAAAGATTTTACCCCTAGCCCAGCCAGGTAGCAAGATTCTTTTGGATCTTACCAAGGTGCCCTATATGTCCAGTACTGGCTTGCGAATGTTGCTGCTGCTGTATCGTCAGACACACGCTCAAGACGGAAAACTGGTGCTGTTAGGGCTTTCGGAAGAGATTCAAGAGATTATGTCCGTGACAGGATTTCTCGATTTTTTTACAACTTGCAACACACTTGAGTCAGGATTAAAAGCACTCAAGTAGGGGACTGATACCAATTCTGGATTTTAGATTTTGGATTTTAGATTTTGGATTTTGGATTAAAAGTCTTTACCACAAGGTTGTTGCAGGACATTTAAACAATACTAACTATCCCAATTTGGGATGAAAACTAAGGACTGGATAAGAAGTTTCTTGCGCCAAACAAATGAAGTGAAAATTACTATTTCCCAATCCCTAATCTATTAAAAGCTAGTAACAAGAAGGATTTGGAATGGAACGAATCGATATTCATCCCACCCATACTTACGATAAATTCAAACTGCGCCGTGGGCGACCATTTCCTTTTGGAGCCACTCTGGTACCGGGAGGTGTGAACTTTTCAATTTTTTCCAGTTACACCAAATCCTGTACGTTAGTACTTTTCAAAAAGCGCGCTCCTGAACCAATGGTAGAAATTCCGTTTCCCGATGAATTTCGCATTGGCAATGTCTTTTGCATGGTTGTATTTGATTTGGACTACGAAAACATCGAATACGGCTACCGGATGGATGGGCCTTTTAATCCTAAAGAAGGTCACTGGTTTGATAAGAGCAAAATCCTTCTAGACCCTTACGCCAAAATCATTGGTGGTCGGGATGTTTGGGGAATTCCCGCAAACTGGAATGATATTTATCAGCATCGCGCCCGTTTAGCGTTCGACGACTTTGACTGGGAAGATGACCGACCTCTAGAAATCCCACCGGAGGATCAGATTATCTATGAGATGCACGTCCGTGGCTTTACCCGCCATATTTCCTCTGGGGTGAAGCATCCGGGAACTTTTGCTGGTATCCGCGAAAAAATTCCTTACCTCAAAGAGTTGGGGGTCAATTGTATTGAATTGATGCCTGTTTATGAATTTGATGAATTTGAAAACAGCCGTCCCAAACCGGAAAGTGAGGAATTACTCTTAAATTACTGGGGCTATAGTACTGTGGGCTTTTTTGCCCCCAAGGCTGGTTATGCGACCACTGGCAAGTTCGGGATGCAGGTTGATGAGCTGAAAGCCCTCGTCAAAACACTGCATAAAAACGGCATTGAGGTGTTTCTGGATGTTGTCTTCAACCATACGGCGGAAGGAAATGAGCGTGGCCCGACAATTTCTTTTCGGGGGATTGACAACAAAATATACTATATGATGACGCCGGATGGGTATTACTATAATTTCAGTGGCACTGGTAATACGCTCAACTGCAACAACCCAATTGTTCGCAATATGGTGCTTGACTGCTTGCGCTACTGGGCAAGTGAATATCACATCGATGGCTTCCGCTTTGACCTGGCCTCGATTTTGGGGCGTGATCCTTGGGGTGCGCCACTGGCTAACCCACCATTACTGGAATTGCTAGCATTTGACCCAATTTTAGCTAAGTGCAAACTAATTGCTGAGGCTTGGGATGCAGGCGGACTTTATCAAGTTGGCTCCTTCCCCGCTTTTGGTCGGTGGGCAGAGTGGAACGGCAAATATCGTGACGGGATTCGGAAATTCCTTAAGGGAGATCCGGGCAGGGTAGGAGACATGGCACAACGGCTACAAGGTTCGCCAGACCTCTATGCTGGGGCGGGTCGTGGCCCTGCCACATCGATTAATTTTGTTACAGCCCATGACGGGTTTACCTTAACGGATTTGGTTTCTTATAACGAGAAGCACAACGAAGTTAACTGTGAAAACAACAATGATGGGTGTAACGATAACGACAGTTGGAATTGTGGTGCAGAAGGATGGACTGAGGATCAGGAAATTCTGACCTTACGCCAACGGCAGATGAAAAATGCGATCGCTATGCTAATGGTAAGTCAGGGTGTGCCGATGATTCTCATGGGCGATGAGATGGGGCGCTCTCAGTGTGGCAACAACAATACTTATTGCCACGACAATGAGTTGAACTGGCTAGACTGGAATCTGTTGGAATTAAATGCCAACCTATTTCGATTCTTTAAACACTGCATTGCTTTCCGCAATGCTCACCCGATTCTGAGAAATCAGTACCATTTTCGCAATGTAGATTATGTTGGTAGCGGCTATGCAGATATTACCTGGCATGGCACCCAAGCTTGGAATGCTGACTGGTCAACTCACAGTCGCACCCTGGCTTTTATGCTCTGTGGGAAACACGCCAAGGAAGGGACGGTTTCAGACAACTACATTTATGTGGCGATGAATATGCATCATCGAACGCATTGGTTTGAAATTCCCGGCTTACGAGACTCGATGAAATGGCATGTGTTTGCCAACACAGGTGTCACTCCACCGGAGGATATTTGGCAGCCTGGAAGGGAACCGATATTAGAAAATCAATCTGGATTAATTATAGGCGATCGCTCTGTGGTCATTCTGGTGGGCAAATGAAATTGCTCACGAATCAAAAGCTAATTACAAATTTAAAGGAGAAAATTATGGCTTTCAACGCAACTCTAGAAATAAGTAACGATGTCGCTAAAATAACTTTGTCTGGAGAACTTGATGCATCTACAGCACCAGTATTTAAGGAGAAGGTAGAGGAAGCAGCAAGGCAAAATGTCAAACGTTTGGTTTTGCTAGTGCAAAACTTGGAATATATGTCCAGTGCGGGTTTAAGGGTGCTAATTTTTGCTAAACAAAAAATCGGAAACAAGGTTGTAATTTATATAGTCGGCGCTCAAGAAATGGTGAAAGATACTATTGAGAATACTGGCTTCCACTATAGTGTAGAAATGCTCAATGAGTATAACGAACCTGAGATAGAACATGTTTAGGAAAGTCAAAATCTAAAAAATCCTTTGATTTTTTGGCGTTGTTGAATAGAAATGTAAATTAGTTTCCAGACACTCCAGACGCAGAGAGACCAAGAAGAAGTCCTTCATAGTGCGGTCTAAATAAATCAAAACTGCTATTCCAAACTCTTACTCTCTGCGTCTAACCCTATTCTGTCACTCTCCGAAAAAATTTCCCATTTCTGAAATCTAGAGCTTTTATCTACCAAGGGTTCACACGATTTTTTTCTAATAACAAATACAACACCCATTTTTTTCTAATAAGATAGCTTGTATTGATTACCTGATGAGGCTTATAGGAATTACCCTTTCGGAGAGTGACAGAACAGGGATAAATAACGACTCATACTTAATAATGATGGAACTATTAACTGTACCAGATTCTTTGAATTCTTTAAAAGCGATCGCCGACTATGTGATGGCGGCGGCGGCGGCGGCTGGCTTAAATAAAAAAGCCTCCTATAAATTGCGTTTGGCGGTGGACGAAATCGCCACTAATATCATCGTTTACGGCTATAAAGAAGCAGGTCACTCAGGAGTATTAGATTTGCAAGCCGAATTCAACGAACAAACCCTAACAATCTCAATGGAAGATACTGGTGTACCTTATGACTCTAGCCAAACAGAAATCCCGAATGACCTAAATCAGCCATTGGAACAGCGACATATAGGTGGGTTGGGAGTGTATCTGGCTATTCATGGCGTTGATAAGTTCATCTATGAACGGGTTGGTAACCGGAATCGCAACATTTTTGTTGTGAATAGAACTAGGATTACCCAAGCTGTTATTAGTTAGAGATGAAAGTCCTATGCAAATTAAATGTTTGACAGATGAGGAGGAGGTGTCTATATTCAGATGTTGACATAATATAACGTATTGGCATGGCTCCCATTCTCGCCCATTTCATAAATGGTAATCTTTTGGATTGTACCTACAATATTTTTTGAAGTAAATACTTTAACAGTATTTATCATATATGCTTCGTCTTGAATTCGAGACTTATCGATACTTCTGCCCAAAGTAATATGAGGATAAAAGGCATCTCCAATATATCTATATCCATATTTAAAATAATTTTCTTTTTCTAAACTACTGTAGTTAATAGTGTCTTTTTGTCTATCTTCCTCTGTGAGATATATCGAATCTTTGAGCCGTTCAAAAACAAATATATGAGCCTCACCAAAGATTACATTTGGGCTTAATGTCAAAAAATACCAGCCAGGTGGCTGATATTCTAATTCAGACAAATTAAACTCTAAAGAGTATTTTTGCTGTGTACAATAATCACGCAGATCAGAAATCAAGTTAAGCCAATTAAAGTTATTTTTAAATCGACCTTGAAGAAGTGTAATGTGTGGTAGATTAAATTCAGTTCCCAATAAAGGGTGAAGTGGGCAAAAAGGCATTATTTTTTTCTGTAACTCCACAAGATATTGATTCATCTGGGGGCTTGGAACCATTGCAACACCAACTTTCATAGTTTCACCTATAAACAAGAGACTTCTAAGGAAAAGCGTTCGCCTCTAAAACGACTAATTGTATACTCAAACAAGTAGTCATGCTGATCGCGAACTTGGCTCTTAGTAACTAGCAAAGGCACACTAGGGGAAATCTTTAGAAGTTTTGCCTCTTCTTTAGAAGCAACTTCAGTTTCAATCTGGATATGAGCACGTCGCGGCTGAATTCCATAATAGTTTTGTAACAAACTATATAAGGAGGTGGCTCTATAAATCAGCACTTCTAAGTCAGGAAATGTTTCTGAATTATCAATGTTTGAGTCAATATTAGTTTCTAGATTGATGTATTCAGTTAAATTAGTATATTATGTACTGAAAAACCTATTAGACTAAGCCTTTGACTGATTCGGCTTAGTCTCACATAGCTAAATCTCTACGGCCATTAATATCGTTATCTGTTACCTATGCATAAGTCCTGACTTACTCATCTAAACTTATTTAGACTAAAAATCACAGATGTAAACCGCTTTCCCTGCTACCCAAGTTATTGCAACTTGAGGCAATCCATTCACAATTTCTACTGCTAATAAATCAGCCTGATTAGTCACTGAAATTTGTCCTCGATCGCTTAACTCTAAGGCTTGAGCAGGATTATGAGTAACTAAAGCGATCGCTTGCGGTAAATTTAACTCGGAAATATCTAAAAGCCGGAATACAGCAGCAAGTAAAGTTCCAGGAGCATAATCAGAACATAAACAACTTGCAACTTGATGATGAACTGCCTCAATCGCTTTGATTGAGCCACTTTGACTTTGACCTCGCAGAATATTAGGGGCGCCAAAAATTGTGAACATTCCAGCAGCTTTAGCAGCTTTTGCTGTCTCTAAATTGATGGGAAATTCACTTAATCGCACTCCCATATTTGCTATAGTCTGCACTCGTTCTGGGGTATCATCATCATGACTAGCAACTTGAACATTTTGATGCAAAGCTTTAGAAATCAAAGTCTCAATCCGTGACTTTGCACCTTCAGCATTTTGAACTTTATTATTTGCCATTGCCTCGGCTTCCGCAGCACTTTTCTTGTAAGTTCGAGAAATATAATTCTGATAAGCTTGTAAATCCTTAAATTGTCCTTGTCCCGGTGTATGATCCATCAAAGAAACTAAATGAATATATTTTTCAGCTAGCAAATTTAAAAGTATTGGTAAGCCAGTAGGATCAGTAATTTCGTAGCGACAATGGACACGATTATCAACTAGCGCATAGGGCTGGTAAGCATAAATTGACTGCACAACTTGAGATGCAATATCATTATTCCGAACTCCTAATTCCTCATGAGCAAAAGAAATTGCATGAAAGGGAGTCGTAATCCCTGCCATTGCATTGCGTTTATCAATTTGTGCTACAGCAAAATTCATCGGGAATAAAGCACCAGGACGCGGTTCTATTTCCTTTTCAATGGCATCGCAGTGTAAATCAATCATCCCCGGCATCAGAATTTTACCATTTAAATCAATGGTTTTAGCGCCACGGGTAGATACTGGATTAATAGCAGCGATCGCGTCATCTTCTATAAGCAGTGAAGCATCATCTAGTACCTCATCTGATAAAACAATCCGCGCATTTGTTAAATAAGTCCTCATAACATTTACTAACTCTTTAAATTTTTCAGAACATTTAACGAAATCACCGACAACATATCTCCCGCAATCTTCAATTATTTGCTAACGGGACTTAAACATTTTTAAGGCATAAACAAGCCTCAAACCCATATAGGGCAAGGAAATATACCAAATGCTCTTCTTTTCACTTTCTTCTTTGCGCCTTTGCGCCTTTGCGTGAGACAAAAAATTATTTATGCAAGAGGTCTAATGTCAAAGTCTCTCTGCATATAAATTTGAGGCTTTTTTCTGGCTGCTTTTTGTCTAAGTCCCACTAACACCTAACATTCTCTCAATTCGTAGGGACAAGAGTAATTTCAAAATCAGCTAACTCTTTAACTAGCTCTTGGTCATGGAAAATCGCTAAAATGCCAGTACCAGCTTTTTTAAGAGAGCGAATCATCTCAATAACTCGTGCAATTGAAACCTGGTCAAGGCTAGCCGTAGGTTCATCTAGTAATAGCAAACGAGGATGAAGAATCATCGCCCGCGCTAAATTTACCCGTTGTTTCTCTCCACCCGAAAAAGTAGCTGGAGAGATTTCCCACAGTCTTTCTGGAAGCTTAATTTGACTTAATAAATCCTTAGCTTTGTCTATAGCTTCAATGCGTTCTATTCCTAAATCCAATAAAGGTTTGGCTACAACATCCACTGTGGATTGTCTAGGAAGACAGTGAAGAAATTGCGTAACAAAGCTAATTTCAGCCCGTCGAAGTTCTAAAATTTCACGTTCACTAACTTTTGCTAAATCCAGCCATTCACCATCATCTGTGTGATAATAAATTGCTCCTTTAGTAGGTAAATAAGTCCGATAAATACACTTCAAAAAACTAGATTTTCCAGTACCAGAAGCACCTGTTAAGGCAGTAAGTTTTCCTGCTCTCACTTCCAAGGAAACATTTTGAGCCGAAGGGATATGTTTTCGTTGTTCATGGAGGATAAAGCTTTTACTTAACCCTTCTGTGCGTAAAATGAGATTTGAATACATGTTTTTCACCTTCTTATAAAGCAGAAGTTACTAACTGCTGAGTATAACTATGCTGAGGGTCTTCGAGTATTTGATCAGTTAAACCTGATTCGACAATTCGACCATATTTCATCACAATAGTCCGTGATGATAAAAGGCGAATAACTCCTAAATCGTGAGTAACAACAATCATTGCAATTCTCAATTTTTGCTGAAGTTCTAGAATTAAATCTAGGATTTTTGCCTGAACAGATAAATCTAATCCAGTTGTTACTTCATCAAGAAATAATAACGGTGGTTCTGTAGCTAAAGCACGAGCAATTTGGACGCGCTGTTGCATTCCTCCAGAAAAGTTTTTGGGTAATTCATCAATACGTTCAATTAGGAATTCAGTGCGGGTAAGAAGTTTTTGAGAGCGTTGACGTATTTCTCTATAATCCAATACATCGCTCATTAATAACCGTTCAGCAATATTTCCTCCAGCCGACACATGAAAGTTTAAGCCTAAGTGAGGGTTTTGATAAACCATGCCAAACTTATGATTTTTCAACCATCTAGCTTGAGCAGGATTCAAGGCAAATAAGTCAAAATTTCTGTCCTTATCAAAAAACTTGGCACTGCCTTGGGTAGGAATTTGGTCAAAATATAGCATCTTTACTAAAGTGGACTTGCCACTTCCAGATTCTCCCATAATTCCCAGAATTTCGCCCTGATAAAGGTCAAAAGAAATATCTAAAGCAGCAACAATACTTCCACAATAAGGACAAATATTCGTATTAGTTTCTGGCCCAGTTGAAGAAAGACATTTTGGGCAACCAGAACCGTATATTTTTGTCAAATCACGAACTTGTAGAATCTTGTTCATAGGAAGAGTTTAGAATTAGGAATTTAGAATTAATCCTTAAATAGATTACCTAAATAGGTAGCCTGTAAAGGAGTTTCTTTAACAGTTTCACCAATTTTTTCAACGCGATAGGCTTTGGCATTGGGGCGAGAACTGACGATTTTTTCCAGGCGATCGCCTACAAAATATAGACCAACTCCGTCATCAGCTGCATAACCATCATCTAGTAACTCTTCAGATAACAGCCGATGATAAGCTAGTCTTCTTTCTGGCTCTCTATCATAGTGAGGACAGTGGCTACCTTTTAGGAAACCGAGACACTTTACTGGGTTGTTCAGCGAGCCTGGAGCATAGGCACTAATTCCTGCTTCAAACCAGCACATCGAACCCGCACTCAAGCCACAAAGAATAATGCCTTTTTCCCAAGCTTCTCTGAGAATTTTATCTAGTTCCCATTCTCGCCAAAGCGCAATTAAATTTTTGGGGCTGCCTCCTCCTACATAAATAATGTTTTGCTCTAGCACAAAAGCTTTAAGGTCGGTAGCTGGTGGGTTAAACAACGACAAATGAGAGGGAGTGCAGGATAATTTTCCAAAGGTTGAATAGAACTCGACGATGTAGTGATCAGAATCACCGCTAGCTGTCGGGACAAAGCAAACTCGCGGCTTTTGTTTGTCCACCAGTCCCAAAATGTATTTGTCTAACAGAAAGTTTTTGGGTTCCATTGAAAAGCCGCCTCCACCCATTGCAAATATTTGTTTGAGGGGAAGATTGTTACTCATATTGAGAGTTTGCAACTGAAGTTGATGTTCTTTATTTTTTATTCTTTATACTCAATGTTACATCGCAGTAGTCGCTATCAGAACATTGATAAACTTTTTCTCCTATGTTACTGATAACTTCATCCAGAAAAGTAGTGGTAGAAGCACACCTAGAACAAGCACGGCGATGACCTTTTTCATCAGTAAAATCTTCTACTCGAAAGGGAATATCACTAAAGGAAAGAGGTTGAGCAGTGGTATAAGGAGGTACTGCATAAATTTTCTTTTCTCTCCCAGCCCCGAATAGATACAAGCATTCAGATTGGTGCAGTTTTGGCACATCAAAACGGGGAATTGGTGAAGGATCAATTACATAAAATCCGTTAATACGTGTGGGATAGCGGTGAGAGATAGTAATTTCAGAAAATTTTACCATGTCCTCATATAACTTCACCCAAAGACGCGCATAATCTCCCTCACTATGCATGATTTTACGCTTTTCTTCACTCGCTTCTACAATTACTAAAGGATCAGGATAGGGAACTTGCAGAACTAAAATTTGCCCAAGCTTTAAAGGAATTTCTGGAATGCGATGGCGCGTTTGAATTAGGGTTGCTTCTTGGGTGTGCTTAGTTAGTTTTATTCCTGGACAAGTTGTAGTAGTAAATTTACGAATATTGACGGCATTAACAGAATCATCACTTCCCTGATCTATAACTTTGAAAGTATCATCAGCACCAATTAGGGAGAGACTAATTTGTAATCCGCCTGTGCCGAATCCCCTGGCAATTGGCATCTCGCGGGAGGCGTAGGGGACTTGGTAACCAGGAATAGCAACAGCTTTGAGGAGACTACGGCGAATCTCTTTTTTGGCCTCTTCATCTAGAAAGCCAAACTGATAAGCATAAGCATTCTTTTGAGATACATAAATGCCATTTTTTTGTTCTGTAAATACCGATTTTTCTATTTCTAAATTCTGGTTGGTTAAAGATTGTGCTTGTGGTTTCATTTCTCATTTTTGTAATTATTTTGAGTAGTACGAAGCCTATCTAAGTCAGATTGAAAGGTGACATAGTGCGGCATTTTGTAGTGGGAAGCAAAACCCATTGACTCAATGCCGTCGATATGCAGAAGGACAAATTCGGGGTCTTCAGAGGGGTTACTAGGGCCTTGTTTTATGCCTTTTTGGAGGGCGCGGTCTAAAATAGCCATAGCGATCGCTTTTACTTCGTTATGCCCAAAACAAGCTCCATATCCTAACCCAAAGGTAGGTTTACCTTTATTTTCATCCAGTTCATACATAGCGATGACTTCACATTCCGTCATCAGTACCTCTCCAATTTCAATTAATTCCCCTGTGATGGGATGTGGTAATTGAACTGGCAGATAACCGACTCGTAACTCGGCAACAGTGGGGTGAATATCGCCGTAGCCGCGCATATTAGAATAGGCGATGCTTAAGATAGAACCTGTCTCCGCACGTGCCATTGTTGCTAATGCCGCAGAACGTGAAACTGGGAAAATTAGGGGTTCCCGTGTAATATCAAACGGTGGTTGATAACATTCAATAATTGGTGGTAATAGCCCTTCCTGACGTAAGCTATCTAATACCTTAGGAAAGGTAGTCGGTAATATTTCTTCTGGTGTTTCTTTTAGCCAAGTTTTAGCTATTTTACGAAATTGCTCGGGCGATTCATCTAGCAGTTCAAAGCGAAATAAACGCTGTAAATAATCCGATGTCGGCCCCAACATCTGCCCACCAGGAATATCCTTAAATGCGGCAGAAATGCGACGGATAAGACGCATGCTTTTGCCATTATGCAAAGGAGTTTCACCTAATCGAGGACGAGTTGAACGATAAGCCCTCAAATAGAAAGCGGCTTCTAGAGTATCACCAGCACTTTGCTTAATTGCTAGTGAGGCTAAATCTGGATGATACAAGCCTCCTTCTGATAAAACTCGACTATGTAAAAAGTGCAATTGATGACGAATTGTTTCTAAAGATAGGGGAGACTCGGTGCTATTTCGTGTTCGCAAGTAGTCTAGTAATTTAATTGCTTCTTCGATAGCCGTTTCGCCGCCTTTAATCGCAATGTAACCCATGTCAGAATTTTTAAGAAGAATGTAGAAGTCAGAATTCAGTATCAGTTAATGAAGGTTTGAGTATCAGTGAAATCATGCAGTTTGATTTGAGTAGTTCTCGGTAATGCCATAATACAAGTTGAATCTACCAGAATCATGTCTACTCCCAAGGGAAAATTTTCTACCCAATTTTCACGAAGCACAAACCATAATGGATGAAACCCAGCGAGATGAATAAGGCGCGTTTTTTTGATGCCAGCCCCTGATAATTGAAATGATATATTTCCGAGATTAAGTGCTGTTGCTTGAAGTATTAAAGTAGCTCCTTTTTCTGGGTTAGACAATTCTCCTAAGTTAAGAGATAAATTCATGTTAGGCGGATTAGTAGCATCTTTAATTACAAATTTTGCAGTTTCTTCACAGGCTATAGGTGCTTGGAGGAGATAGCGATCGCTCTTATCTACCAACCCATCTTGATCACTCCAACTTACGGTTTTATCGAGCAGCGTTGCTAATACTCCCACCAAAGCTGAAGACCTTCCTAAATACTGGCTTAAATCAGCAATTTCTCCCGGCAAACTCATACAATGCAACAAATTACGAAAAATTTTTTGTTGACTTTCTCCTTGCCAGATAGCTTCAATCTTCAGCATCATCTTTCTCCTGGCTGAGTAAAGAAAAATTTACTTTAGTTTTTGCCAACATTGCACCTTGTTGTAGTTCTTCCCAAGCACGTTTTTCTATGCCTTGTTGAATTAAATCTGCAACTCTTTGCCAACCAGGTAATTGATGAGCTATCACCGCATCACATATAGCTAAAGCTACAGCTAAGTCAGCAGAATCACTCATTACTTGAGCTGCACCTTCAAAGTTTTCATTGCTTGAATTGGTGAGTTCTATCCATGCACTTGCTATAGGAATTTCTCCTAAGTAGTATGGTTCATGAAACACCCCATCTTCCATTTGCAGCAAACTCAAGCCAGCTTGGGGTAAAGATTTATAGTTTACTTGCCAACCAGAAATTAAATCTTCTGCTAAAGATTGCAGCTTTTCAGGTGAATAAGCAGTTAAAGCTTTAATCCAAAGGCTCCGAGAAGGAATTGTCATTCTACTTTGGATTTTGGATTTTAGATTTTGGATTGTCCCGACGACTTTCAGTCGCTTGTTCTGAGAGCTTTGTTTTGGTCATGAAAGTTTACTTCTTAACAAAGCGGAAAGGTAATCAATGGCAACGATTGTAATAATAATGATCAGAATTAAAGCACCGGCTTGGTCATATTGGAAAAAGCGCAAATTGGCGTTTAACTCTAAACCAATTCCTCCCGCTCCTACCAATCCTAATACTGTTGCAACTCTGACATTTCGGTCAAAAATGTAAAGCGTGTAACCAACTACCTCTTGAAGAATTGAAGGCCAAGCTGCAAACATAACGACCTGAAGAAAGTTAGCACCAGTAGCATTAATTGCTTCATAAATTCCTGGATTAACTCGCTCCATACTCTCAGAAAAAAATTTTGTTAAGAATCCTGATGTATGTAACCCTAAAGCTAAAACTCCAGGTAAAGGCCCAAGCCCTAAAGCAGCTACAAATATTAGGGCTAATACTAGATCTGGTAATGCCAATAAGAAAGTCAGTAACTCTCGCACGGTGCGATAAATCAAGGGATGAGGAGAAATATTTTTGGCAGCAAGTGGGGTAAAGATAACACTAATCACAAAAGCTAACACTGTTCCCCAAAGTGCGATCGCTAAAGTTTGTCCCATCAATCCTAGATACTTAACCAAATCAGTGAAATTAGGCGATCGATACCGTCCTAGATATTCAAAAATATCGCTAAAACCCCAGAGTAAAGTTGTAAATGAAATCTCCAAATGGACAATTACTAATCCGACAAAAATTAACAACAATCCCAACCACAGGAAAACTAAATTTGCAGGCTTTTTCGGCAATGGGGGGAGTTGAGAAGTTTTAAATACCATCTTTAAATCACCCGCGATCGTAATTGGTTAGATAATCTATCTAGGACGGTTACAGCGAGATAAACTGACACTATAATCATCATTAATTGACTGTAGTTAAACAGTCGAATAGATGACACTAACTCATATCCAATTCCTCCAGCACCTACCAAACCAACAATTGTTGCTGAACGCACATTATGGTCAAGAATGTAGAGAAGTGTGCCAATTAAATCGGGGAAAGCTTGAGGAAGCATTGCAAAAGTTATTAACTGTAACCAACTCGCACCTGTTGATATTACCCCTTCAATAGACTTGGGATCTACCACCTCAATACTTTCAGCAAAAAACTTTGCCATAAAGCCAGTGGTAACAAAAGTAAGTGCCATTATTCCAGGTAATGCACCCAATCCTACAGCTGAGACAAATACCAATGCCCATACCACTTCTGGTAAAGCACGCATTAGAGAAAGTAAGTTGCGGCTGATGTGGTAAACGACCGGATTGGGACTACTATTGCGAGCTGCAAGTATTCCTAAAGGTAGGCTCAGAATCAGAGAAAAAGTTGTGCTTAAAAAGGCAATTTCTAAAGTTTCCAACATTTTTGTTCCGAGAGTTGGAAAATAATCCCAATCAGGAACAGCGAATAACTGTCGGATAAATTCAAACAATTTTCCTGTAGATTGAAAAATCCTCACTAAATCCACTTCCACAATAGTAGCGTTACTGCCAAGAGCTAGCAAAATAACTAACACTAAAGCAACCAGTGAAAGAGGAGGTAGACCATCAGGACTTGGCCAACGCCATTTCCATGTTAAAGTTTTCATCTAAACTTCCATCCGCACGTCGATAAATGGTTTCCAAAATCTCTTGTTGATGAAATAATTCCCCAGCTGTACCGTCAAAGACGACGTGACCCTGATTAATGCCAATAATCCGCTCGGCAAACTGTATAGCCAAGCCAACTTGGTGTAAGCTAGCAACAACAGTAACCCCATCTTTTTGGCAAATTCCTTGCAGCAATTTCATAATTTCTTCGGAGGTTACTGGGTCGAGACTCGCTACAGGTTCATCTGCTAAAATTACTGCTGGTTGTTGAGCTAAGACACGAGCGATCGCTACTCGCTGCTGCTGACCTCCAGACAATCTACTAGCACGATTCCAGGCTTTTTCTGTCAAATCTACCCGCGCTAATGCCCAATGGGCTATTTCATAGTCTTTTTTTGGGAACAAGTAAACTAAGCTTTCCCACCAAGAACGGTGATAAAGTCTTCCAGTGAGGACGTTTATCATTACGTTTAACCGACCCACCAGATTAAATTGTTGAAAGACCATGCCAACTTGAGCGCGAAGGCGACGTAAATTTTCTGTTGTAAGTTGACAATTGGCAATGATAATTTCACCGCTACTAGGGGTTTCTAAACCATTCAAAAGACGCAAAAGTGTAGATTTACCTGCACCTGAAGGCCCTAAAATAACTGTGAATTCACCTGAATTGATTGTCAGTGTTGTAGGATGTAGAGCTTGAAAGCCATTTTCATAGCGTTTACTAACTTGTTTAATTTGTATCAAAGACATAAGAACTTCAAAATTCAAAATGTTTGCGTAGCGTCTTGTAAAGAAGAAATGTCATCCTTGAGCATGGTTTGATTAAGCAAGTGAAACTTAATAATTTTGTCCACTTGCTTAAGGAAATTACTTAAGTAATTGTTGGCGTCCTAGTCCCAAATCCTTAACCATATCTCGGATTGGTTGATAGTCACTAGGAATAGCAGAATCGTAACGCAGAAGATCACCGTAGCCAGTTACCTTAATTTCTTTGTGGGCATTTAAAATAGCTTCCCGAATTTTATTTTTCGTGGCTGCATCCAAGTCATTCCGGTATGTTAGAGGAGAACCAGGTAAGGGGTTAGAAGAAAGCAGAATACGATTGCTTTGTTTGGTAATTAACCCTTGAGAAAGCATCTTTTCGTAGGTGATGTCGTTGTCAGCTGCTGCATCTACTGTTTTGTTTTTAACTGCTAGTTCAGCAGCATCATGAGAACCAGCATAAGTCAGTTTACCGAAAAACTCTTGAGGCATCTTACCCGTGCTTTTCTTAACTATATAGCTGGGTACTAATGCTCCAGAAGTAGAAGCTGGATAGACAAAAGCAACATTTTTACCTTTTAAATCTTTCAGAGATTTGGCTGGAGAATCACCAGGCACAACAAATATACTCTTGTATGTAGATTGACCATTCTTACGAACACCTACTGCAAAAGCTTCTGCCCCTGCTTCTTGCTGGGCTAGCACATAAGATAACGGCCCAAACCAAGCGACATCTACCCGGTCTTTTCTCATAGCTTCAATCACACCTGCATAGTCAGTAGCAGTGAAGACTTTGACAGAGCGACCAAGTTTTTTCTCCAAATAGACTCGCATTGGCTCAAATTTTTGCACCATTTCTTGGTTATTTTCAGCAGGAATTAATCCCAAAACAATGGGACGGTTTTGAGCCGAAGCCACTGGTAAGTTGAATTGACCTTGCAGCAACGAGCTTATTGCTTGATGGCTGACCTGACTCCCAACTGCTAAAGAGGATAGCAAGACTGCAATGGTAGTTATATATTTTCTGCGAAACATGATTAAAATCTCCAAATTAAGTGAAATAGTTTAAGTTAACTAAGGCATTGATTTTTTGGCTAAACCCATCAAATCTGGCGCTTATCTACTATCGAATTAAGCTTGTTAAGTCAGAGGTCATACTATGGAGCAGGAACCGTTGATAACCATGCGAAAGTTGTTACCTCGATTTGTCTTATGTTCAATCTACAGTTCGTTTCTTAAATTCAAAGGGGCAGTTATATTAAAAGTTACTTATGAGCTGAACTATACAAGCTACTCTACTTGTATAGAGTGAATTGGCTTGTAAACATAACGATTCGAGTAGCTACGCTACAGTTAAGGAAATTTATCTGTTGAGGCGGGCAGAGAGGGGGAGAAAAAAGGCTTAACTGAAGCGTATTGGCTTAAAAATGGTGTTTCCTAGCCTGATCTTTGACTAAATTTTAAGCATTATTGCTTATTGACAAATGGTTAATGACCTAATCTTGTGATCGATGATAAAGTTCCGATTTGATTTTTGAAAACATACTGAGATTGAAAAGCCCGATTTATCTAAAATCTTATTCAAAACTTTTTAAGATATTAACCAAAATTTAATTTATTTTTATAAATTTGTTAATAATTTATTGTTAATCTCAGCATAAATCTAAATAGATAATAACATTTGAATTTTAGAGCTTTATGTATCCTTTATCCAAAATAGGATTCAAAAGTTCTAAAGGTATCTTTTGGGAACCATTTTAGATGAAATAGCAGTATAAGCCCTAAAAAGCAAAGTTTTCAGTTTGATTTTAATTCATTTATTAGCATAAATGAATCCGTAGAAACCGTTTTAGTCAATAAACACAACAGTTACGCTCCAGATCCTGTCAACCATTAGAAGAATATCTGATAAAAAGAGTAGATCATAAAAAGTACAGGTAACTAAGAAAAGTTTGATTATTGAATTAGAATGGTATCTTCATGAAGTCTATAAAGCAACAGCAAAAAGGTGAATCGCTTTACCATCAAATAGCTGAAAAGCTAATTGCAGATATCCAAGCTGGAGATTATCTTCCGGGCGATCGCTTACCTTCAGAAAACGAGTTAGCCGCACACTACGGTGTTCATCGCTTTACCGCTCGCATGGCAATTACATCTGTAGTTGAACAAGATTTAGTATATAGAATACAAGGGCGCGGTGCTTTTGTAAAAGAACAAAAAATTGATTATTCTCTCAACTTTAAAACTAACTTTACTCAAAGTTTGCTCAACTTAGGCTATCTTCCCTGCATCCAAATCCTTAGTAGCAAAATTATTAATGCCAGTGAACAACTTGCCAATTTACTAGAAACTAATATCGGAAATTCTCTATTCCAAGTAAAATTTCTCCGCGTGGCATCGCTGACAATGACGGATACTACTGTACCCGAATGGAATCCTTTATGTATCAGTGTTTCTTATTTACTCTCAGAAAAATTTCCCGACTTACCTATACTGATTTATAAGTCTCAATCTCTCTACAGTTTGCTGCGAAATCACTATGGGATTGAGCCACGTCGTACTCGTACTCAGATTGAAACCCAGGCGGCTTACAAAGAAGAAGCGAAACTTTTAAAAATTCCCTCTGGTGCACCAATGCTAACAACTAAAAGCCAAGTTTGTGACCAGCATGACCACTTATTTGAATACACAGTCACTCATTTTCGGGGCGATCGATTTACTTTTGAAGTTTCTTGTTCACCGCAGGTAACAACTTGAGTAGAGGTTTGAGATTCAAGAGTAACTCGATGACCCAGTTGCTCTAGTCGCTTGACCAGTCTTCTAATCATAGAGTTGGGGATGTGGCGATCGCCAGTGCTGGGTGGCAGCAAGTAAAGATCAACCTGAGCCGATCGTCTGGAATTTTATCGTGGTCTCGTTGAACCAAGAATCCCCGTCGATTTATCGCGGGGAGTGTCAAATCTCCAATTTAATCAATGGATGGGCTTCATACCTCAGCCCATCCTACCGCGCTTCTTGAATGCAAACGACATTCTTCGTTCTTATATCTGTTCGCAGCTTGTGGTAAGTTCTACATTGTAGAAAGTCCCTGGTTTGGGCTTAATTGAACGCAACTCCTGGATAAAAGCATTAAATCTTGTATTGCTTGTGCCGAAGCCAGCTTCAGCACAAGCAGATAAACCTCCTTCGATGGGAATAGGAGATCCGACTCTGGGACTATATACAATAAATTTATCGACGGTGCTAGTGCCGACTGCAAACCCGATAACCTGGCGAATTGTTCGCAAAGCGGCATTATCTAAGGAACCACCAATACTGCCAATACTGATATTAACCGCACGACTTTCAGCTACAGCCGGCGCACTAATCGACAATGCTGCCCCGACAATCATTAAACATGTGAACTTCTTCATTTTCCTCTCCTCCAAAAAATTGAAAAACTAATAATTAGGTTTCGACATGGATGAAGTACATCAGAGACTTTGCCATGTAAGGTTTTAGATATCTGTTGTACCTCACTCGACTGAAAACCTATGTAGGTAAAAATGTGGAATACTTATTTATTATACTGTCATGTTGACACTCCCCGCCCTAAAGGGAACGGGGATTCTTAGTTCATTGACGTGCCTTAAAATTATCTATCTTTGCGGCAATACTTAAACCTGATACCCGTTCAATAGAACAAAATATCGAGTCTAATTTAAATAATTCCAGTGGGCTTCATCTCCCTAAGCGTTAGAGAACTATTTCTCTAGTTCCGGTATGCCCTACCGTACTTTTTCCAATCAATAAATAGTGTGTTCACTGGTTTTAATGCTCGTTGGCATTAAGGCTTTTTTTATCGTGGCGTTTCGCTACCCACTATCCATTATTTTTTCCTAGCCAGTCGTTTTGGGGTTGGTTATCCATTTGTGCTAGCGGTTACTCTACCTGTGGCATTATTAAATTGTACCCTCAAATGGTTGTATGTGTCTAGAGAAAAATATTTTCTGGGGTATGTGGTGCTGTGCTTAATAGTGCAGAAAACTTTCCGGCCTCTCAAGTTGAGAACACAGTGACACGGAAGAACTCAATTTGTTGCTCTATCTGCGTTCGTTTTTTTAGTGAAGCAGTGGCAGGTGGAGGACTTTTTCGAGGTAAGGTAGCTAATGGGGGAATTGGGAGACGTTGATAACACAACCGTTCAATAATTTACTAAACTTTAGTAACTACCATAAAACTACCGGAAGAAGCAAATTTCCTTTCTTCAAATCCCACTAGTTAGGCAGTTACCTTTTTTCCTGGTATACCTCTTCCTCATCGTAGTCTGACAAGAGAATTTCAACATCACGCAAATTATTGATGGCATATCCACCCAAACCAATCATTAATAAACCTAGTGAAGAGATAGTATACAATAATGCTATTCCCGAACCACTACCAGTCCCGACTAACCATCCAAATAAGGGCATGAGATGACCTCCCGGCATCATTGCTGGTTGAAAAACTTTGTCAGCAAGTGACCCAGCTATTAAGATAGCGATCGCTGAAACACATTGCTGAATTGTAGAAAGGGTGGCAAATACTCGACCTTGATCGTAGGGCTTGACTTTTGTCAATAAAATCGATGTGTTGGAACTTATGAGTAAAGGAAAGTTTACGGAAGAAAAAAATTGGGCGGGTAGCCAAATTTGTAAACCTTGAGCTAAACCAAAAATCGTTTTACTAACACCAGCCCCCACCATTCCTAAGAGAAAACCATGAATCCGGGGCTGAAAACCGCCCCAAATACTTAACAGTGAAGCTCCAATTACACCACCAATTCCAGCAGCAGAAGAGATGCTACCTAAAGCAGTAGCATCATTACCTGTACGTGCCAAAATCATGGGTGCGTATAATGTTCTACCAATATCGTGAAAAAACCAAAACAACGCTCCAGTAATAGTCATAGCTAGCAAACTAGGGCGTGTGAGAAGATAGCGAAATCCAAAGGTAATTTGCCAAAAAAAACCTTTATGGTCTTGGTCTTTCAGATTGCGATCGCTAAATTTTGGTTGATATATAGGTATTTTTAATAGAATAGTTATGGCTACTACAAAACTAAGAAGATCGA
The DNA here is from genome assembly GCF_015714725.1 of Nostoc sp. WHI. GTDB lineage: Bacteria > Cyanobacteriota > Cyanobacteriia > Cyanobacteriales > Nostocaceae > Nostoc. Next base: position 35,971 of record NZ_WBKM01000291.1, read on the forward strand.
TAATCAAAATGCCACTAAAATCAATCAGAGGATAGAGAAAACCTGAAAGAGCAGGAGCAATAGTTATGGAACTATAATGCAGGGCGGAATTCATTGTAGTTGCACGGGTATAGTGCTTTTTAGATACTAAAGTGGACATGGTGGCTGAATATGCCAATTCTTGAATTTCACTAAAAGCTGCGTTGACAGCACTCGATACATAAAAATGCCAAATTTGCAAATTATCAGTGAGATATAAACAAAGAATAATAACAGTCGATACAGCTGCGACTGTATCAGCAATCATCATCAAAAACTTGCGGTTAGCATGATCTATAATTAGCCCAGCAACTAAAGTCATGAAGATGCTAGGTAGAAATGTAAAAAATCCCAAAAGTGCTAATGTAGTTACTTGATTAGTCTGTTCCCAAAGCCAAATTGTAATGGCAAAACTAGTCATATAACTACCGATAGTCGAAATTATTTGACCAAGCCAAATAATAGTAAAGTTACGCATATTAAAATAATTCGTAATTCGTAATTAAGTTTTTTGGCGTTGCTGATTGCAGTATGAATTTTGTTTCGCGCAAAGGCGCAAAGAATTTAAATTTTCTATTGTTAAAACATTAACTTTCATACCTAATTCAGCAACGCCAGTTTTTTAACGGGGGGTTTAGACTCCGCTACAAAACTTACAGCTTTCAGAAGCGGGAGACTTAAACCTCCAAAATTAGTTAAAAAAGTAAATATATTTTTAGGTGTGTGGCACGTTTCCACACACCTAAGATGCTCGTTAACAAATAATAAATTTACTGAGCTTTATCTAAACAATATTTTAATTTTTCTGCTAAAACTTTGACGTTAGGTTCAGCTAGAATTGTGCCATGTTCACCTGGAATAACATGAACATCTAAAGGCTGAGAAGTAAAGTGGCTCCAATCTAAATTAGGCTCAATTATATTTGCGCTCATCTGCTCATTTTTATCAATAGATAGTTGCTGCTCGGCTTGAAATAATGTAATTTGCCCAGGATAAAATTTAGCTACATAGTCCATCAAAGCTCTTTTATGACTTTTAGTAACTTGCAAATAAGCGCGAATTTGCTGTAATCCGATATCTGGAGGTACAAAATTAGCTTGTTTCATCATATCTAGAACATAGTTCAACTGCTTTTCTGGCTCAAATTCTCGGAGAGTTACTTCTGAAATCAACAAGTCCTTACCAAAAAATTTAGCTGTAGCTATAGCGATATCAGCTAACAATTGAGCATCATTAACTTTATTATTCTGAAATTTATTAATAACAATTGGTGGTTTGGTATCTAATAAAGCAAGCAAAGCAACTTTCTCTCCTTGCTGTTGTAGCTGTATAGCCATTTCCAAAGCTATTAACCCTCCCATAGACCATCCACCTAATAGATAAGGGCTTTGTGGTTGTATGTTACGCAATGCTTGAATGTAGGAACTTGCCATGTCTTCTATTCGATGGTAAGGTTCACATTCTCCATAGAATCCTGGTGATTCTAAACCGTACAAAGGTTGCTCTCTACCTAAATGACTTGCCAAGTTATAGTAACAAATTACATTTCCCCCACTAGGATGAACACAGAAAAAAGGTTTCTTGCTACCCAAAGGCTGAATAGGTACTAAAGGCAGCCAAGATTTTGATTCCGGCTGCTGGCGAAGAATAGCGGCTAGATGCTCAATTGTAGGCTCTTGTAATAAATCAGATAACGCTATTTTTCGCTGAAAATGCTTTTCAATTTGAGCAACTAAACGCACTGCTAAAAGTGAATGTCCACCGATATCAAAAAAGTTATCTTTTACCCCTATTGGGCGCACTTGCAAAAGTTCTTCCCAAATATGTTTAAGTTGAAGTTCCAGCCCTTCACGCGGGGCTACAAAAGAATTTTCTGATTTTGAATTTAGGAAATCGGGATTTGGTAATGCTTTCCGATCTACTTTACCATTGGGCGTTAGTGGCAAGGTTTTTAACCGGATAAATACGCCAGGTAGCATATATTCTGGTAGTTTATTTCTAAGAAAATTACGCCAATCTTGAATAGTTGTAGATATATCTTTACGTGGTACTATATAAGCCACAAGTCGTTGATTGCCTGTCTCATCTTCTCGCAACAACACTACAGCTTGTTGAATGCTGGGATGTTGGCATAGTACTGCCTCAATTTCTCCTAATTCAATTCGGAAACCCCGAATCTTAATTTGGTTATCAATTCTGCCTAAAAATTCTAGATTGCCATCTGCTTGATAGCGTACTAAATCGCCAGTTTTATATAGCTTTGCTTCTTGCTGTTGGCTAAAAGGATGAGAAATAAATCGCTCGGCTGTCAGTTCTGGCTGATTTAAATAACCTCGCGCTAGACAATCACCACCAATATAAAGTTCACCAGGTACACCAATAGGTACAGGTTGTAACTGTGAGTCTAAAACATAAACCTGCGTGTTGGCGATCGCTTTCCCTAAAGGCACAGTTTGAGAATTCAAATCAATCTCCTCAACCTGATAAGTTAATACCCCAACTGTCGTTTCTGTAGGCCCATAATGATTTAAAATCTTGCAATCAGGGGCAAATTGTTGAATCTTTTTAATTAATTCCCAATTGCAAGCTTCTCCTCCTAAAATCAACCGCGCTTTTGGTAGTAAATCTTGAGTAGAATCAGTCAGTAATGCCTCTAGATGGGAAGGTACAATCTTCAAACAATCAATTTGATGCTGACGGCAATAATCAGCTAACGCCTGTCCATTGGTAGTACGTTCAGTTGAGATAATATGCAAGCAACCACCACTACACAAAGCAGCGAAGATAACTGTGTTACCCAAATCCGCCGCTAAAGTTGAGACTAATGCAAAACTTGCACCAGTTGGTAGGTCTAATATTTGTTGAATACTGTATAGGTAATTGAGGATTTGGCGATGTTCAATCGCTACTCCTTTGGGCTTACCTGTAGAGCCAGAAGTATAGATGGTGTAAGCTAAGTTTTCACCTGTGACATTACTAAGTGGATTGTCATGGCTTTGGCTAGTAATTTCTTTTTCATCTGTGTCTAAATACAGAACAATAGGAACGCTAAGTGCAGGGTGTTGCTGTTGAATGGTACTATTAGTTAACAATATCTGTACTTGAGCATCTTGTAGCCGCCCTATCAAGTTGGATGTGGGAAAGCTCGGATCTAATGGTAAATATGCACCACCTGCTTTGAGAATGCCGAGGATTGCTACAATTGCTTCTAACGTTCGCTCCATGCAGATAGCGACGATTGTTTCTGGTTTAACGCCCTGTTGTTGTAGGTAATGGGCGATTTGATTGGCGCGACAATTAAGTTCGGTGTATGTAAGTTGTTGCTGCTCAAATACAACAGCAATATTGTTAGGGGTGCTTTTTACTTGCGCCTCGAAGAGTTGGTGAATTAATTTGTCTTGGGGAAAATCTGTTTGAGTATTGTTGAATTCATATAGTAATCGCTGGCGATCGCATTCTGTGAGAATATCCAATTGACTAATACTAAGTTCTGGATTAGCGATCGCACTTTCTACCAAAGTCTGCAAATGTCCAGCAAAGCGTTGCATATCCTCTGCTTTAAACAAGTTAGCATTATAATGCAGTGCTGCTAACAAAATATCTTCTTGCTGAATCGATAATTTAACGTTGAATCTTTCTGTGCAGACATACTGCTGGTAGAGGGAAAATGATACTTCCTCAGCAGAGTACTTTACTGATTGCTCTTGAAAATCAAAACTAAATGGAAACCAAGATAACTCTGCTAATTTTTCCCATGTAAAATACTCCTGCCATTGAGATATATCCTGTGTCCCTTGAGTAACCTGCATTAATATATCAGAAAATTTGCAGTCTGCTTGCAAACTACATTGCAGTGGTAAATATTTGGCAAATAAACCAATTGCTGTCTCTAACTCTTGGTATTGACGACCATTATACCCTTTGCCAACAATCATATTTGGCTGTTGGGTAAATCGCCAAAGTAGCACTAACCAGCAAGCTAACCAAAATGTAGAGGTTTCTGTACTGTATTGCTGAGTCAGCTTTTCAATTTTGGTGATTGCACTTTGAGAAATTTTACATTCAACAGAGTTAACTATAAATGATTCTGAATCAGCTAATGATTTAGACGTAAAAGGCAATTTAACATGAGGAAAATTTGAAAAATCCTGTTGAGTCCAATAGTTTTCATCGGCTAATTCATTATCTTCTAACAATTGATTCTGCCATTCTGAAAACTGTACATACTGCACAACTTCCTCTAATTCTTCACCTTTGTAAAAATATGCAATTTCCTTTATTAAATTCTGAAGTGAGCAAGCATCGGCACAAAGGGCGGATATAGTAAGTAATAAAATCTGCTTTGTTGCTGATAGGCTGATTAAGCAAGCTTGTAATAAAGATCCTTGTTCAAGTTGCAAAAATTGGACTCTTTCTTGCTCGAATAGACTATTAATTTCTGACTTTTGCTGTTGTGTATCCCAACTACTAAGATTAACTTCATGCCAAACAAATTTACTTTCATCTGCTATCACCTGTAGAGGTGTAGCTATACCCTTGGGACGGATAAATTTTGTCCGAAGTATTTCGTGTCGATTAATAAGTTTCTCTAAAGCAGCTTGCAGAATTTCTGTATTTATGTTGCCTTCTAGAGAAATTGCACCTTGAACACAATAAGCAGAGTTATCTTTTTGTAACTCCCAAAGATGTTTTTGTTGGGGTGAAAGTCGAAAACCATTAATCACTTTTTCTTCTAACTGCATTTTTTATTTAACCTCTCTTAACTTAATATCTTGACTTACTCAAACAATAGCCGAATAGAATAATTTTCAGGTAGGGGCAATTCATGAATTGCCCCTACAGCGCGTAGTTTTACCTAAGTACTAAATATTTTGAGCATTGACAATTTCGCCCATTGCTACGACAATTTTTCGCGCTCCCACAAAGGAATTGCGCGCGTGTGCAGCTAGCATATTGTCGAGCATTAACACATCCCCTTTATGCCAAGGGAAAGTAATCTCAGCTTGCTTGTAAACAGCACTAATTTTGTCAATTACTGATTGTTCAATTGGTGTACCATCACCGTAATAAACATTTCGCGGTAGGTTGTCTTCGTCAAATAACGACAACAGAGATTCGCGTACTGATGTATCTAAATAAGCAATATGATGTAACTGAATTTGATTAAAAAACACCCATTCACCTGTTTTAGGATGTTTAGCGATCGCTTGCCGAATTTCTCTAGTTTTTAAACCGCCGTCTGCTTTCCATTCCCACTCAATTCCATTCTGAAAACAAAACTTTTCTACTGCTGATTTGTCAGTGGTATGAAAGAAATCTTGCCAACCAACATCTAGCCCTTCTGTGTAGTTACGGACATACATTAATTTCTTTTGAGCAAGTTTTTCTCTAATTTGATCATCTAATAACTGATAAACTTTTCGACAATCAACAACTGGTGTTTCTCCACCTTCTGGCGCTGGTTGTACACAGTAAAACCAAATTTTCATTGGCCATCTGTGAATATGGGAGCTTTCATTGTGGAATAAAATCGCTTTATCTGCTGGATAAGGAGTAGAACCGTAGACTTTCCCACCTAATCCTTCACGGGGTAAATCGCCATATTCACCAAATAATTCTGGACAAATAGCTTGAGCAAAGTTTTCAAAATTAGCTACTGAATTGAGATTAAATCCTCGAAAAAGGATAGCACCATGTTTAAGTAAATTAGTTTCGATAAATTGGCGATCGCTTTTAGCCCAATCGCTTACATCGAGGTCAGAAACATTCGGTTGGCAAAGTAAAGGTAAAGTTTCTCCTGCTTGGAGATAATCAGTTTTGACTAATTTCTCTTGAGCCAAACTGATTGCTTTTGGCTTGACCGTTTTGAATTTTTGAAAGTTAACCGCTTGACGTTTTGTTTGTTCGCTAATTTGTTGTTTTCTTTCGTCTGGAGTAATCATTTCTAAAGAGTTAATCTTGGTATCTGGCTGTGTCACAATGTTATTCAGGAGGCTGATAAAATTACTAGACATCCGAGCGATCGCATCAGTATCAAACAAATCTGTTTTATATTTCCAGCCAAGGGAAATTTTCTCTTCTGTTTCTACCGCAAATAAAGCTAAATCAAATTTTGACTGTCCATCTTCAACTTCCAAAGGATGTAATGTTAAATTAGAAAGTTCAATCTCTGGTGTTGGGGTATTCTGCAAAACAAACAATACTTGAAACAGAGGATTTTGCTGTAACCCTCCCTCTGGGCGTAACTCTTCTACCAGTTTCTCAAATGGCAAATCTTGGTAAGCGTAAGCTTGTAAAGTCACTTCGCGCACTCGCTGCAATAACTCTCGAAAATTAGGATTACCGCGCATATCTGTACGTAAAACTAATAGGTTAATAAAAAAACCAATTAGTAATTCAGTTTTACTCTGATTACGATTAGCAATATCAGTACCGACAACAATATCATCTTGATTGGTATAGCGATAAAGTAAAGTTTGCAAACCTGCCAGTAAAGTCATAAACAAAGTGACATTTTCCTGGCGAGTGAGTTCTTGAATTTTCTGCGATAGTTCTACGGTTAATTCAAAATCGTAAGTAGCACCCTCAAAACTAGGAATCTCTGGTTGAGATTGTCGTGTGGGTAACTTCAATGTCGGTAAATTACCTCCTAATAACTGTTGTTTCCAATAAGCTAATTGAGTTTCTAAAACTTCTCCTTGTAACCATTGATGTTGCCATACAGCAAAGTCAGCATACTGAATTTTTAAGGATGGAAGCGGGGAAGGTTTACCAGCACAGAAGGCTTCGTATAAAGTTGCGAGTTCTTGAATTAACACTCCTATTGACCAAGCATCAGAGATAATGTGATGCATCGTTAGCAGCAGCACATATTCTTTCTGACTTAACTGTAGTAGCTTGATGCGTAGCAACGGGCAACAACTTAAGTCAAAAGGCTGCAATTCTTCCTCAGTTGCTAATAGTTGCACTTGGGCTGCTTGCTCTATAGGTTCGAGTGCTTGCAAATCTACAATTGGCAATGGCAAATTCAAGCTAGGAGTAATAACTTGAATTGGTTGCCCTTCTACAGCAACAAAATAAGTTCGCAAAACTTCATGCCGTTGGACAACTTCATTGAAACTACTTTCTAAGGCGGCTATATCAAGTACACCAATGAGGTGAACAGGCGCAGACATATTGTAAAGAGGGCTGTTTGGCATTAGCTGACTGACAAACCACAGCCGTTGTTGAGCGAAGGAGAGGGGTAAATCTCTATTCCGAGAAACAGGTTCAATAGGAGGATATTTAATAATTTGTGCAGTCTGCAACTGTGTATTGATGCTTTGGGCTAACTCAGCAATAGTGGGTGATGCAAATAACCAACTTAACGGCACTTCCGAATTGAATGCGTCTCTTACCCGTGACATCACTTGAGTTGCTAGCAGCGAGTGTCCTCCGAGTTCAAAGAAATTATCGTAAATACCAACTCGCTCTATTTTCAGCACTTGCGACCAAATTTGCGCCAGCATTTCCTCAATGGGTGTGCGTGGGGCAACAAATTTTTCTAGCAGAGTGCTGTCTAACTCTGGTTTTGGCAGGATGCGGTGGTCTATTTTACCGTTGGGAGTCAGGGGTAAGGATTCCAGCAGTACAATAGCACTTGGTATCATGTACTCTGGTAGCTTTGCCTTCAGAAAGTGACGCAGTTCTGAGACTGTGGGAGATTGTTCCACCTTTGACACTATATAAGCCACTAAACGTTTGTCGCCCGGTTCATCCTCTCTTACTACCACCACCTTTTCCCACACGCCTGGGTGTTGCGCCAGTAATGCCTCAATTTCTCCCAACTCAATGCGAAAGCCCCGAATCTTGACTTGGTTATCTATGCGTCCTAAATACTCTAACTCGCCATTGGGCAGATAACGTGCCTTATCTCCTGTTTTGTACAGTCGTGCTTGGGGGTTCTTGCTAAAAGGATTAGAGATAAACCGTTGTTGTGTCAATTCGGGACGATTTAGATAACCACGCGCTACCCCAGCACCACCAACGTACATCTCACCAGAAACGCCAATTGGTACTGGCTGTTTATGTTCATCTAGCACATACACTTGTAAGTCGGGAATTGGACGACCTATTACACTTGCCGTACCATGCAAATCGGCTTTACTCAAGGGGCGATAGGTAACGTGTACAGTGGTTTCCGTAATCCCGTACATATTTACCAATTGGGGCATCTGGTCGCCGTGGCGTTCAAACCAAGGCTGCAAACTCTTGAGTTCTAAGGCTTCTCCACCGAAAATTACTAGGCGTAAGTTCAAGTTGTCAATAGTCGCGATGGCGTTCCGCCCAGCGTAGCTGATCGCCTGTTCTACTTTAATTAACTGACGGAAGGCTGAAGGAGTTTGATTGAGAATTGTGACTTTTTCTTGACACAATAATTCATAAAAGGATTTGGGCGATCGCGTCACTAAGTATGGCACTACCACTAGTCGTCCACCATACAGCAATGCACCCCAAATTTCCCATACGGAGAAGTCGAAGGCGTATGAATGGAACAGTGTCCACACATCATCTTGATTGAAGTGATACCAAGAGTTTGTCGCTGCAAACAGACGTACTACATTAGAGTGATTGACTAAAACGCCCTTGGGTTTACCTGTTGAGCCAGAGGTGTAGATGACGTAGGCAAGGTGGGAAGAATTGAAAGTTTGAGATTTATAATTTGAGATATGAGATTGAATAATTTCCCAATCTGCATCAAGGCAGAGAACTTTGGCTTGATGGGCGGGAAGTTTTTTTAATAGGTGCTTTTGGGTTAATAATACCTGTACTTGGGCATCTTCCACCATGAAAGCTAGGCGTTCTTGGGGATAGGTAGGGTCTAGGGGAACGTAAGCACCACCAGCTTTGAGAATACCCAATAAACCTACCACCATTTCTAGCGATCGCTCTATGCAAATCCCAACTAATACTTCTGGTTTTACCCCCAGAGTTTGCAAATAGTGTGCTAGTTGGTTAGCTTGTTGATTTAATTCGCGGTAAGTTAACTGCTGCTGTTCAAATATTATAGCGATCGCATCAGGTGTTTTTTCTGCTTGTAGTTCAATTAACTGATGAATACACAAATTCTCTGTCCAGTCTGTTTGAGTATCATTCCACTCCACAAGCAGTTGATGTTGTTCAGATGCGGTTAATAATGGTAACTCAGAGAGCTTGGCTTGAGGATTAGCAACAATACCAGAAAGCAAGTTCTGGAAATGCTTGATCATTCGTGCAATTGTAGCTGGCTCAAATAATTCAGTACTGTACTCTAAACTCCCAATAATTTCGCCATCGGTTTCTGCCAAGGAAAGATGTAAATCAAATGCAGCTGTTTGATTTTCGTCATCCACCATGCTTAAAGTTAAATCAGGTAACTCCAGAGCTTGCATAGGTGTATTCTGGAGTTGAAAAACAACCTGAAACAGAGGGTTGTAGCTGAGGTTGCGCTCTGGTTTAATTTCTTCTACTAATTTTTCAAAAGGAAAATCTTGGTGGGCATAAGCTCCTAATGTCACCTCGCGTACTTTAACTAGCAACTCTCGAAATGTTGGGTTTCCACTTAGCTCAGTACGCAACACCAAAGAGTTGACAAAAAAACCAATGAGTTTTTCAATCTCGCCTCGGTTACGATTGGCAATAGGCGAACCAATGCATATATCATCTTGACCCGTGTAGCGGTGCAATAAAACTTTAAAAGCCGCTAGCAAGGTCATAAACAGAGTTACCCCTTCACTGCGACTTAGGGAATGTAACGCCTTAGTTAAATCTTGTGGTAAAACAAACGATTGAGTCGCACCTCGAAAACTGGGAATTGCTGGTCGTGGTCGGTCAGTAGGTAGGCGCAGCATGGAAAGATTATCTAGTTGCTGCTTCCAGTAAGCTAGCTGAGTATCCCAAACCTGACCTTGTAGGCGCTGTCGTTGCCAAACTGCAAAGTCGGGGTATTGAATTGACAATTCTGGTAGAGGCGACTGTTTGGCATTAGAAAAAGCTGGATAGAGTGCAGCTAATTCATCTACTAGCACCCCCATCGACCAAGCATCAGAGATTATGTGATGCATTGTAAACAACATCACATATTCTGTCTGACTCAGATGTAATAATCTCACCCGTAATAACGACCCCTGCACCAAGTCAAAGGGAAGAAGCGACTCTTGATTAATTAACTGATTTACTTCTTGCTCTTGCGTTAACGATGGTATGCCGCACAAATCAACCACAGATACTTTCAAGCTCAAAGATGAAGCAATGATTTGAACTGGTTTGCCATCTACAGAAGTAAATGTAGTTCGTAGAGCTTCATGCCGTCTAATAATTTCATTGATGCTTTGTTCTAGTGCCGTTACGTTTAGCTTACCTTGCGATCGCACAGCACCAGAAATGTTATAAAAGGGGTTCCCTGGTTGCAGTTGTTCGATTAACCATAGCCTCTCTTGAGCGAAAGATAAAGGAAAAGAGTTAGATTCTCGACTTTGGGCTGGGATAATTGTGGGTGCAACTTTTTCTGTTTGCTGGTTCAGGCGTTGGAGTAGTAGTTCGCGCTTTTCAGGAGAAAGAGCCGCAATTCGGTTAGTAAGGTCTGTCATGGTTTTCGTTCTCCCTCGTTGCTGATTGCAGTATGAATTTTGTTTCGCGCAAAGGCGCAAAGACGCGAAGAATTTAAATTTTAGATTTCAATACTTAATATTTCATCCCTTAATTCAGCAACGCCAATATTTTCAGCACTGAGAATAGATGGGATTTGGTCTTCTGGCATTTGTTCTAGTTCTGCTAACATCTGCTCTAGTAATTCGTTATCTGCCTGCTCTAGCTGTTTTTCAGCAATAATTATTGCTAACTCGGCGATTGTAGGAGTTGCTAACATTTGGCGTAAAGATAGTTCCAACCCAAAAGCGTTATAAAGCCGAGAAGTAACCTGGGTTAACAGCAGAGAATGTCCCCCTAAATCAAAAAAGTTGTCGTGGATGCCAATTTTCTCTAATCCCAAAACCTCACTCCAAATTACTGCTACCATTTGCTCAACTTCAGTACGAGGTGGTACAAATGTTGCTTCTAATTCTGGTCTGACTTGTTCCGGTGCAGGTAAGGCTTTACGGTCAACTTTACCGTTAGATGTTATGGGTAGGGTCTTCAGCATCACAAAGACTGCTGGCACCATATAATCAGGTAACTTTTGTTTGAGGAAGTCACGTAAATTACTGGATTTGGGAATTTCTAATTTTGAATTGGGAACTACATAACCGATAAGGTGTTGATTACCAGATTCATCCTCATGAGCCACAACTACACTGTTATAAATAGCTGGATGTCGGCTCAAAACAGCCTCTATTTCTCCTAGTTCTACACGGAAGCCACGAATTTTAACTTGATGATCGATTCTTCCCAAATATTCAATATTTCCGTTGGGTAAATAGCGGGCTAAATCTCCAGTTTTATATAGGCGTGGCGATCGCAACTTGTCAAAGGGATTATCAATAAACTTCTCGGCTGTCAATTCTGGCTGATTTATATAACCCCTAGCTAATCCAGCACCACCAATATACAGTTCACCGGGCACACCAATTGGTACAACCTGCAACTGCGAATCTAAAACATAAACTTGCGTATTGGCGATCGCTTTACCCAGTGGTACAGTCTGAGAACTCAAATCAATCTGCTCAACCCGATAAGTTAATACCCCTACTGTTGTTTCTGTAGGTCCGTAATGATTGAAAATCATGCAATCAGGAGCAAATTGTTGTACCTTTTTAATTAACTCCCAACTGCAAGTCTCCCCTCCTAAAATCAATCGCGCCTTGGGTAATAAATCTGAAGTAGATGGGGAAGTTAGGAGTACTTCTAGGTGTGAAGGTACAATCTTCAGACAATCAATCGGATGTTGACGGCAGTAATCAGCTAATGCTTGTCCATTAGTTGCACACTCACCTGAGATGATATGCAAACAACCACCACTACACAAAGCCGGGAAAATAGCTGTATTGCCCAAATCTGCCGCCAAGGTGGAAACCAATGCAAAGCTTGCACCTGTTGGCAATTTTAACCTTTGTTGAATACTGTGCAGGTAATTGAGAATTTGCTGATGTTCAATTGTTATTCCCTTGGGCTTGCCTGTGGAGCCAGAGGTGTAGATAATGTAAGCTAAGTTTTCTGTTGTGACGTTGCTTAGTAGATTTTCATGACTTTGGCTGGTAATTTTTTCCTCAGCTGTGTCTAAACAAAGTACTATAGGTGTGCTGAGTGCGGAGTGCTGCTGTTGAATAGCACTATTAGTTAACAATACCTGTGCCTGAGCATCCTGTAACCGCTCTATCAAACTGGCTGTGGGAAAATTAGGGTCTAATGGTAGATATGCACCACCTGCTTTGAGTATACCAAGAATGGCTATAATTGCCTCTAGTGAGCGTTCTAAGCAGATAGCAACAACTGTTTCGGGTTTGACTCCCAACTGTTGCAGATAGTGTGCTAGTTGGTTAGCTCGTTGATTCAGTTCGGTGTAGGTGAGTTGTTGACTTTCATAGACAACGGCGATGTGATTCGGGTAGCTTTCTACTTCTGCTTCAAATAGTTGGTGGATGAGTTTGTCTCGCTCAAAATCTGTTTGGGTGTTGTTGAATCCATACAGTAGTTGCTGGCGTTCTCTTGCAGTGAGAATATCCAACTGACTAATGCTCATATCGGGATTAGCGATCGCGCTTTCTAACAATCTCTCAAATTGTGCTGCCAAACTCTGAATATTTTCAGCCGTAAATAGATGAGCATCATAATAAAAATCTAGTTGAAGATCATCTTTGTAAATACAAGATAAGTTCAGTTTAAACTTATCTAAATAAAAATTAATTTGGGAAATAGACCAAATAATATTTTTGCTAACTTGTTCAATACTTATTTGGTAAAAATCAAAACCAAACGGTAATGGCTGAAAAACTGATTGCTCATTAAAATTCTTAATTTGTTCCCAGTGATAATATTCCTGCCATTGATTAGCCTCTCTACTATTATCTATTATTTGTTGTGTTACCTGACTAATTGTTTGTTTATTGTCTAATTTAACCTGAAATGGCAAGTATTTAGTTAATAATCCAATGCTTGGTTGTAAATCTTGATATCTCCTACCATCAAAAGCCGTACCAATTATGAATTCTGCATTACCTGTTAGTCTCCAAAGCAGAGTTTGCCAACAAGCAAGTAAAAGCTTTTCTAAAGAAAATTCATGTTTTTCAACAAACTTGTTAATACTTTCTTCTAGAGTTGGATTCATCTTTATACTAATAATTTGCGGTTGATATTCCTTGAATTTAATAATTTCTTTTTCCCAAGCTAGCTTAACATTTATCCCAATACTAACATTTTGTTGCTGCCAATAAGTTTTACCAATTTCTCCATCTGCTGTTGTCAGTAATTCATTTTGCCATTCAGCAATATCTACATATTGCAACGGTTCTTTAGCTATCTCCTCTGATTGTAAACAAGCTCTATAAGAACGGCTGATTTCATCAACTAAATTTTGTACCGATGTAACATCAGAACAAAGCGCAGGTAAGCAGAGCAGCATGATTTGTTGATTGGCCGATAGTAATAACAAAGATATATGTAACAGCGACCCTTGTTCAAAATTAAAAGATTTAACTTTTAATTGTTGAAAAACCTCGTCAACCTTTGTTTGTCGTGCTTGTAAACTCAACTGGCTTAAATCTAATTCACTATGCCATGATATATTTCCTTCGCCAATTATTTGCAGAGGTATTGTTAGCCCAGGCAATGTTTTAAAATTTGTGCGGAGTATTTCATGGCGATTAACAACTTGCTCAATCGCTACTTTAAGAATTTTGCGGTTGAGATTACCTTGAATCATTACAGCTAATTGAATACGGTAAGTTTGAGGATTATCAATTTGCTGCAACTGCCATAGATATTTTTGTTGTGGAGATAGTTGATAACCTTCAAGTGTTTCTTGCATATTTTTAGCCTTGACATAATTTTTTGAAGAAGAAGTCAGAAGTCAGAATTCTGTCTGATAAAAAGCTTACGCAGAGAAAAGAAAAAACTTTAAGTACGTGGGCAAGAATAAATCAAACTATATTACGCAATATAAAATTAATTCAATTGGCTCGTAGTAAGGGCTTTAGCCCTTAAAAGTAGGGCTAAAGCCCTTACTACAAACCTTTAATTATCCATGCCAACTTACTTACTGGTTAATCAGTTTGTGGTTGAATGGTTCAGCCATGCCTACTATTACTTTTCTACTGCCCTGAAATGGGTTGCGTCCGTGAGCAACTAAAATATTGTCGAGTAGTAAAATATCACCTGATTTCCAAGGAAAAACTACTGTTTCTTGGGCATAAGCTGCACGAATTTCTTCTAATACTGAAGTTTCAATCGTACAGCCATCACCATAATAAGTATTGTGAGGTAAATCTTCTTCTAAAAACTCTGCTAATAATGCTTTACGGATTGTAGTTTCTAAACTTGTGACATGAAAGAAAGCAGCATGATTAAACCAAGATGTTACACTTGTAACTGGATGTTTAACGACGGCTGGACGAACTTGGCGAGTTCTGAGGCGGTTGCTATCTTTCCATTCAAATTCAATAGCATTGCTACGGCAATACTGTTCTACAACAGTTTTCTCTGTAGTTTGAAATACGTTTTGCCAAGGTAGTCCAAATCCATCGTTATAATTGCGAACATATAATACTTGTTTTTTGATAAATTGTTCGCAAATCTGAGGAGAAAGACGCTCAAAAGTCTTTTGACAATCAGCAATTGGTGTTTCTCCTCCCTGCTGGGCTACTGTCAGACAACAAAAGTATATTTTTTGTGGCCAAGTTAAACAATATGTACTTTCATTATGGAGAAAAATACTTTCTTCAGCAGGATAATCGGTGGAAGTGTATATTTTAGTATCTACCTCGTGACGTGGCGATGAGCGATCGCAATAACTCATCGGTTCTCCCTTGGCAGTTACTTTAATAAACTGGTCTAATTGATCTGCTGTGTTGATATTAAAATCTCGAAAGAGTAAGGCTCTATTTTTAAGTAAAAGCTCCTCGATTATCTCTTGATTTTTGCTTGCCCACTCTATAAGATTGACATTTGCTACAGCAGGCTGAACTATTAAAGGAATATGTTTGCTATTAGAAAAATAGCTTGTCCGAATTAATTCTACTGGTGAAATTTTGACAGCTTTACGGTTAATTTCTAACTTTTTTAAACTTAATTGTTCGATTTTATGATTGTTCATCAGAAGTTTCTCCTTGATGATTATGAACGATGGGCAGACTGACGTTTAATGTTCTTTAACATTTGGATATTAGCTACTTCTATTTCTTTAGCTTTAACTGTTTTATGGAGTTTTTCAGCTTGAGCAAAGTTGGCTGCGATCGCATCAATTTTCAGGTCGGCTGTAGTCACAATTTCTTTCAGAAGTTCTTGCCAATGACCGACCATGCGAGTAATTGTGTCAGCAAAAAATAAGTCTGTACTGTACTCAAAACAGCCGCTAATTCCTTCTGGTGTCTCTACTAAGAAAAGCCCCAAATCATACTCAGATGTTCCGTTATGAATATCTAAAGATTGCAATGTTAAACTCGGTAATTCTAAAGTTCCTAATGGAGCATTTTGGAGAACAAACCATACTTGAAATAAAGGTAAATGATTTTGCTGCCGTTCTGGTCGCAGTTGCTCAACAATTTTTTCAAATGGCAAGTCTTGATGAGCGTAAGCGCCTAAAGTAACTTCCCGTACCCGTCTTAATAATTCACAAAAGCTCGGATTTTCGGATAAGTCAGTGCGTAAAACTAGCGTGTTAACAAAGAAACCAATCAATTTTTCAATTTCAGCGCGATTGCGGTTAGCGATGGGAGAACCAACTCGGATATCAACTTGCCTTGAATAGCAATATAATAAGGTTTTAAAAGCTGCCAACAGTGTCATAAACAAAGTTACTCCCTCTTGTTGACTCAGCAGTTGTAACTGTTTGGTCAAATCTAGCGGTAGCAAAAAGTTTTCCACTTTAGCTTGATAGCTTTGTTGTGCAGGGCGAGGTCGGTCTATGGGTAACTGTAAAGGCGGCAGATTTTGACCTAGTTGGTTTTCCCAATAAGTCAGTTGTTTTTGTAACACTTCTCCTTGCAACCATTGACGCTGCCAAACCGCAAAATCAACATACTGAATCGGCAATGGTGGTAGTGGTGAGGGCTTCCCTGCACAAAAGGCTGTGTACAGTCCGGCAAGTTCCTCCAACCACACACCCATCGACCAACCATCGGAGACTATGTGATGCAGACTTAACAGCAGTATGTACTCTGTTTGATCTAACCATAGTAAGGTGGTTCGCAATAATGGCCCTTGAGTTAAGTCGAAGGGGGATTTTGCTTCTTCAGTGGCTATTTGTAAGGCTTTTACCTTTCGTTGCTGTTCATCTATGCGGCGTAGGTCTATTACTGGTAAGTTAATAGTTAGGGTAGGAGCGATCGCTATTGTCGGTTCCCCTAGTATTACAGGAAATGTCATCCGCAAAGCTTCATGTCGCCGCACTATTTCATTAATGCTTTGTTCAAGGGCAGCAATATCCAGATCACCTGTGACTTTTAAGGCTTCTGCGTCATTGTATATAGAGTTGTCTGGTGCTAGCTGACACAAAAACCATAGTCGTTGTTGAGCAAAAGAGAGAGGTAATTTCTCATCTCGTGACACGCTTAAAAATGTTGGAGTCTGTAAACCTTGCTGTGTCTTGATTTCTTTGTCGATAGCTTCAGACAAGCTGGCAATGGTAGGAGACTCAAACAAACAGCGCAGGGGCAATTCAATCTGGAATGCTTCGCGCACACGAGAGATTACCTGTGTTGCTAGTAGAGAATGCCCTCCTAACTCAAAGAAATTGTTGCTAATACCAATCTTGTCTACTCCTAAAACCTGAGTCCAAATTCCGATGAGCATCTCTTGGATAGGAGTTTGTGCAGTTACATCTTTGGCTGCTGGCTCGTCGGCTCGAATTGTTTCAAGTGCTGGTAGAGATAGGCGATCTATTTTGCCGTTGGGTGTCAGGGGTAAAGCATCCAGCAATACAAAAGCCGATGGCACCATGTATTCTGGCAATTTTGACTGTAAATAGTGGCGTAGTTGTGGTACTAATTCACGAGCCACTTTCCCTTGTAGGGGATTATTGGCGTAAGTCTGCCAAGGACGGGGAGAATCAAGTTGCTTTAGAATAGACATCTCTGGAAAAGATTTAGAAACCTTAAATTCACGCGCAGACCTAACCCCCCTACCCCCCTTCCCTACAAGGGAAGGGGGAATTAAAGCCTCTCTCCGCTTCGGGGAGAGGTTTGGAGAGGGGTCATGCATTTCTGTGGAAATGCTCTGTTTTTGTTGCAACAGAACGTCATAGCTGCCATCTGCGTGAGCTGCTGACCAACTGATGTCCACAGAGTAAGGTAAGATTTCGCTTAATGTCCAAAAATCTTCTGGTTCAACTCCCATATTAAGAGCGATCGCCCTTAAAACCGAACGGAGTTCACCGACTGTTGTATATGCTGTCTCCAGCTTGAGCAATTCTACAGACTTGACTTCTGTTACTAATCGTGCATTAGGTACGCGACACAGCCTCAATATTTCTGGCTGGGTTGATTCTAGTAACTCGATGAGAGCATTTAGCGTTAAGCCTTGCTGCTGCCAGTCTAACCAAGTCACATCTGTTGGAGTGCTAACTCGACTGCCAACATGAAGAATCACATCATAACGGAACTTGCTTAGTTCGTTATTGTAGCGCCCCTGCTTAGGTAGAATTTCTACATTTGTAATCTGCGGTAGATATTGAGACAATGCCAGGAAAAAGGCGGGATCAATTACCAATTCTTCCTCTTGAGCGAGGCGTTTTTGCACCTGCTGTTGCACTTGGGCAGTAGATAAGGAATCGCTAGCTGAATGCAGGATAACTGCCGTGTGAAATGCTTCTAGTAGCGGTAGACTACGTACATCCCCGACGAAGATAGCTCCCCCTGGTTTTACTACCTCCACTGCACCTGCGATCGCACGTAACAAATAATCGATGCTAGGAAAGTACTGGATAACTGAGTTAATAATTATTGTGTCGTAAGTTGCTGCTGACAAACCTGCAAAGTTATCTGCCATTCTTTGACTTAGAGTTACCTGCGATAGATGATGCTCCGGTATTTCGAGGACTTTTTGGATGTAGTGTAAAGCAGCTTGAGAAAAATCCGTGCCTTGGTATTGGGTACAGCTAGGTGCAATCCGAAATAAGATTAAACCAGTACCGCAACCGATTTCTAATACTCGATTTGGTTTGAGTGAGAGGATACGCTCAACTGTGTTGTTTAGCCAAACTTGCATTTCCTCGGCTGGAATGGGCAAATCAGTGTAACTGCTGTTCCAGCCAGTAATATTAAACGTGGGATTTTGGTTTAAGGAGATTCGTTGATAACTATCTGCCTCAGAATCATAAACTATCTGCCACTGGGATATCTGCTCAGTTTCCCATTGTGACTTTTGTGATTGTTCCCCCGTACCTTGATATTGGGTATTTTGTACCACATAACTTACCAAGCGCTTCTGATCAAACGCATCCGCTTGCGCCACCACCGCAGCTGTTTGCACTGCTGGGTGTTGATTAAGAGTAGCTTCAATTTCCCCTAATTCCACTCGATAGCCGCGAATTTTCTCTTGGTAGTCAATTCGACCGAGAAATTCCACGTTGCCATCAGGTAGCCAGCAAGTTAAGTCTCCGGTTTTGTAAAGGCGACTTTCTATCTTCTCAAAAGGGTTGATAATGAATCGTTGTGCGGTTAAATCGGGACGGTTCAGGTAGCCTTGAGCTAAACCAGCGCCGCCAATGTATAATTCACCAGGAACCCCAATCGGCACGGGTTGCAAGTGGGAGTCTAAAATATAAAACTGCGTATTGGCAAAAGGACGACCAATCGGTACTAAGCGATCGCTCGCTAAATCTCCTATAGTTTCAAAATAGGAACTATCAATAGTAGCTTCAGTTAAGCCAAAGGAATTAATCAGCCTGGTTTGGGAACCGCAAAAGCTGCGGAATTTAGAGTATTCTGATCCGTACCAGCTATCAGAACCGCAGATAAGCAGCTGCATAAATTCGAGGTGCTGTCCGCTTTGCTCTAGATATTGCACCAAGTTTCGCAACACAGCCGGTACAAATTCCGCACAGTCTACTTTTTCCTGAAGCATCAACGCATAAAGTTTCTGGGGTTCTAGCAGAAATTCACGGGGACATAAAACCAGTTTTCCCCCAGAACACAAAGCGCGAATCAAATCTCCGGCAAATACATCGAAGGCGAAGCTAGCCATCTGCAAATGACAACTAGCACTAGAACGCAGTTGGTAAGCATCCTCCCAAGCTAGATAGGCATTGACTAGGCTGCTATGCTGAATCTTTACGCCCTTAGATTTTCCCGTGGAACCGGAAGTGTAAATAACGTAAGCCAAATCAGAAGGCTCTGGCTGTGAGATTTGATTTAAAACTGGTAGAGTTTCCCAATCTGTATCCAAACACAAAACTTTGGCGCTATGCACAGGAAGAGAGTTTAACAGTTTTTCCTGAGTCAACAACACCTGCACTTGAGCGTCTTCGAGCATAAATGCTAAACGCTCTTGGGGATAAGCAGAATCAAGGGGTAAGTATGCTCCTCCAGCTTTCAGGACTGCCAAGGGTGCAATGATCATATTCAAGGAACGCTCAATGCAAATCCCTACCAGTTTTCCGGGTGCAACTCCCAGAGTTTGTAAATAAACAGTAAGTTTATTGACTTTATCTAATAACTGTGCATAGGTAAGTTGCTGGTCAGCAAAAACCACAGCGATCGCATCTGGGGTACGAATTGCCTGTTGCTCGAATAACTGGTGAATACATTGCTCAGTCTGAGATTGAGAATTTTCTCTAGAAGAATTTTGATTAAATTCCACCAACAATTGATGTTGTTCTGCTGGTGTGAGCATGGGTAACTCTGCTAAACGGGCTGTGGGATGAGTTATCATACCCGTCAGCAAAGTTTGTAAATGCCCTAACATCCGAGCGATCGCCTCATGCTCAAATCGGCGGATATCATACCACAGTTCTAATCTCAGGGCTTGATCTGGTATCACCAACAAACTCAAAGTCTCATTGGTTTTTTCAAAAGACTGGCTGCTTTGCACTTTCAGGCTATCTACTCCCAGAGCGATCGCCGCATCAACTGGATAGTTTTCCAGTACATAGCCAATCTCGAACAAAGGTAAACCCCGGCTCACCTCACTCCACCCTTGCACCTGTACCAGTGGGCTGTACTCATACTGGATGATTTCTATCTGGTGATTTTGCAACTCTAAAAGCCAAGGTAACAACAAAGCATCTGGCAATATCTGCACACGGAATGGCAGAGTATTGACAAATAATCCTACCATCGACTCTACCCCCGGCAAGGTAGCAGGGCGACCAGAAGAGGTGCTGCCAAAAATAATATCTGACTCGCCACTGTAGCGACTCAAAAGCAACGCCCAAGCCCCCTGCACCAACGTATTAATAGTTAACTGGTGCTGTCGAGCTAGTGACTGTAAGGCGGCTGTAGTTTCTGTTGATAGCTCAATTTGTTGGCGATCGTAGTCTTCATCTTGGCTGGGCAAGATACCAGGAGCGCGGTCAACTTGCAAAATAGTCGGTTTACTAAAGCCCTTGAGTGTCTTTCGCCAGAACGCCTCAGCTTGCTTTAGATCCTGCTGCTGCAACCAAGTAATGTAATCCCGATAAGGACGTGGTTGTTCTAAGTATAAATTTTGCCCTTGACAAAATGCCGGATAAAAGGCATAAACTTCCTTAAAAACCAATGACTCAGACCAGCCATCTAATAGCAGATGGTGACTACTCCAAACAAACTGATAAGTATCTTCACTGAGACGGAACAAATTTAACCGAATTAGCGGCGCTTGGGACAGTTCAAAACCGTGCTGGCGATCTGTTTGTAAAAAAGCTTCCAGCCGCTTTTGTTGTTCCTGTGAACAGAATTCTCGCAAATCCTGCTCTTCCCAAGGAAGTTGCACATCCTCGTACACAACTTGATATGGTTTTTCTAAATCTTGCCAAAAGAATCCAGTCCGCAAAATTGGATGTCGGTCAACCACCTGTTTCCAAGCTTGTTGAAATGCCAAAACATTCAATTCACCTTGGAGAGTCCAACTAAACTGCTCAAAGTAGACCCCTGATTGGGGAGCATAGATTGTATGGAACAGCAAACCTTGCTGTAGGTGTGAAAGTTCGTAGATATCTTTTAGATTTGCTACATTCATAGAGCCGACCTCCGACCGACTTGGTTGAGTTTAGCTAGTAATTTGTCAAAATCTTTTTGGCCGATTTTGGCGGCTGAAAAATCTGAAGGAGTGTAACTACCAGAATCGGCAGATTTACAGGAAGCAATTAGCGATCGCAATACCTCCACAAACCCTTGGGCTAAATTCTCCACCGTACTTTGGCGATGTATGGCTTTGCTATAAGTCCAATCCATCTGAAGTTGGTTGTTAGTAATCAAACAGTCAATTTCAATTAGATAGGAACGAATTGCCAGAGGACTTTGAACTGAGCCGATGGACTCAGGAGCGATCGCTAAGAGTTCGGACTGAGCCATACCAATATCAAACTGACCCAAGTAATTAAAACTCACTTCTGGTTGCAGCCTTTGAGCAATTTCCTCTGAGCTTAGATAGCACAACAAGCCATAACCAATTCCCTGATTGGGGATGCAACGCAGTTGTTCTTTAACTGTCTTCAGCACCTCTACTACATCGTCAACGTCTCCTAAATCTAGGGATACCGGAAAGACAGATGTAAACCAACCGACAGTGCGGGACAAATCTACATTTTCAAACAGTTCCTCGCGTCCGTGACCTTCCAAGTCAACTAAAAGTGAAGTTTTTCCAGTCCAGTTAGCAAAAGCTTGCCCTAAAGCAGTTAGCAATACCTCATTGATTTGAGTGCGGTAAGCGGTTGGAACTTCTTGCAGTAAAGCTTGAGTTTCTGCCACATTCAGAGCAACTGATACTATATCAGCCGACTCCACGGTGTTAACTCCAGCCGAAAAATCTATCGGTAGAGGAGAAACCTGTTTTTCACCTTGTGCTAACCAGTAGTCAAGTTCTTGTTGCAATGTTGCTGAGTGTCCATACTCCACCAATCGTTTAGCCCAGTACTGAAACGAAGTACTCTTAGCAGGAAGTTGGATTGTTTGTCCTTGGCTCAATTGAGTGTAAAGTGTTTGAAAATCTTCTAGCAAAATTCGCCAAGAAACACCATCAACTACTAAGTGATGGATGATAAACAGTAGACGGCTAGGTTGATTTTTACCTAAGTCAAACAGTGCAACTTTCACCAACGCGCCTGTTGAGAGATTGAGGCTCGCTTGTAATTGTGTAGCGATCGCTGTAATTTGAGATTGTTGCTCTGTTGTGGATAATCCTGATAAATCTACTTGCAAAAAAGGCACTTCTGCATCACAACTAGCATTCACCTGCTGCCAACCTGCATCTGTTTGTGTAAACTGCAACCGCAGAGCATCATGGTGTATAAGCAACTGCTGCACAACTTGCTGCAACAACTCTGGCTTAATAGTTTGGTGTAATACTAAGAAATTTGCTTGGTTATAGTGGTAAGGTTGAGCAAAATTCTCTGCAAAGAACCAGTGTTGAATTGGTGTTAGAGGTAAAGCACCTGTAACTAAACCTTGCTCTGCTTGTACCGCCTGAGTTGTACCAACAACCGTGGCTAATTCTGCGATCGTTTGGTATTGAAATAATTGCTTCGGTGTTAGTTGCAACCCTTGTTGGTTAGCTTTACCAACAACTTGGATACTGATAATCGAATCGCCGCCAAGTTCAAAGAAATTATCATAAATGCCTACCTGTTTCACACCCAGTACTTCAGACCAAATTTGCACTAAGGCTGCTTCTACTGCATTTTGTGCAGCCGCAAAAGTTGCTTCTAACTCTGGTCTAAGATTGTCAGGAATTGGTAATGCCCGCCGATCTATTTTGCCGTTCGCACTCACAGGCAAACAATCCAGGATTACAAAGGCAGAAGGCACCATATGATTAGGCAGTTTTTCTTTGAGAAACTGACGTAAACTGCTGATGGATAAATTTGATTTGCCAGCAGGTACGACATAAGCAACTAAACGCTTGTTACCCGGTTGGTCTTCTCGCACCAGTGCTACAGCCGCTTCTACCTCTGGATGGCGGCTCAAAATAGATTCCACTTCTGCCAATTCCACCCGAAAGCCACGTATTTTTACCTGATGGTCAATCCGTCCCAGGTATTCAATATCGCCATTGGGCAGGTATCGAGCGATATCCCCTGTTTTATAAAGGCGTTGCGATGTCTGCTCAAAGGGGTGAGGAATAAACTTTTGTGCTGTCAAATCAGGGCGTTGATAGTAACCCTTAGCCAATCCTGCACCACCAATATGCAACTCTCCCGGTACGCCTATCGGTACTGGCTGTAAGTATGAATCGAGGATGTAAACTTGCTGTCTAGCAAATGGACGACCAATCGGTACTAAGCGATTGCCAGATAAGTCAGCGATGGTATTTTGGAAATACGTTGTATCAATCGTGGCTTCAGTCACTCCATAGGAGTGAACCAGTCTGGTATTGACACCGCATAAACTCTGAATTGCTTGATGTTCCTGCACATACCAAGTATCAGAACCGACAATCAAAAGCTGCATAAAGTCAAGACATTGCCCTGTTTCCTGGAGATATTTGCACAGATTCCTGAGAACAGCAGGTACAAACTCTGCACAGTCAACTTGTTGTTGACGCATCAATTGATAAAGTTTGGCTGGTGCTAATAGTAAGTCTCTTGGGCATAAAACTAGCTTCGCCCTAGAACACAACGCTCGTACTAGATTGCCGGCAAACACATCAAAAGAGAAACTTGCCATTTGCAAATGAGAAGTAGCTAGCGATCGCAATTCGTAAGCTTCTTCCCAAGCAAAATAGGCATTTACCAAGCTGCTGTGAGCCACCATTACTCCTTTTGGCTGAGATGTGGTGCCAGAGGTGTAGATGATATATGCCAGTGCAGCGAGATTTGTCTGGGGATTTGTCTGCGAGTGTTGTTGAATAATTTGCCAATCGCTATCTAGGCAGATAACTTTGGCACTGTGTGCGGGTAAATTTTGGACTAACTGTTCCTGAGTCAGCAATATACTTACTTGTGCATCTGCCAGCATAAAAGCCAACCGCTCTTGGGGATAAGCTGGGTCTAGTGGCACATAAGCGCCGCCTGCTTTGAGGATGCCGAGAATACCAACTATCATCTCTAGGCAACATTCCATGCAGATACCGATGAGTGCATCTGGTGGTATGCCCAAAAATTGTAAATAATTTGCTACTTGGTTGGCTCGTTGGTTAAGTTCGCCATAAGTTAGTTGTGTGTCTTCAAAAACTATTGCCACAGCGTCAGGAGTGCGTTCTGCCTGGGCTGCAAATAGTTGATGAATACACAAATTAACTTCCGTGTCAAGAGATTCTGTCCAAGTTGTCTGAGTACCACTCCATTCCACCAGCAGTTGATGTCGTTCAGTAGCGCTCAAAAATGTCAACTCTGAAAGCCTTGCTTGCGGATTGGCAACAATACTATAAAGCAAGTTCTCGAAATGCTCAATCATCCGGGCGATCGTGGACGGATCAAACAGTTCGGTACTGTACTCGATTGTTCCAGTTAGTTCTTGTTCTCCTACATATACATCTAAGCTCAAATCAAACTGTGCCGTGCCACTTTCTACTGATATTGGTTTTAGGGTTAAGTCTCCTAACTGTAAAGTGGGCATCGGTTGATTGTGTAGGGCAAACCACACTTGGAACAATGGGTTACGGCTTAAATCTCTTTCTGGTTGTAGTTCATCTACCAGCTTCTCAAACGGGAGATCCTGATGAGCATAAGCCGCTAAAGTCATCTCGCGGACTCTGTTAATTAGCTCCTGAAAACTGGGATTACCATCAACCTGGGTACGTAGCACTAAGGTGTTAACAAAAAGTCCGATAATATCTTCGCTTTCAGCCCAAGTGCGGTTAGCGATCGCTGAACCAACTACAATATCATCCTGACCTGTATATCGATAAAGCAAGGTATTAAATCCTGCCAGCAGAGTCATAAATAAGGTAACTCCTGCTTGCTGGCTAAAAGCTGTCAGTGCTTTCGCTAAATCCTGGGGAATTTTCCACGTTTGGGTCGCTCCCCGAAAGGTTTGGAGTGCCGTTCGCGGTCTATCTGTGGGCAATTGTAATGTAGTTAGCTGCTCAAGTTGCTGTTTCCAATAGGCTAGTTGGTTTTCCAGCACTTCTCCCTGCAACCACTCCTGCTGCCAGACGCTAAAATCTGCATACTGGAGTTGTAAATCTGCAAGTGGCGAGGGTTTGCCAACCAGAAAAGCTCTGTAGAGAGTTGCCAATTCTTGCAGTAATACGCCGACAGACCAACCATCAGTAATAGTGTGATGCATGGTCAGCAGCAGTATATACTCTTGTAGACCAAGCCGCAACAACTTCACCCGCATCAGTGGAGATTCAGAGAAAACAAAGGGGCGCTGCGCTTCTTCGGTAGCTAATTTTTGTGCCTGAGTCTCTCGCTCATCCTCTGGTAAATTCTGTAAATTTATGAGTGGCAAGCTGAAAGAGATGCTGGGGGCGATCGCTTGTACGGGTTGTCCATTCACCGCAATCAACGAAGTTCGTAATGCTTCGTGTCGCCGAATAATTTCTTGAAAGCTTTGCTCTAGAACGGTTACATCTAGTTGACCACTCAAGCGGACGGCAAAGGGCAAGTTATAAAATGCGCTACCAGGCTCTAGCTGTTCGAGGAACCACAGCCGTCTCTGGGCAAAAGATGCAGGGAAAGCAAATACTTCTGTTGTCATGGCGATTGGATCTCCTTTGCTTCAGGCTGGAGAGAAGACAGCTTGACACGATGAGCATCTCGTGCAATGCGAGTCGGAACTACCACAGGCTTTTGAGTATTCTGTGCCTTAGCAATCTCTGGCGAGAGTGTGGCGATCGTGGGTAGCTCAAACAAGCGATGTAAGGGTAATTCCACCTGGAAGGCTCGGCGGATTTTAGAAATCACTTGCGTTGCTAGCAGAGAATGTCCACCCAATTCAAAGAAATTATCGTGGATACCAACCTGCGATAAGCCCAGAACTTCAGCCCAAATTTTGGCTAAGGTTTCCTCAAGGGGATTTCGTGGCAGCGCTGCTTGATTGTCTGGCTCTAATAAGGGAATTTCAGGAACAGGCAAAGCACGACGATCAAGTTTACCGTTGGATGTCAGTGGCAAAGCATCTAAAAATACAATCGCTGATGGCACCATGTAATTGGGCAGCTTTTGCTTGAGAAAATCACGCAGATTATGAGGAAATTCGCGATCGCCAACAACATAAGCAACCAGTCGGCGATCGCTTGGTTGATCTTCTCGAACGATAACCACAGCCTCCTGTACGCCAGGTACTTGTTTGAGAAGAAAGGCAATTTCTCCTAACTCAATGCGGAAACCACGAATTTTCACTTGTTGATCAATACGACCTAAGTATTCAATATCACCATTAGGTAAATAACGTGCTAAATCGCCTGTTTTATAAACTCTTGTAGGGTTGCTTCCAAAGGAATGATTAATAAAACGTTCATTAGTCAATTCATGACGATTAAGATAGCCTTGTGCCACACCAGCACCACCAACGTAAATCTCCCCAGGTACACCAATTGGTACTAATTGTCTATTTTGGTCTAACAAATAAACCTGTAAGTCTGGAATGGGACGACCAATTAAACTTCTTGTGTGATCAAGATCAGCTTTAGTCAAAAGACGATAGGTAACGTGTACGGTAGTCTCTGTGATGCCGTACATATTGACTAATTGTGGTGCTTGATCGCCGTGACGGTCAAACCAAGGCTTTAAGCTATGAATTTCTAATGCTTCGCCACCAAATATTACCAGACGCAAGGCAAGTGGCTTGGTGGTATGACTTGCTTGCTCTTCTGCACAAATCAATTGCCGAAATGCAGAGGGAGTTTGATTGAGAACTGTTACTTGCTCTTTATAAAGTAAGTTGTAAAAAGCATCTGGTGAGCGACTAATCCAGTAAGGAACTACTACAAGTCTTCCACCATAAAGAAGAGCGCCCCATATTTCCCACACGGAGAAATCAAAAGCATAGGAGTGAAATAATGTCCAAACATCTTGCTGATTAAAGTTAAACCATTCATCAGTTGTTGCAAATAAACGGACAGCATTTGAGTGATTCACCAAAACACCTTTGGGTTGACCCGTGGAGCCAGAAGTGTAGATGACGTAAGCTAAGTTTGAGCAATTTTGGTGATGCGCTGGCGGATTTTCTTTTGACTCTGAATTAGAAATTTCCTGCCAATCTGTATCTAGACAAATAACTTTAGAACTATGTTTTGGCAAGCGCGAGATTAGAGATTCTTGAGTTAACAAAATCGGAGGTTTAGCATCCTCAAGCATGAATGCTAAACGTTCTGTGGGATAGTCAGGGTCAAGGGGTAAATATGCTCCTCCAGCTTTGAGAATCCCTAAAAGTCCCACCACAATTTCTAGCGATCGCTCTACACAAATTCCCACCAAAGTATCTGCAATAACTCCCATTTTTTGCAGACGGTGAGCTAATTGATTAGCGTGCTGATTTAACTCTTGGTAAGTTAATTTTTGCTCTTCAAAAACTACTGCAATAGCATCTGGTGTTTTTTCTACTTGCTGCTCAAATAGTTGATGTAGACAAACATTCTGAGGAGAAGCTACTTGAGTTTGATTCCATTCCACCAATAGCTGATGTTTTTCTGCGGCTGTAAGCAATGACAATTCCTGAAGACAAGCCTCTGGATGAGTTACCATGTCTGCAAGCAGAGTTTGTAAATGTCCCAACATCCGCGCGCTCGCTTGCGGCTCGAAACGGTGGCGATCGGAGAAAATATTTAACTTCAACTCTGCACCAGGTATCACTACCAAAGTTACAGGATAGTTTGTCTGTTCTACAATCTGAACTTTACTGATAGCTAATTCCCCCCTACCTTTGTGCATTTGGGGGTCTAAAGGGTAGTTTTCAAATACAACTATGCTCTCAAACAGAGGTGAACCGGGAGTAACTTCACTCCACTGCTGGATTTCTACTAAGGGGGTATACTCGTATTGCCTAGCCTCAGCTTGTTGGCTTTGTAACTGCTGGAGCCAAGGTAAAAGAGATTGTGCTGATGCAATCTTTACCCTCACTGGCAAGGTATTAATAAATAACCCTACCATCGTTTCCGAAGCGCTCAAACTTGTTGGTCTGCCGGAGACAGTTGTACCAAAAACTACATCTGTTTCACCACTATAACGACTGAGGAGTACAGCCCAAGCTCCTTGCACGATGGTACTCAGCGTTAATTGATGCTGACGAGCCAAAGCTTGCAGAGCGCTGGTTGTTGTTGTTGATAAGTTAATGTGTTGCTCGTTATGGGCAATCTCACTAACAGTATTCGTTCTATTAAAAACATTATCTATACTGAACGAAGTCGCAACTTGAAAACCTCTAAGAGTCTCTCGCCAAAAAGTCTCTGCGGTTGACAAAGACTGCTGCTGTAACCAAGCAATGTAATCTCGATAAGGTCGGGGTTTGGTTAAATGCAAAGTTTGATTTTGACAAGTTGCCTCATAAATGGCAAATACCTCATTCAATAGCAAAGATGTAGACCAGCCATCTAGCAGCAAATGGTGATGACTCCAGATAAATTGATAGCTGGTTTTTGCCAGTTGAATCAGCGTCAAACGCATTAATGGAGCTTTCGATAGCTCAAAACCACGAATTTGCTCTGCTTGCAACAATTCCTGAATACCTTGTTGTTGTTCTTCGGCAGTCATGTACTGCCAATCATGCATCACTATTGGCAGTTGTACACGCCGTCCCACGACTTGTAAGGGATTTTTCAAATCTTCCCAAACAAAAGCTGTACGTAAGCAGGGATGTCGGTCTACTACTTGTTGCCAAGTTTGTTCAAAGGCTATCACATCCAAATTGCCCTGAAGAACCGCACTGACTTGTTCTACATATACTCCAGAAGCAGGTGCATAGAGGCTGTGAAACAGCATTCCCTGCTGCATAGGCGATAAATTATAAGCATCTTCAATATTTTTGGTACTCATTGCTATTCTTGATACAATATTTCATTAATTCGTAGCGAAATAAATTAGGTAAAACTCTGCGTTACTTTGCGTTTCCTTTGCGTTACTTTGCGTTTAAAAACATTACGACTTTACACAAAGATGTACTTAGGTAAATTCAACTTTTCCCAATGCCGCATCTAGTTCTTCTTGGCTTAAGTTTATCAAGGGGAAATCTGACGGTGTATAACCTCCAGCTTCCGAAGACTGACAGTGGATAATTAGCGATCGCAATTTTTCTACAAAACTCTGAGCTAAACTATTAATTGTTGAGCGTTTATACATTTGGGCGCTATACCTCCAAACCATCTGTAGCTGACCGTCTACAATCAATCCGTCAATTTCTAGTAAGTAAGGTCGATTGTCCTCCAGACTATAGGGAGAACCAGTTGATTCTTCAGCTAAACTAAACATTGATGTTGGTGAAAAACTCCCATCTATTTGTCCTAAATAGTTGAAACTGATTTCAGGTTGAGGTAATAACTGTAGTTGCTGGATAATTTCCGATTGTTCACTAAGATAACGTAGCAATCCATAGCTAATACCACGATTAGGAATTAGCCGTAGTTGTTCTTTAACTGCCTGTAATGCTTCTCCTGGTGCAGCATGATTTTCTATTTCTAAAAACACTGGGAAAACTGACGTAAACCATCCGACTGTGCGCGACAAATCTACATTATCAAAAAGTTCTTCTCGTCCATGTCCTTCCAAATGAATCAACAACGATAATTGACCAGTCAACTCAGCGAATGCTTGCACTAATGCTGTCAACAATACATCGTTGATTTGAGTGCGGTAAGCTGCTGGCACATCTTGGAGTAAAGCTTGAGTTTCTGCAACACTGAGTGTTGTTGTCACAGTAGAAGATAAAGCAACTGTGTTACTACCATCTGGATAATCTGTAACTAATTGAGGAATCTGCGGCGGTATTTGATGCAGCCAAAATTGTTGCTCTTGTTGTATTTGTTCTGACTGAGCGTACTTGAGTAATTTTTCCGCCCACTGCTTGAATGAAGTGGTTTTAGCTGGTAGAGCGATTGCTTGATTATCACAAAGTTGTTGATAAGCTGTTTGTAAATCCTCGATTAAAATTCGCCACGAAACACCATCCACAGCTAAATGATGAATCACAATCAATAAACGGCTAGGTTTTTGATTCCCTAAATCGAACAAAGCTACCCGCATCAATGGGCTTTGGGAAAGATTAAGAGTAGCTTGTAATTGATTAGCAGCCTTTTCTAGGGCTACTTTTTGCTCGTCCTCCCCCAGCATTGATAAATCAATTTTGCACACGGGTAAATCTGCATTTGGCGTTACATTTATTTGCTTCCAGCCATTAATATCTGAAATAAATCGCAGACGTAAGGCATCGTGGTGAATCAATAAATATTGTACAGCCTGTTTTAATAATTCAAAGTTGACTGCTTGCCGCACTTCCAGCAAGATAGACTGATTCCAATGGTGGTGGTTTTGGCGATTCTGTTGAAAGAACCAGTGTTGAATTGGTGTTAAAGGTACAGTACCACTAACTATACCCTGTTCTGTTAAAACAGCTTGGCTAGTATCAACAACCGTTGCTAGTTCAGCAATTGTTTGGTATTGAAATAATTGTTTTGGTGTCAATCGTAAACCTTGTTTGTTTGCTTTTGCGATCGCTTGAATGCTAAGAATTGAATCACCGCCTAATTCAAAGAAATTATCATAAATGCCTACCTGTTTCACACCCAGTACTTCAGACCAGATTTGCACTAAGGCTGCTTCTACCGCATTTTGTGCAGCCACAAAAGTTGCTTCTAACTCTGGTTTAAGATTGTCTAGAATTGGTAGCGAATGCCGATCTAATTTACCGTTGGGAGTTACAGGTAAAGCATCCAAAATCACAAAAGCCGATGGAACCATGTAATTAGGCAATTTCTCTTGCACAAACTGGCGGAGTTCGCTAACAGATATTGATTCCCCAGCAAACACAATATAAGAAACTAGCCGTTTATTACCTAATTCATCCTCTCGCGCAATTACCAAAGCTTCTTGTACTGCTGGATGATGACTTATGACTGCCTCTACCTCTTGTAATTCGATTCGGAAGCCACGAATTTTAACTTGATGGTCAATCCTTCCGAGATACTCAATGTCTCCATTGGGTAAATAACGGGCTAAATCCCCAGTTTTATATAACCTTTCTCCTGGTTGATGACTAAAGGGATGAGCAATAAATTTTTCTGTTGTTAATTGTGGATGATTCAAATAACCTCTAGCTAAACCAACACCACCAATATGCAATTCTCCTGGCACACCAATTGGTACTGGTTGTAAGTGCGAATCTAAAATATATGTTTGATAACCGGAAATAGCTTTGCCAATGGGTACTTCAGCCCCATCGTTGAATGTTGATAGGTCACAAATTGTAGCGACAACTGTTGTTTCAGTGGGGCCATAGCTATTTACCAATCGTACTTTTTGCGGATTTACTCGCTGATTCCAACTAACAATTTGCGTTGCTAAAACTTTTTCTCCACCAATAATTACTAATCGCACTGTTTCTGGTAAAGCTAAATTCAGGGTTGATAATCCAGAACTGAGTTGATGCCAGAATGCTGTTGGTAAGTCTAATACTGAAACTGACTGCTGATGACATTTTTCGAGAAATTCAGGTATCGAACCGAGCATTTCATCAGTACGAATGACTAAGGTTGCACCTGTTACCAAACAAGGAAAGATTTCTTCTACTGCTGCGTCAAAGCTAATTGAAGCAAATTGTAGGATGCGTTGGCTAGCTTTTAATTCATATTGCTCAATTGCCGTTTGCGTAAAGTTGACCAAAGACCTGTGTTCGATCATCACGCCTTTGGGCGCTCCTGTAGAGCCAGAAGTATAAATCACATAAGCTAGATTTTCTGATCTAGTCTGGTTAACAAGATTACTGTGATCTGCTGTCAGCAATTGCTTGTCTAAACAGATGATTTCTGCTTTGGGGTTTGGTAATTTTGCTAGTAGTTGGGTTTGGGTGACAATCACTGATACTTGGGCATCTTGTAACATGAATGCCAAACGTTCTTGGGGATAAGCTGGATCTAATGGTAAATATGAGCCTCCCGCCTTCAGGATGCCTAAGATCCCAACTATCATTTCTGGGGAACGTTCTATGCACAGTCCCACCAATACTTCTGCCCCTACTCCCAACTTTTGTAAATCGTATGCTAGTTGATTGGCTCGATTATTCAGTTCCCGATAAGTTAGTTCTGCTTTTTCCCAGATTATTGCGATCGCATCTGGTGTTCTTTCTACCTGTCCTTTTATTAGCTCATGGACACAACAATCATGCTTTATATTCGATTCTATCTCATAATAATTCCATTCCTCAAAAATTTGATGCTGCTCTGCAAAGGTCAGTAAAGGTAGTTCTCCAACTCTCTGCTGCGGATTTTCTACTACACCTGTGAGTAAGGTTTGCCAATGTCCCAACATTCTAGTTATGGTGTCAGCATCAAAGCAATCAGCGTTGTACTCAAAGACAACATTGAGACATCCAGCAGCTTCAACTACAATCAAAGTCAAATCAAATACTGCTGTTCCGTTATCAATTGTTAATGGACTGACGGTTAAGCCTGGAAGCTCTAAGTTAGGGATTGGCGAATTTTGCAAGATAAACATCACCTGAAATAATGGTGATTGGCTTAAATTTCGCTCTGGTTGGAGTTCCTCTACCAACTTTTCAAAGGGTAAGTCTTGATGAGCATAGGCATTAAGAGTTACTTCTTGGACTCGCTTGAGTAATTCTTGAAAGCTGGGATTACCTGATAAGTCAGTGCGTAGTATAAGCGTGTTGATAAATAAACCAATAAGTCCTTCAAGTTCGGCTCGATTACGATTAGCAATGGGTGAACCTACTAAAATATCTGCAATACCAGTGTAGCGGTAAAGGAGAATTTTAAATGCTGTCAGTAGAGTCATATATAATGTGACTCCTTGTTGCTGGCTGAGGGTTTTTAATGCCTGAGTCAGTGCAGACGACAACTGTAAAGACTGGGTTGCACCCCGAATGTGATCTACCTGGGAATGTCGGCGATTGGTAGGTAATTCTAAAACTGGTAAAGTACCGTTCAACTGCTGTTTCCAGTAGGCAAGCTGAGTTTCTAAAATGTTGCCTTGTAACCGTTGGTGCTGCCAATCTGCAAAGTCAGCGTACTGAATCGGTAGTTTTGGTAAGGGTGATGGTTTTTCAGCACAGAAGGCTGCATACAATGCTTTCAGTTCTCGGATAAATACTCCCATAGACCAGCCATCACAAACAATATGATGGGCTGTGAATAGTAATATATGTTGTTCTTGAGAGAGATGTATAAGTTTAATTTTATATAAGGTTTCTTCAGCTAAATCGAAGGGTTGTTGAGCTTCTTTAGTTGCTAATTGTAGGGCTTGAGGTTGGCGATCGCTTTGGGACAGGTGACTGAAGTCTATAATTGGTAAAGTGAAGGATTCTCTTGGGTTAATAACTTGAATTGGTCGCCCTTCTACCGTCACAAATCTACTCCGTAAGACTTCGTGACGTTGCAAAATTTCTTGAAAACTCTTTTCTAAGGCTGCGAAATTTAGAAGACCTGTAAGGCGAAAGCAATTGATTTCGTTATAGAAGGGAATATCAGGTTGTAATTGATGGAGAACCCACAGCCTTTCTTGACTATAAGATAAAGGTAGATAATCCAAGTTTTTTCTTGGAGGAATACTTAGTTGTAAATTGGATGGGTTGATGCCTTTTTGTTGTAGGCGTAGCTCTAATAGTAACCGTTGTTCGGGGGAGAGGTAGGCTATTCTTTGGGCTATTTCATTCATAGTTTAATAAAGTCTCACGCAAAGGCGCAAATAAAGAGTAGAAAATATATAGCAATCCTGAATTATTTGTGAAATTCTCTGTTTCGGCGTTGCATAGTTGCGGGATGATTTTTCTCACGCAGAGGCGCAGAGACGCAGAGAGGATAAGGAGTAATATTTCATCCCTTGATTCAGCAACGGCTCTGTTTCTTCTCTTGGCGACTTGGCGGTTCGATTGTTTTCACAACTCAAATAGGATTCCTATACAAGTTTTATTTTAGGTTTGATGCTTCTGTCAGTTGTTTTTGAATTTCAGTAATTGAGAGATTTTCAATTTCGGCTAATAAGTTTTCTAAAAGTTTACTGTCGTCAAATGAAGATTGGCGATCGCTAATGATTTTGGCTAATTCTGCTATCGTTGGAGCTTCAGATAGTAGAGTCCTTAAGGTTAGTTCCACTGAAAATTTTTCTCGCAATCGAGAAAGGATTTGCACTGC
Organism: Nostoc sp. WHI; assembly: GCF_015714725.1. GTDB lineage: Bacteria > Cyanobacteriota > Cyanobacteriia > Cyanobacteriales > Nostocaceae > Nostoc. The sequence goes on from NZ_WBKM01000291.1 coordinate 70,531, forward strand.
TAATAATGAATGTCCGCCTAGTTCAAAAAAATTATCATTGCCACTTATCTGTTCAATACCTAAAAGTTCTTGCCAAATGTCAGCAATTTGTTGTTCTATTTCATTTTCTGGAGCTAGATAATTTTCCCTTTCTCTGGTAATTTTGTAGTTCGATTCAGATGGGTTACATTGTGCTATTTCTTCGAGTAGTAATGCCTTACTTGAGAATTTTGCTTGTAAATCTTGAGTTGAAACTACAATTTGAGAAGTTTTAATACCAAGAATACGACTAAATACATTTACACCTTCAGCAGATATAATACCTTGTTTTAGACGTTCTTGTAACTGCTGTTTAATTTTATGAGGTACAGCAGGATTAATTGCCATACCAATATCTTGCCAGACATCCCAGTTAATTGCTACTGTATGTAATCCAGTTTTATTAGTATTCTGGTGAGCAAAAGTATCCAAAAATGTGTTAGCTGCACAATAATCTACTTGTCCAAATTCACCTAAAATTGCACTAAGTGATGAACAAAGAACCAAGAAATCTAAATTAATATCTTGATTTTTAAGTACTTCGGCAAGTACTAATGTTCCTTGGACTTTTGGAGCCAATATCTTAGCAGCAATTTCTGGTGTTTTCAGTTGGATCATCCCACCTCCAGCAATTCCAGCCGCATGAATCACGCCGTTAAGTTGACCGAATTTTTCTAATGTTTCTGCGATCGCTTGTTGCATTTGTGTCAAATTGGTAACATCTGCACTGATCACTTGCACTTCTGCGCCTAATTTCTCTAGCGCCTGCACCTTTTGAATTTTGAGACTGGTAGGATCTTTTTCATCATTGGTAGATAGCCATTCTGACCATTGTTGTCTTGAAGGTAAACCAGAACGTCCAACTAAAATTAATCTAGCTTGTACAGTTTTGGCGAGGTATTCTGCTATTACTAAACCAATACTTCCTAAACCACCCGTAATTAGATAAACTCCTTTTTCCTTTAACGGCGTGTGCTCATTAGTAGCTTCCAAACGAACTGGATCGAAGTTTTGCAACCATCGATGTTTACCTCGGTAGGCAACTACAGAATCGGAGGAATTTACCTTGAGTTCTAATATAAGTTGTTCTATTAACTGCTGGCGTTCTTGTTCTGATGAGGGAATGACAATATCAACACTACGACAAATAATGTTGGGGTACTCTTGTGGAATCACCTGACAACAACCCGATATGGTTGCCTTTTGTGGGCTTAATTGTTCTGCACCCGTAATGTCGTAGATATTGTTACTTACAACAGTGATTTGGATGGAATTTATGAGGTTGTGATTGCCAATTGCTTGAGCTAAGAATAGCAAACTATAAAAGCCTAAATATTGACTGGTTTCATAGTCAGTTTGGAGATTTTGCGTCAAACTCCATAAATGCGCGATGCCTGCGGCGGTAAACAACGCATTCGGCACTTTACCCAACACTTTTAATTCTTGAAGTAAAGTGTCATAATCCTGGGAATGCCGAGGATTGATCATATAATTGCGATCAGAAAGTTTTGTAAACTCCTCTCCTGGGATAACGGTAATCACATCATCATTAGCTTGTGTTAGCCGTTGCTCGATTTGTTTCCCGACCCCACAGCGATCGCTAAAAATTAGCCAACAAGATTTTTCCTCAGCCCGATTTTGCAGTGCAATAGTTTGTTTCCAACTTGGGATGTAAAACCAATCAGCAATATCAGGTTTTTTGGTGTTTGAAATAGCACTTTTGTTGCCTTTACCTTGCTGCTTTGGTGATTCAATCCAGTAACGTTGGCGCTCAAATGGATAAGTTGGTAAAGGGATGCGATAGGGTTTTTCTTCAGCATAAAAGCTAGACCAATCTATCTGCACTCCTGCTAGCCAAAGTTGTCCCAAAGTGTTCAATAAAAACTCTACATCTGACTGGGATTCTTGGGGATGGCGGCTAGAACCAAACACAACCTGCTGCTCTACAGAATGTTGTTTTACTAACGTGCTTAAAGTGCGATTGGGGCCAACTTCTAACCAAATTTTTGCTGCATCTTTAAGTAGTTCTTGCACTCCATCATTAAACTGTACAGTTTGCCATAAATGTCTTGCCCAGTAGTTAGGATTTGTGGCTTCTGTTGCAGTAATCCATGTGCCTGTGACATTGGAAATAAAAGGAATTTCAGGAGATTTTAGATTAACTTTTCTCACTTGCTCTGTGAATTCTTCAATGATGGGGTTCATCATCTGAGAATGAAAAGCATGGGAAGTATGCAACAAACGGCAGACAATTCCTTGGGAATTTAAATGATTTTGCAAGTTAGCGATCGCTTCTGTTGTACCTGATACTACAGATAAACTAGGAGCGTTACTTGCTGCTAAGGAAAATTCTGGATTTAAAAGAAGTTGAACATCGGCTGCGGGTAACGAAACAGCTAACATTGCCCCCTTTGGTAATTGCTGCATCAATTGCCCACGTTTGGCGACTAATATTAAAGCTTCTTTGAGGGAAAAAACACCTGCTAAACAAGCAGCGACATATTCCCCAATACTGTGACCAATTGCAGCTTGCGGCTCTACTCCCCAACTCATCCACAACTGAGCTAAAGCATACTCAATTACAAATAATGCAGGTTGAGCAATTTCTGTTTGTTGCAGTTTTTGTGTAGCTTCTTCTGTTTGTTCGACATCAGGATATAAGATGTGACGTAAATCTAATTTCAACAAAGGTTTGAGGAACTCTGCACAATAATCAACTTGCTCTCGAAATCCAGATTCACTTTCGTAGAGTCCTTTAGCCATGTTCACATATTGCGCTCCCTGTCCTGGAAACATAAAAACGATCGCACGCTTTATATCTTCTTGGCAGTGCATGAAAACTCTTGGCGATTCTAATAAAGTAGCTGCCTCCTTAGAATCTTTGGCTATCACCATACAACGATGATTAAATTCTCTCCGTCCAACTTGAAGTGTATAGGCTACATCTGCTAAATTTACTTCTGGATACTGTCTGAGATGTTGAGCTAGGTTTTTGGTTGTAGTTTTTAATGCTGAGTCAGTTTTCGCAGATAGCAACAGATGATAATCTCTTGTCCTACTTTCCGGCTCATTCACAGATGGCGCTTCTTCGAGAATCACATGAGCATTCGTTCCGCCAATACCTAAAGAACTTACTCCCGCCCGTCTAGGAGTTCTTCCTGCTTTCCATGTCTTCAATTGAGTATTGACATAGAAAGGGCTATTTTTAAAGTCAATCTCAGGGTTGGGTTGCTCAAAATTCAAGCTGGGGGGGATTAACTTGTGTTTCAAAGCCAAAACAGTCTTAATTACACCTGTAACTCCGGCGGCGGCATCTAGATGACCGATATTAGTTTTCACTGAACCGATCGCACAATAGCCTTTTTTGTCTGTATCAGCACGAAAAACACTCGTGAGGGCAGCAATTTCAATGGGATCGCCTAAACTTGTGCCAGTGCCGTGAGCTTCAATGTAGGTAATTGTTTCAGGCTCAACTCCAGCTAAGGTAAGCGCCTCTGCAACTGCTTCTGCTTGACCGTTAACGCTAGGTGCAGTGTAGCCCACTTTTGTAGCACCATCGTTATTAATAGCGGCACCTTTAATTATTGCATGGATGCAGTCTCGATCAGCGATCGCATCTGCCAATCGCTTTAACACTACAATTCCCACACCATTACCAATAATTGTGCCTCTAGCATTAGCATCAAAGGCGCGGCAGTGTCCATCGGTTGATAATATTCCGCCTTCTTGATACAAATAACCTGTTTTTTGGGGTACTCGAATTGAAACACCGCCTGCCAATGCCATATCACATTGGTAATTCAATAAACTCTGGCAAGCTAAAGAAATCGCTACTAAGGAAGTGGAACAAGCAGTTTGAATAGTAATACTTGGCCCAGAAAGATTTAATTTATAAGAAACACGGGTGGTTAGGTAATCTTTATCGTTACCAATTAACTTTTGAAAACTACTCGCGGAACCTAGATACTCATCATTAAATGATAAATAATTATTTAAACTAGCACCACCATATACCCCAATGCGACTTTCACAACGACTAGAATCATAGCCAGCATTTTCTAAAGCTTCCCAGGCACATTGTAAAAATAAACGATGTTGTGGATCGGTGATTTCTGCTTCTTTGGGGTTAAATCCAAAAAAGGAAGCATCAAATAAATCTATATCTTCTAATATTGCCCCAGCTTTAACATAATTAGGATCGTTTAGGAGATTTTTATCAACTCCAGCAGCAATTAGTTCTGCATCGGTGAAAGTAGTTACTGATTCTACACCATCTCGCAAATTGTGCCAAAATTCTGCTATATTTTTGGCACCAGGAAAACGCCCTGCCATCCCAATGATAGCTATGCCTTGTAAGACATCATAATTTGTAGCGTTATCCATAAATATTTTTCCCTTGCTTGTTCAAAAATTGCTTTTTGCGGTTGATAGCTTCAACTTGTTTGTTGGCGCGATCGCGCATTTTTTCTAAACTTGTTCTGGCTTCTGATTTTTGGCTTAAATATTGTGCAAGTGCTTTAATAGTCGGATTTTGAAAAATTTCTACAACTGATAAATCACGGTTTAAAATTTCCCGCAGTTTGTTGTTCACCTGCACTACTAATAAGGAATGTCCACCGAGGTCAAAGAAATTATCATGAATGCCTACTTTTTCTAAATGCAGTACTTGTTGCCAAACTTTAGCTATAGTTTTTTCTACATCAGATTCAGGAGCCTGATAATTAGCTGCCAACTCTAGATGCAAATTTTCTGGTGCAGGTAAAGCATTACGCTCTACTTTACCATTAGGCGAAAGTGGTAATGTTACTAACTGTACAAAGGTAGAAGGTAGCATATACTCAGGTAATTTTTCTTTCAGATATTGCCGTAATTCACTAATAGAAAATGCTACTTCTGACTCAAAAACTACATAAGCAACTAGGCGGGGTTCATTTATAATATCTTCTCTGGCAACTAAGACAGTTTCTTTGACATTTGGATGTTGTGTTAAGACTGCCTCTATTTCTCCTAGCTCAATACGGAAACCACGAATTTTTACTTGATGGTCAATTCTTCTCAAAAATTCGATGTTGCCATCAGGAAGGTAACGTGCTAAATCTCCTGTTTTATAAAGGCGTTTTTCTTGCTCAAAAGGACTAAGAATAAACCTTTCGTTAGTTAACTCAGGATTATTCAAATAACCCCGCGCCAAACCTACACCACCAATATGCAATTCACCAGGAACGCCGATAGGAACAGGCTGTAAGTCACGATCTAAAATATATATCTGAGTATTAGCGATGGGACGACCAATAGGAACTATACGCTGTTGAGAATTGCGATCGCAATTCCAAAAGGTGACATCAATCGCTGCTTCTGTCGGCCCGTAAAGGTTATGTAGTTCTGCATCTAGACGAGCAAAGAATTTTGCTTGCAAGTCAGCAGAAAGTGCCTCACCACTACAAATCACCCGTTTGATAATACTGTTACATTCATCTAAATCAGGTTCTTCTAAGAATATTTGTAGCATTGAAGGAACAAAGTGCAAAGTCGTAATTTGCAATTTGGCAATTAACTTCACAAGATAGGCACTATCTTGATGACCTCCTGGTTTAGCTAAAACTAAAGTTGCACCTGTAATTAAAGTCCAGAAAAATTCCCAAATAGAGACATCAAAGCTAAAAGGTGTCTTTTGTAAAATTCTGTCGATTGCTGTTAATTGATACTCGTCTTGCATCCACAGCAAGCGATTGCACAACCCTTGATGGGTGTTCATCACACCTTTAGGTTTTCCTGTAGAACCAGAAGTATAAATTACATAGGCTAAGTTTTCCGATTTAACATTACTTAAGGCATTTTCTTGGCTTTGATGAGCGAAATTTTCTTGCCAGTTACTATCTAAACAAACTACTTGCGCGTTTGTTGTTGCCAGTGTTGAAACTATATGTTGTTGTGTTAGCAAAACCGTTATTTGGGTATCTGTCAACATGAATGTTAAACGCTCTTGGGGATAGGTAGGATCTAGTGGTAAGTAAGCACCTCCAGCCTTGAGGATAGCTAATAACCCAATCACCATTTCTAGCGAGCGTTCCATGCAAATGCCAACTAGCATCTCTGGTTTAACACCTAGCTGTTGTAGATAGTGTGCTACCTGATTGGCGCGGTTATTTAACTGCCTATATGTTAACTGTTGGTTCTCAAAGATGATAGCGATCGCATCTGGTGTTTCTTCTACTTGCTGCTCAAATAGTTGATGAATACACTGTTTTAATGAATAGTCTTTCTGAGTACAATTCCAGTCAAATACTATTTGATTTCTTTGGGATGCTGTTAGTAACGGTAAATAGGCGACGCTCTGTTCAGGATTGATAACAATGCCTGTTAACAATGTAGAAAAATGCTCTAACATTCGAGTCATGCTATCTGCGTTAAACAGATCAGTGTTGTACTCTAGAGTTGTGATCAATCCTAGTTCTGTATCTTCCACATATAGAGTTAAATCGAATTTAGCAGCACCATTAAACTTTTCTTGAATGGTTATAGATATATCCGTTAACTGCGGAGGGGAAATCGGAATATTCTGGAGTACAAACGCCACCTGAAACAGTGGATTGTAACTAATATCTCGTTCTGGTTGGAGTACTTCTACTAATTTCTCAAAGGGTAGTTCTTGGTGAGCGTAAGCAGCTACAGCCGTTGACTTAACTCTTGTTAGTAACTCTTTAAAACTGGGTATATCTGAAAGATTGGTACGCAGTACTAAAACATTGACAAAAAACCCAATTAACGGTTCAATTTCAGCACGGTTGCGGCTGGCAATGGGAGAACCTACCAGAATATCTGTCTCGCCTGTATAGCGATAAAGTAATATTTTGAAAGCAGCCAATAAGGTCATGAATAAAGTAACACCTTCCTGATGGCTGAGGCTTTTGAGTTTTGCTGTGAGAGTAGGAGGCAAAACTAATGTTGCTTGTGCGCCTTTAAAGCTAGGAATTGCCGATCGCGGTCGGTCGGTTGGTAAATTTAATATAGGCAGTTTGCCACTTAATTGTTGCTGCCAATATGTTAATGAAGACTGAATGCGATCGCTCTCCAACCACTGTCTTTGCCAAGCAGAAAAATCTACATATTGAAGGGGTAGTTCTGGAAGTGGAGATGGTTTTCCCTGCGCGAATGTTTCATAAATTGCTGTCAGTTCTCTGATTAGTATTCCTACAGACCAACCATCGGCAATAATGTGGTGCAAAATCAGGAGTAGTTTGTATTCTTTTTCAGCTAAATGTATAAGTTGAGCGCGTAAGAGCAATTCAGAAGATAAGTCAAAGGGTTGTTGAATTAACTTTGTCGATTGTTGCCAATCTTCAACTTGCAAAGTCAAACTTACAGATGGATGAATAACCTGAACGGTTTCTTCTTCAACAACTACAAAGTTTGTCCGCAAGGCTTCATGGCGTTTGATAATTTCGTTGAAACTATCTTGCAATGCAGTAATGTTAAGGTTCCCTTGAAAAGTAATTTCGATAGGAACGTTATACGCAGGATTTTCTATATTTAGCTGATTAATAAACCAGAGTCCCTGTTGAGCGCTAGAAAGGGGGTAAGTTGTAGCTTTGAGAACTGGAGTTAGAGGTAATGAAGGTGTAGCTGTGTTTTTCAACTCAGCCAATATTTTATAACAGAGCGATCGCACACTCAAACCTTCAAAGAATTCTGCCACAGAAACAGCAACTTCTAAGTCTACCTCAATCCGGTTTTTTAACTCAAATACTGCTAGAGAATCGAGTCCCCAAGTAGTTAATGATTGTTCGGGTATGATTGCATCGGGTGCGATCGCTAATACCCGTGCCACTTGTTCTTGAAGATATGACTCTAACAGTGGTTGACGTTCTTGCGGTGTCAGCTTTAAAAGAACTTCTCGTCGTAACTGATTTGTGGTTTTGACAACCTCACTACTTTGGAAAGTGTTGCATCCTACAACATCTAAATTATTTGATATGAACTTAGAACGAGTTAAACGGCGTTGAATTTTGCCACTAGAGGTTTTAGGGATACTACCTGGTTTGATTAACACCACACCATAAGCTTGCACCTCATGTTCTTGGGTTACAGCTTGGCGAATTACAGCAATAACTTCATCAATATCTGCTTTGGCACGAAATTCTAATTCTTGAACTATAAATAGCCGTTCTTCATTACCAATCTCAACACTAAAGGCTGCACCGCTACCATTACGTAAAGCTGGATGACTGGATTCTACAGTTAACTCAATGTCTTGAGGGTAGAGGTTACGACCTCGGATAATAATTAAATCTTTGACTCGTCCGGTAATAAAGAGTTCGCCATCATGCAAAAAGCCTAAATCTCCAGTCCGTAAAAAAGGCCCTGCTCCACTATCCTGAAGGTATGCGTGAAAAGTATTTTGAGTCTCTTCTAGATGATTCCAATAACCTTGACCAATGCTCGGCCCGGATACCCAAATTTCTCCAACTTCATCAGCTTGACAACTAATCAAACTTTCTAGATTGACAATAACTATCTGTTGTCCTGGTAAAGTGTAACCACAGCTAACTAGAGTCTTGACATCCCGATTTTCACTATTGGCTTGAGCTATCCGATTACTGGCGAGTGCTGTTGCTGTAACTGTTTTAATCGTAGGTATGACTGCTTTCTCTCCTCCAGTCACCATCAATGTTGCTTCTGCCATACCATAGCAGGGGTAAAAAGCTTCTTTGCGAAACCCACATTCAGCAAAAGTCGCTGCAAATTGCTCTAAAGTTTCTCCTCGGATAGGTTCGGCACCGTTGAAGGCCACACTCCAACTGCTTAAGTCAAGAGTTTGGCGTTGTTCAGGAGTAATCTTTTGAATACATTGCTCGTAGGCGAAGTTAGGCCCACCACTGGTAGTACCTTTATATCTAGAAATAGCCTGCAACCATCGGTAAGGGCGCTGCAAAAAAGATGCTGGAGACATTAAGATACAAGGAAAACCACCATATAGAGGTTGTAGTATGCCTCCAATCAGTCCCATATCATGATAAATAGGCAGCCAGGATACAAACTTACTTGCATCTGAATGCTCCATCAATTGATAAGTCATGGCTGCGTTGTGCAGCAGATTACCATGACTGAGCATCACGCCTTTTGGTGTACCTGTAGAACCTGATGTATATTGCAGAAAGGCTAAAGTATCTGTATGAATAATCGGCTGTTGCCAAGTATCTTCTATTCCTGGCTCTAGGTTATCAGTAGCTAGCCATTGCAAATTTCCGGTTAGCAAGGATTTAACAGTGGGTAAAATTGCGGTTGTAGTCAAAGCGATCGCTGCCTGTGCATCTGTCACCACAGCCTTAATTCTCGGTGTGTTGCGCTGGTTGCGCGGTGGGTAAGCTGGAACCGCTACCACCCCAGCATACAGACAACCGAAAAAAGCAACCAAGTAATCTAGTCCTGGTGGATAAAGCAGTAAGGCACGTTCCCCACTTAAATTTAATGCTTGTAGTTGAGATGCGATCGCACGCGATCGCCGATCTAGTTCACGGTAAGTCAGTGTTGCTTGTGTTGTTTCTCCATCTTCTAAGAAGGTAAAAGCAATTTGCTCTGCCTGTATAGAGCTTCTTAAGTGGAGGATATCAACAACTGTAGAGTATTCAGGGGAACTTTTTAAGCCATGAAAAGCTTGATTCATCTTGCTTTCAACCGTTGAGATGCACACTGATAATCTTGAGAATGAAAGAAGGAAAACTTACTCCATTCCTTCTTAGAGAGAAAAATCTTAAACTCTCTACACCCATCAAAAGCACAAAATCCACAGGATTTCTTGCCGGCACTTAAGAAATGATGGGACAACCACAGCTAGCCTTTAGGTGACTAGGATCGCTATTTTTAACTGAGCTAATTGCAACTCATTTTCAATTGTTAACGCCAAGTTTAATAGAAGTTAATTGCAATTGCAAGCTATCTATTATAAGCATAAGTTATTAATAAATCTTATAAAAATTAGCTGAGGCTATGAATAAATTGTCCTTGTCCTTTAGTTAATTCTGGGCATTAAATCATCAAATTGCTTGCTTTTATTGACTTATAGCAATTTTTGAGAGGGTAGATACAGAAAAATTCTCAAGCACTTTTGCAATTAAAAGCCAAGGAATTTTAACTTATGTAAAGTTGAAGAGCCGAATTTTTGCTTAAAGGGCGGGTTATTCAGCGACCTTTGAGCGATCGCCTCCAGATCCCACTGCCTTCTAGCGTTGTTCAGCAGCTTATTCTAAAAATTCTCATCAAAGTTATTAGTTAATGACAAAACTATTTGTAATAAGCAACGATTTATCCTAATATGTAATGCGAATATATTTTAATAATTTGCTGTGTCGCCAAGTACAAGTGAAGCGGCGCCACTGGTGTTGAGGACAAAAATGAAACGAGATCAACTATTTCAAAGCCTGTTGCTTACAGGCGCATTTTTTTTGCTGTTGATAACTCCTGCCTTAAGTCAGGAGACACTAAAAATAGACGAGCAACGCTCTGACACAAGCTCTGGTACAAGTGTAAGTTCTGAGAAAGTTGGTTCACAGATAAATTTGCCGCATACTAGCGCCCAAAACGTAGTTCAGGCGCCAGTCCAAGCGGTCATACCAGTTACGGCAGTTAAAGTTAATCCCACCGACAAGGGTGTAGAGATTATCTTAGAGACTTCTCAAGGGGATAAGTTGCAAGTCTCACCAAAGAACGAGGGCAATACATATATTGCTGATATTCCCAACGCTCAATTGCGGCTATCTAATGGTGAGACGACATTTCGCCAAGAGAAACCAACAGCAGGAATTTCGCTTTTACAAGTAACTAATCAAGATCCGAATACTGTCCGATTGACGGTAACAGGAGAGTCGGGGCTACCAACTGTCGAGTTGTTTGATGGTGATGAGGGTTTGATTTTTGGCTTTATACCTGTTGCATCAGTCACACAACAACCATCATCACCACAACCACCATCACCAGAACAACAATCACCACAACCACCAGCGAGTGAATCAACATCTACTGAGTCAACAGCTGAAAGTGACGAACCAATTGAACTCGTAGTGACAGCAACCCGTACCGAAGAGGACGTGCTGAATGTACCGCGTTCTGTAACTGTGATTGGGCGTGAACAGATTGAAGAACAAGCCAAGTTAAGCACTAACTTAACTGATATTCTGGCCAAAACCGTTCCTGGCTTTGGTTCACCCACTAATCGTAGTAATATTTTTGGGCAGACTTTGCGAGGTCGCAACATTTCCGTTTTAATTGATGGCGTTCCTCAAAACAGTAATTTGCAATCTATTCCAGCTGCACTCTCAACCATCGATCCCAGCGCAATTGAAAGGATTGAGGTTGTGCGCGGCCCCAACGCGATTTATGGTGGTCAGGCTACCGGTGGTGTGATCAACATTATTACTAAGAGGCCAAGCGGTCAAAAACTAACTTCTACAACAGATATTGGTTTAAACACTTCTTTAACCCGCTCTGAAGATAGTTTCGGCTACAAGTTGTCGCATCAAATATCTGGTACTGAAGGCAAATTTGACTATACTTTGGGTTTTTCTCTCGCTACTGCTGCCGGTTTTTATGATGCAGATGGCGATCGCATTGCTAACTTTTCAGGTGAAGACGACATCACGAAATTGAACGTCTTAAGTAAGATCGGAGTCGAATTGTCACCGGAACAGCGCCTGCAATTTACCTTCAATCATTACCAGCAGGAACAAGACACTGAGTTTATTTCCGACCCTGAAATTGATAACATTCCCGGTATTCAAAAATCCCGCGCCATCCGCCTACCAGAAGGAACAACTGTTATCGGGGCTAGGAATACAGATACTCTGAAAAATACTTTAGTTAATTTAAACTACACCAATGACAACATTTTTGGTAGCAAGCTGAGTTCTCAATTGTATTTTCGGAAAAACATCTTCCCTGGTGGTTTTCCTAACGATGACCGTGAAGGCTTTACAGGCTTTGTTTTCAATACACCTGGAGACTCACAACAAATTGGCGGACGATTACAAATCGAAACTCCGCTAACTCAAGCAAAGACTGTTAGTTTACTTTGGGGAATTGACTACACGAATGAGCAGAGTTCTCAAAGGTTTGAAATTTTTGATGCTAATGAGTTAGATGGCACTGGCGGTAGGGTTTACCGGAAAATTGAAGAACGTACCTTCGTACCTAATTATGACCTCAATGACCTTGGTTTGTTCACTCAGTTGCAATGGGATATAAATAACAGCGTGCAAGTGAGTGGCGGATTACGTCACGTCCGCATAGGATTTGATGTTGATGACTACAGCACCTTTGATGGACGCAATATTCAAGGAGGTGGGCGCGATTTTGATGACACCGTATTTAATGCAGGCATTGTCTACAAACCGACAGAAAATATCAGTGTGTTTGCTAACTTTGCTCAAGGCTTTTCAGTACCCGATATTGGTAGAGTTTTAAGACTACCACCTGATGACTTTGTAAATGTTAGCGATTCGGTAAGACTGACCGAACCACAAAAAGTAAACAACTACGAGATTGGGATTCGAGGTCAATGGCCGAATGTACAAGCATCAGTGGCCGCTTTTTATAATACTTCAGACTTGGGTTTAAACTTTGAAGTCATTGACGACTTCTTACAAACTATTCGCGCTCCTCAACGAATCTATGGTATAGAAGCTGCGGTTGACGTAGAGCCAGCAACAGGTTGGAAACTCGGCGGTACAGCCACTTGGACAGAAGGTGAAAATGACGAAGACAATGATGGTAACTATCTAGCGCTAAATAGCATCACAGTTCCGCCTTTGAAATTGACGGCTTATGTAGAGAACGAAACTATCAAAGGTTGGAGAAACCGATTGCAACTACTTTATTCAGGCGATCGCGATCGCGCCTTTGAAGATGAAGTTGATGGTGGCGCAATCAGCAGCTATGTGACAGTAGACTATCTCAGTAGCATCAAACTAGGTGCAGGTGAACTACAAATTGGCATCCAAAATTTGTTCAATAATCAATATTTCCCGGTTTACTCACAATACTTTGCACCTTTTTTTGATAGTGGCAACTATGCGGGTCAAGGCACAACCTTGAGTATTGGATATCGAATTACCTGGTAAAAAACAATTATCCTGATTGATCAATTACTGCTTTTGAGGTCAAGAATTCATGAAAGCAAAACAACTCCGCGACTTGATATTTAAATTACATCGCTATATCGGTCTAGCAGTAGGATTGCTACTGGTTTTGATTAGCTTAACAGGTAGTTTGTTAGTTTTTCATTCCGAAGTTGATGATCTAATTACATCCCAACAATTTGGGCGGGTAACTCCTGTGGGACAAAGCCTCTCACCAGAAAAAATTCTTGAAATTTCTCAAGCAGCTTACCCAGATTGGCAAGCTTTTGGAATTGAGATTCCAGAAGATAGCTATCATCCATACAAACTTAATATGAGTACACCAAATGCAAATCCGCAAATTTATTTAGATGGTCGCTACGAAATATTTATCAATCCATATACAGGGTATATTATGGGCGATCGCCCTGAAAGATATACATTTTATCGTTTGATGCTAAATTTGCATTACAGATTGTTTGCAGAAAAAATTGGCATCACGATAGTTGGTATTACAGGGTTGTTGTTGTTGATTTTGTCTATAACAGGAGTAGCACTATGGCCAGGTTGGAGAAGGTTAATTACTGGGTTCAAAATTAAATGGAAAGCTCATCCTAAGCGAGTTAACTTTGATGTTCACAAAGTTACAGGAATCATTGCATCTGGCTTTTTTGTTCTGTCAGCCTTCACCGGAATTTGTTATAGTTTTTATGAATTTACTGACTCTCTAATTCACGCACTTATCTTATCACCACAGCCAGCAGAAACTCCTGTTTCTCAGCCTGGATTAGGTAAGCGTTCTTTAGGACTTTCACAAATATTAAAACAAGCTGACGTAGCATTACCTAATGCCCAAACAACAGTTGTTTACTTGGCAACTAGCCCTGAAGATACCTTCTGGGTGTATAAAAAATCTTCAGAAAATAGTGACAAGTTAGCTAACTTAGTGCATCTAGATCAATACACTGGCAAAGTATTGCGTTTGGATAATCAACAAACACAATCATTAGGCAAGCAAATTTGGAAATACATTGCAGCCCTGCACTTCGGTACTTTCGGGGGAATCAAAACTCGCATTCTCTATGTATTTTTAGGAATAGCACCATTAATTCTATTTATGACTGGCTTTGTCATGTGGTCTGGTCGCAAAAGAGTGATCCGAACAGAGCAAGTAATAGAGTAAGGGACTTCCGAATAAAAATATCCCAAAACTGTTGTTGAATCAGGGTAGGAAATTCCAAAATTACATTTATTCAAGTCTTAATTCTTTGCGCCTTTGCGCCTTTGCGCGAAACAAAATTCATCCCCTTAATCAGCAACGCCGTATTTGTCAGCGAAAGTTACAATATTTACACTACAACTACAATGTTTTTTGCTACTAAAATTCAGTTCGATCATCTTTTTGGCTGGCAGAAAAAATCACGAAAATTTTTACCTTTTCTACTCACTATCATCTTTACTTTGGTGGTGAGTAGTCAAAGTTTTAGTTCTGTAACCAAAAAGACGGAAATCCTTTGGGATACTTATGGTATCCCCCATATTTATGGTAATAACCCACAGGGTGCTTTTCAAGCATTTGGTTGGGCGCAGATGCAAAGTCACGGGAACTTATTGTTGCGCCTTTACGGACAAGCACGGGGACGGGCTGCCGAATATTGGGGAGAAGATTATTTAGAATCAGACGAATGGGTACTGACAATGGGAGTACCTAAACGTGCTAATACTTGGTATAAAGCGCAAAATTCTGCGTTTCGGAATTATCTCAATGCCTTTGCATCTGGTATCAATGCTTATGCCAAAGAGCATCCCGATTTAATTGACGATGAAGTAAAAGTGGTTTTGCCTGTGACGCCGCAAGATGTACTAAGTCACCTGCAACGGGTACTTCTGTTTACTTTTGTAGTCGATCCGGGAAGAGTTGCAGATATTACCCATGCAAAGTCTGCGCCAGGTTCTAATGGTTGGGCGATCGCACCAAAACGATCTGCCAGTGGTAAGGCGCTACTGCTAGCCAATCCCCACCTGCCTTGGAGTGATTTATTTTTATGGTATGAAGCACAAATTACGGCTCCAGGGATTGATGCTTACGGAGCAACACTGGTGGGCATTCCTGTACTAGCGATCGCCTTTAACGATAATTTAGGTTGGACTCATACCGTCAATACTCATGATGGCTGGGATGCCTACGAACTGAAATTGCAAAAAGACGGCTATCTCTTCGATGGCAAAGTTCGCCCCTTTGAAACAGCAACCTTTTCCTTGAAGGTAAAGGAAAAAAAAGGCTCGTTACTTACGCAAACATTCTCAGTCAAAAGTAGTGTTCATGGGCCAGTAATCACAGGAAAAGATGGTAAAACTGTAGCGTTGCGTGTTGTTGGTGAAGACAGTTCAGGTATATTGAAACAGTGGTGGGATATGGCAAGCGCCAAAAACCTTACCCAATTTCAGAAGGTGCTACAACGCTTGCAACTCCCGATGTTTACCGTTATGTATGCCGACCGTGAGGGTCATATTATGCACCTATTCAACGGTTTGGTTCCTGTGCGGAAAGAAGGAGACTTTGCATACTGGCAAGGCATAATCCCCGGCGATACATCCAAAACTTTATGGACTGAAATTCACCCTTATAAAGATTTGCCTAAAGTAATTGACCCACCTAGTGGTTGGTTACAAAATGCTAATGACGCACCTTGGACTACTACTTTTCCAAGCGCCATCAAAGCAAACAATTATCCATCCTACATGGCACCACGAGGGCCAATGGATTTCCGCGCACAGCGTTCTGCCAGAATGTTGGCTGAAGATGAAAGTATTTCCTTTGAGGAAATGATTGCCTATAAGCATTCTACACAAATGGAACTAGCAGACCGGATTCTTGATGATTTGATTCCGCCTGCACAAAAGCAAGGCAATCCATTAGCCCAGCAAGCAGCTGATGTCTTAGCAAAATGGGATAGACAAGCAAATGCAGATAGCCAAGGTGCAGTGCTGTTTGCTGCTTGGGCAGAGAAGCTAGATTTTGACCAAGCATTTAGTCAACCTTGGAGTGAAACGCAGCCACGTACCACCCCCGATGGTTTAGCTAATCCGCAAGCAGCTGTAGCATTATTAGAAGCAGTTGCGACAGAAATACAAAAGACCTATGGCAGTCTAGATATTAGCTGGGGAGAAGTTTTCCGGCTTCGGACTGGTAAGATAAATTTACCAGGCAACGGTGCTGATGGATATTTGGGAACCTTTCGAGTTGTGAATTTTTCCCCAGAAACAGAGAAACGTTTCCAATCGATAGGTGGTGATTCCTTTGTAGCGGCAGTAGAATTTTCTCAACCAGTACGCGCAATGGCTCTTACCAGCTACGGAAATGCAACTCAACCAGGTTCGCCTCATGTTGGCGATCAAATACAACTATTCGCTCGCAAACAGTTGCGTCCAGTGTGGCGATCGCCCCAAGAGATTAATGCTCATTTGGAAGAACGAAAAGTATTTTGAAGTATGAACTACTCCGCGCTCAACTTTGGTAGCGCGGAGTTTCTGACGCTTCTTAGCCCCTATTTGAAAATGATTTTTACAGTTTTAAGCTTTCATCAAAAAAAGGCTAATCAACCTGATTTCAGACATCTGGGAATTCGATTTAGTCCGTATTTCTACTTACTTTTTTGAGTGGCGATCGCTAACTTTGCTCCCTCAACCTGACGTACCCGATCCATCACAGCCACTACCTGACCATGACCAACTTTTTCATCAGCATTAATAATCACTAACATTTCTGAGTTAGAACCAATTAAAGTCCGCACTTGCGCTGTTAAATCATCAACTGCAATTGGTTTTCGGTTCAGGCTTACCGTTCCTTGTTCATCTACCGTGATCGTAATTCTAGAGGGAACTTGCTGTTGTTTTGCCGTGGCTGCTTTCGGTAAATTTACTGGCAAACCTTCTGAACGTGTTAAAAACAGAGTTGACATGATGAAAAATGTCAAAATTGCAAAAATCACGTCAATCATCGGCACGATGTTGATCTGTAATGGAAGTTCTGGTTCATCTGGTAGACGCATACGTTTTTTCTCCTCGTTCATAGCGACGGCGGTAAAGTAATTCTAGCTGTCCCCCATACTCCTGAATTAGTGCAATTTGCCGTTGGTACAGTCCCCGAAAAGTATTGGCAAATAGGAGTATAAATATTGCAACTATCAATCCTGATGCTGTTGATACTAGAGCCTCACTAATCCCAGCCGTAACATTTGTCGTTTTGCCACCTCCCACATCACCAAGATTTAGGGAAGCAAAAGAGGTTATTAATCCTAACACAGTGCCGAGAAGACCTAACAGTGGTGCCAGACTAATGATTGTCTCAAAAAGGTTTTGAAAACGTTTTAACACAGGTATCTCAGCCTGGGCTTCACTTTCTAATGCCAAACGAAATTCCTCTGGATTTGGCTCCTCTAATTCTAAAGCCGCTAGAAAAATCCGGGCGAGTGGCAAATCTGCGTTTTTCTGAAGTTTATCCATTGCACCGACAACATTATCGAGTCGGTAGAGATTCAAAACATCTCGTACTACGCGGCTTTGACGCTGATTAATTCTTACCCAAAACCTGATCCGCTCGATGATCAGTGCCACACCTAATACCGAAAATGCCAACAGGGGCCACATGACGATACCGCCTGCTACAAACAAATTCTGAATTCCCATGTAGTGCCTCTATAACGTCAACGTCATCCACTATACAAAATCAGACTACCAGAATATCAACAAAAGCTGAAACTTTTTCTCAATAAAATACAATGATAATTTTTTCAAATGTAATGGTGATGATTTTATTTACTTGTTCGTTTACTTTACAAAAATTAATTTAATTTAATTGAAACAAAAATTAATTTTGTCCAAAAACCATGATATTGGTAGGTTGAAAAGATGTTTTTGCTAATACAGGGTTCCATAATGCGATCCCAAGTAATTTTAATTGTTTACTTGATATTTGTAACTTTACATTCTAAGATGACTAAATTAGTGACAATAGGTAGCAATAGTCATGAGCTTTTCTGGCATTACTGTCGAGCAACGTTCCAAAGAAGTTGAGGCTCTCAAGTCTTTTCTGACTTACAGTCTAATAGGTTCACTGGCGCTGCATATCGGCGTACTGTCCTCAGGTATAGGTAATTATTTTACGAGAGTGTCCACAGCAGAAGAAGAACCAATAGAGGTGGCGATCATTGATTCTCCAGTTGCGGAAACAGAAAAATCAATCGCAGAGATTCCAAAAGAAATAAAAAAAGAACCAGAGATTGTCCAAAAACAGCCTATAGAAACTTCACCAGTAGAAAAAGTTCAGCAGCAATTTGAACAGATTACAGCGATCGCTCAGAAGCCACAGCCGACAAATACGCCGTCAACAGTAATTGCTACCAAGTCAGAAGTTTCTGTGAAATCTGCATCCATTGCGCGATCGCCTCTATCTGGAGATTCTAAAGCAACTTCGGCTGGTGGCGGTGGTGGCGGCTCTGGTGTTGGTTTAGGCTCAGGTAATGGGATCGCTGTCGGTACAACCACCGGAACCGGCGCTGGCGGAGGAACTGGTACTGGCACTGGCGGTGGAATTGGCAGTGGGACTGGTAGCGGCATTGGTAGTGGAATTGGTAGTGGAATTGGTAGTGGAATTGGTAGTGGAATTGGTAGCGGCATTGGTAGCGGCATTGGTAGCGGCATTGGTAATGAACCAGTAAACCGTCCAACAGTAGCAACAACGCCAACGGCGCCAACACCTCCAAAAATAAACAGTTCAGGCAATGGTAATGGTCGTGCAGCCTGCCGCGAATGTAATGCTAAGTATCCTGAGTCAGCAAGACGACGAGGAGTGGAAGGCAGAGTAGAAGTAGCTGTTGATACTGATGCACAAGGCAATGTTACAAATGTGCGAATTGCTCGCTCCAGTGGAAACCGCGATTTAGATGAAGAAACTTTGAGACAAGCGCGTGACTGGAAATTAAAACCCGCAGAAGGTGGTAGACAAGGAGTATCGATAGGCACTGAATTTGCTATACAAGGTTCACGGCGATACCGCCAAGTCCAAGAACGAAACAGACAAAGACAAGAAAGACAAACACAAGAGAGAACCCAGCAGACAACGGCTACCAACTCCATAGAGGAAACTCCAAAACGTAGGCGCAGAGAGTTGACACCCTCATCTAATGAAGCTACGACGACAAGACCGATAGATTCTGGATTTAGTAGACGGTTGCAACCTCAGAGAAGAGAAACTAGTACCGGAGGTTCATCATCTGAAGCTAGGACAACTCGCACTCAAGGAAATGCTAGAGAGTCCCTACGCCGCATCCGGCGTGAAAGAGCAACTACCAATTCATCTCAAAAGCCACAAACAGCCACAAATCGGCGGCGGCGAAGAGAAAACACTAGCCAGAACAAATTGCGGGAGTCTTTGCGCCTTTTACGCCAACAACCTCAATCGCAACCTGCTGCTCCCAGTCAGGAGTAGAGCCAATACGGGGTTCAGCCAGGAATCGCACTTACTTACTCATGTCGGGTAAGGAGCAGGGTGAACGCATCTTAATTGCTAATAATATTTATAGGCAGGATTGCAAACTCTAGTTATGGTTGTCCGGGTGCGTCCTCTTTTTGGAATGCTCAGATTTATGACTTCTTAGAAAAGTCGGGAATCTTGTTGTTTAATCCAATATTATGTCATAATTCGATTTTATAAATTTGAAGTTTAAATTGTAAATTACTTATGCCTTGTTCTGCCACTCTAACTCAATTAGTTGAAGTTCTTTTGGCCTGTCCTCTAAACTTATCTGAAACTGACTTAACACAAGGAAGTAAAAATATACAAACAGATAGCCGTACCCTAAAGCCAGGTGAAATATTTGTGGCTTTCCGAGGCGATAAATTTGACGGCCATGAATTTGTACCGACAGCGATCGCCAAGGGTGCAATAGCTGCAATTGTAGATTTTGAATACGAAAATCCCGGATTTCCTGTGTTACAGGTAAAAGACACGCTCAAAGCATATCAGAAAATCGGTAGATGGTGGCGCGATCGCTTTAATATACCTGTAATTGGCGTAACAGGTTCCGTGGGCAAAACTACAACCAAGGAACTGATTGCGGCAGTTTTGGCATCACAAGGAGCAGTTCACAAAACTTATGAAAATTACAACAACGAAATCGGTGTCCCGAAAACTCTCCTAGAACTTGGTGCAGAACATGACTACGCTGTGATTGAAATGGCAATGCGGGGTAGGGGACAAATTGCCGAGCTGACGCAAATAGCACGTCCAACCATCGGAGTCATTACCAATGTGGGGACAGCACATATTGAATTACTCGGTTCCGAAGAAGCGATCGCTGAGGCAAAATGTGAGTTATTAGCCGAAATGCCTGCTGATAGCGTGGCAATCCTCAACTACGATAATCCCCTACTCATTGCCACGGCGGCGAAAGTTTGGCACGGACAAGTTGTAACTTACGGCTTTTCTGGTGGAGATATCCAAGGACAGTTCATTGATAACGAGACTGTGGAAGTCGCAGGAATCCGACTGCCTTTGCCGCTACCTGGTCGTCACAATGCAACTAATTTCTTGGCAGCTTTAGCGGTGGCTAAAGTGTTGGGAATTGATTGGGAAAGCTTCAAAGCAGGTGTGGTGGTGGATATGCCCACAGGGCGATCGCAGCGATTTACCTTGCCCAATGATGTGGTAATCTTGGATGAAACTTATAATGCTGCACCAGAAGCTATGAGCGCAGCGTTGCAATTATTGGCAGACACACCCGGAAAGCGGAAGATTGCCGTGTTGGGTGCAATGAAAGAATTGGGAGAGCGATCGCAGCAGTTGCATCAACGAGTGGGAGAAACAGTACGAAAGTTGAATTTAGACGGCTTGTTGGTTTTGGTGGATGGAGAAGATGCCGAAGCGATCGTCAAAAGTGCCGAGGGTATCCCATCAGAGTGCTTTGCAACTCATGCCGAGTTAGTGGCTAAGTTGAAGACATTTGTGCAAGCAGGCGATCGTTTATTGTTCAAAGCCGCTCATTCCGTGGGACTAGATCGGGTAGTTAATCAATTACGTGCAGAATTGACCAAATGATCCCGTTACAAACCCAACCTCTCATACTGCGAGACTTTGTAGAGTCAAAAATTATATTCTAACAATGTTCTTAATCCATAGAGGTGGCCTAAAGTCTTCTTCAGTTTCCCTGGAAGATTTGTCATGATAGGCTAAATAATCTAGTCTTTTTACCGTCTGTGGATGAGAACGACCTCTGCGTGGGTAGAGAAATCCCTCTAAGTAAGCCGACTCGTGGAAGCAGAAAACCTCAGAAGGTAACTTCTTAGAATCCCCTCCCTTCAGGGCTACGGTGTACACACAAGTCGAAAAAAGCACGATTCTCTCGTTCCCATGCTCTGCGTGGGAATGGCTGATTAGAGGCTCCGCCTTCAGTTAGACATTGAGCCAGAGACTCAATGAATGCATTCCCAGGCGGCAGCCCAGGAACGAGGAAAGCCTTATCAAGTTGGTTTTTAGGACTTGTGTGTACACCGTAGCCCTTCAGGGATGGGGTGGATGTCAAATCAGTTAGATGACATATTTATAAAATTATTCGTAACACCTATTAGACTTAAAAAAAATAAACACAGTTAAAGCGAGATCCATCCACGAGATAGAAGAAACTACTTATGGAATTCAGTACTGTGAGACTGCTGTCTTAAAACCAGGAAAAACGCCCGTGGTTCCAATTAGAGATAATAATCCTACAAAAATCACGCCTTATGTGACTTATGGACTGATTGCTGCTAATGTCCTCGCTTTTCTTTATGAAGCAAGTCTTCCATCACAAGGATTAAATGGGTTTTTACACCTTGCGGCTGTAGTTCCGCGTGAACTCAGCTTAAGCTTTGCTGGTATTTCTGTGCATCAACCAGTTCCAGAGTGGGCAACTTTGATTACTTCACAATTTTTGCACGGTGGTTTCTTGCATCTAGCTGGTAATATGTTGTTTCTCTGGATTTTTGGCAATAATGTTGAAGATAAGTTAGGTCATGCCAAATATTTGCTGTTTTATTTATCTTGCGGTATTTTGGCATCCTTGACCCAATGGTACTTCGCTCAAGATTCTAGCATTCCTTCTTTGGGTGCAAGTGGTGCGATGTCTACGACGGGCTGATGCCTACGCAGGTGTCATGGGAGCGTACATTCTCCGCTTTCCCAAGGCGGAAGTTCTTGGCATTGTGCCTTTAGGGTTTTTCTTCCCAACTTTCCGTGTCCCGGCATATTTCTTTTTGGGATTCTGGTTTCTTCAACAAGCCTTCTACGGAATTACCAGTCTGGAAGCACGCACCAACATCGGTATGGAAAGCGGCGGTATTGCCTACTGGGCCCATGCAGGCGGGTTTATCTTTGGGGCAATTCTCGGACCACTGCTGGGTTTATTTAGCGATAAATCCCAGGAAGAATCTTGGTTATAAGTAATTCTTCAGTGGATTATTGGGAGTTTCAATCAGGTGTACGCCGTTCGTTCAAGGCTACTTAAATTAACTCGCCTTTTTCACTAACCAATAAATCGGCGATCGCCTTAATATTCGTACTAGCTTTGCAACCATTAAGTAAGTCGGCGCGAAAAAACCAAACTATGTGGAGATAAGTAAATATCGTCTTTAGCTGCCGATAGGGAAATATGATAAACAACTCGGTCTGTATCTGAATTTAATTATCTCCACTCAGACCGACCATATTTTTTGACACGAGCAACATATAATGCACCATATAGATTTAAGATAATTTAAATAATTGTAGGCATTCTATTTTTAAAAGGTCTTTTGTCACCTTAATTTTTCTAAATGATTTAGCGATAACTTGTTCGCAAGATATATTAATTTGTGATTGATTTAGTGAGATTAAATCTTGAATTGAAGTGCCATATATAATTTCTGATATGCCAGTCCAAACACAAGCGGTTGCACACATTGGACAAGGTTCGCTAGTTGTATATATGCTATAACCTTCTAAAGAATAGCTCTTAAGTTTAGCTGTTAAACTGCGAATGACGTTGATTTCTGCATGGGCTGATGGATCATTGTCTCTCCTAACAGTATTATGAGCTACGGCAACGACTTCGTTATCTTTAACAATAACTGCACCGTAAGGGGCATCACCTTTTTTTGCTTCTGCCAATGCTAAACGCATAAAATATTCTGGGTTCATATAAGCTTGCTTGAACATAATCATAATAGTTAACTATATCGTATTTCTAATGCTATAACTGGAAAATAATTAAAATTTAGTTAATCGTTAAATATGTTACTGAGCAGAGAAGAAACAGAATTTTATTTAAAAGATTTGGAAACACCATTAGGTAAAGCGATTAATTTAACACTTGCCGCTTTGGTGCTACTGTCATCAGGGATTTTTGTGGCAGAAACATATAATATTCCTGATTTTGTGCGGTTTCAATTGAACATAGCCGATAGTGCGATCGTTATTATCTTCGCGGTGGAATATTCTCTCCGTCTGTGGAGTGCGGAAAACAAAATTAAGTATATTTTTAGCTTTTATTCGATTATTGACTTAATGGCAATTTTGCCATTTTTTCTAGGAATCGTAGATATCAGTTTTATCCGCTTACTACGATGGTTTCGGATTTTACGATTAATCAGATTTATAGATAGAAAATTTTTATTCGCCAGTATCAGCACTGAAGATGGGATGATTTTTGCACGAATATTATTTACATTATTTGCAATTGTTTTTATTTACTCTGGCTTAATTTATCAAGTCGAGCATCCGGTTAATCCTGAAAACTATGGGACATTTTTGGATGCATTTTATTTTTCTGTTGTCACAATGACAACTGTAGGGTTTGGTGATGTTACTCCAATTTCTGAATTAGGGCGTTTGCTAACAGTACTGATGATTTTCACAGGAATTGCATTAATTCCTTGGCAAGTGGGAGATTTAATTAAGCGAGTGGTGAAAACTGCTAATCAGGTAGAAATAGTTTGTTCAGGTTGTGGTTTGTCTTTCCACGATGTAGATGCTGGGTTTTGTAAAAGGTGTGGGGCTAAATTATCTACTTAAACAGAGCGTAATATTCGAGGTATTATTAAAGCAGAGTGCTACAAACTAATAATTGGAAAATGTTTTGCGATAGTACCAAGTGCGATTAGAGTTCATGCTACTCCTGTTGATTATTGGCGACCTTTACCTGATGCTTTCGCCTGGATATTTAGAAACTTCTCTCAACAGAAGTTGTACGTCTATGGCAATCCTACCACTGTAATAGCTAGTTATCATGGAATAGCCGTAGAAGAACTAACATCTGAAGAACTAGACGCTTATCATCCAGATTATCCCGTCGCAAATTGTATTTTGGCTGAAAAGCAAACCTAAAACTGTGAGGAGAAATTATTTATGAAAATTGCTCTTGTCGCTTGGGGTTATATCCCTGAACCTCCCCTATCACATTCTGTTTTGACTGTGATAAATGGATACAAGAATTTTTTAGAGAAAATTGGACATCAAGTTGATATTATAAATGAAAAAAATGTTAACGAAGTCATAGAATATATTAATAATAATAATTATGATTTTGTGCATTTACACGCCTACAGTTTTGTAAACGAATTTAATCTACACCTTAAACAGAAGTATTGTTTTACCTGCCATGATGGTTATTTGTTTAAAACAGATAAATGGAATGAAGAATTTAGACAAGCATATCAACATTATTTCAATGCACCTGGAATAATTGCCCTTTCTCACTTAACAAAAGATTTCTTCCTGAAAGCAGGCTATTCTGGATACATATCAGTGCAAATGAACGGTATTGATACTCAAAAAGTAAATTTTCAATCTAAAGGGAATAATAAAACTATTTGTTTAGGTTGGATTCAACCAAGAAAACAACAAAAATTACTAGCGAAAATAATAGATGGAAAGATTGCAGTAGATTTTGTTGGCCCTCTAGATGATCCTGATTTTGTTGAAGGAATAACGACAAAACATTTAGGTGTATGGAGTTTAGAACAAGTTTATCATCGTCTCACAGATTATAGTTGTTTAGTTTTAATTAGTGAAGGAGAAGTTGCACCATTAGTAGTATTAGAAGCAATGGCAGCAGGTTTATGTATCGTTGTTTCCGAATCTGCTAGTGCCAATTTACATAACAAACAATTCATCAGAGTTTTGCCAGATGATATTCTAACTAATACCACAGCAGAATCTCAAAAAATTGTTACGAATGCAATTAGCGAGATGATTGAGAAAAACCAACATTGTCGCCCGGAAATTGTAGAATACGTCCGAGAAAACTTTGATCTTAGTCGTCTAATTTATAATTATAATGATATTATGCGTGAATTTATAAATGTACATAGTTAAAGAGTAATTTCTCAGACTGTTAACACCTTTATTGGTCAGGTTTTTGTGTGAACAATACAATGATGATTTAACAATGAAAACTCTAGTTTTTGATTCCAGTCATGAAATATCAATTATCCTCTGTACCTACAATCGGGCAAAATATCTCAATAATTGCATTGATAGTGTTATCGCTCAAACTTTTAAAGATTGGGAACTGATTGTAGTTGATGATGGTAGCGAAGATAATACTTTTGAAATTGTTAATCCTTATATTCAACAATTTCAAAATATCCGGTATTTGAAACATCAAAACAAGAAGCTGTGGTATGCTAAAAATGCTGGTATCCAGGCATCTTTCGGCAAATACATAACATTCATCGATAGCGATGATGCGTACAAAGTCAATCACTTGGATGCACGAATCGAATATATGAAAGCTAATCCAGAAATTGACTTGATTGAAAGTGGATTCACAACAGAAGAAGAGGTTTGGGTTGCAGATTATTTTCAATCAGGTAAAAAAATTAATCTCCGAGATTGTGTTTTAGGCCCAACATTTTTTGGTAAGAGGCAGGTATTTTTTGAGGTAAAAGGATTTAATAATATTGCTTATGGAGAGGATACAGACTTTTGGTATCGGGCAGCAAAAATCTTTAGAACCGCAAAAGTAACCGAACCTCAAACCTATATTTACACAAGAGCAGAAACTAGTATTACCAAAAGTGTTTTGGAGAGTATTTCTTAATTTGATTAACTACCTGGTATGAAGAATATCTTTTTTCCATTCCAAATAAGCCATTATTCTCGCAGGTTCATTGGTTCTGTTTGGCAAATGTTACTTATAGGGATTGTCTTAAGTTCGTACCTAATATTTTTATCTGGTTGTCAGGGACTAGCACAGAAGGATGACGGAGTAATTCATTTGACCTTATGGCAAGCGATCAATCCCCCTGCTAATCGGGATGTGTTTGAAAAACTTCTAGAAAAGTTTAATCAGACTCATACTGATATCCAGGTAGAATCTGTCTTCTTAGCTCAACCCCAATTGCCAAAAATATTAACAGCAGTTGTGGGTAATGCGCCTCCAGATATTCTGGCATTCTACCCACAAATTACAGGTCAGTTAGCAGATTTAAAGGCAATTATACCTTTAGAAGATTGGTTGGACAAATTGCCATTAAAGTCAGAAATCAGCCCTAACCTACTTGAAGAATTGCAATTAGACGGTCATCTTTGGTCAGCCCCATTGTACACCAGCAATATAGGCATTTTTTACAGACCTAAGCTTTTCCAAGCTGCGGGAATTACGCAAATGCCTAAGACTTGGGAAGAGTTGAGGCAAGTTGCCAAAAAATTGACCATAGACCGCAATGGCGACAACCGACCAGAACAGTACGGAATTGTTCTGCCTTTAGGAAAGGGAGAATGGACTGTTTTTAGCTGCTTCCCTTTTTTATTGAGCGCTGGGGGAGAAGTAATGACAAATAACCGACCGGATTTAACGAATGCTGGAGTGCTGAAAGCCTTACAATTCTGGCAACAGCTATTAAAAGATGGTTCAGCAATGCTTTCTTCTCCAGAGCGGGGTTATGAAGAAGATGCTTTTATAGCAGGTCGCGTTGCTATGCAAATTACGGGGCCTTGGACTTATATCACTAAATCTAAAGTTGATTATGACGCATTTCCCATACCTACAAATGTTGCTCAAGCTACGGTGACAGGTGGTGGAAATCTGTATGTGATGAAGACTACACTAGCTAGAGAGCAAGCTGCACTCAAGTTTTTAGAGTATGTTTTGAGTGAAGAATTTCAAAAAGAATGGAGTATCGGAACAGGTTTTTTACCAGTTAACCTTAAAGCTGCACAAAGTGAAGCTTATCAGCAATTCATGAACCAAAAACCTTGGTTAAAAGTGTTTATGGAACAAATTCCTCTAGCTGGCGCTCGACCGATTATTGCTGGATATAGCCGTCTTTCTGACAGTCTTGGTCGAGCTATCGAGGCTACGTTGCTGGGTGAGTCTCCTGAAAAAGCTCTCAAAACAGCACAAGAGCGTTTAGAACTTATTTGGGATAACAATTAATAATTCGTAATTCGTAAGGATGATCATGCAGAAATTTCAGTTTTGCGATGGGAATTTCTTTTCAAGGTACACAAGCCAATTGCTGGGATGATTCCCAGAATCACTGCTGTAAATAATTGTCCACTCCAATACAAGATAGGAATACGGGTTGCTTCTGGAATTAAATTTTGTACGAGAAAAAGCAACCAAACCAAAATACTAATTAATAAAAAAGAGATTGAAGGTAAAAAATTCCACCACCAAATGTCTGCTGTATATCGCCTCAATACTAACCATTGGCAAAGCCCCAGCCAAATACCAGAAATTATATATGCGATCGCTGACATAAATCCAAAAATAAAAATTTGTTCAGGAGATAAAGTTTCATTTAACGATGAGGCAATGGTTGAAATGTAGTTAATCCAAGCTGTAGAAATGCCGTTGGCAATCAACCAACCGACGCTGGTAGCAAATAGCCACTGCCAACCCGATAAATATCGGTAAAGAATAAGGCTCTGGTCGGTGGCGAAAATTACTGCAAACACAACGTTGCTAAGGCTTCTGACTAAAATGCTCCATGTTTGTGGCTGGAGAGCAACGGTAGGTGAGAGGCTTTGGAGAATAATTTTCTCTAAGGCTATACTGACAACGCCACCCACAACCCATCCAATAACGGTCATCAAGGTAAACTGAATAAAGAACCTCTGTCGCTGCGATCGCGGAATCAAAAATTTCCCTGGATTAGGCTCGTTGTTAGTAGATGCAGCATGATCACGACTGTTAGAGTCAGTTTGCATAGGAAGGTAGGGGAGTGGGGAGTAGGGAGTAGGGAGTAGGGAATGAAGAAGACAAGGAGGACAACTATGCCTAATGCCCAATATCCAGTTCAATGTTAATTCTTGTTTTATCCTATTCCCAACTCCCCACTCCCCTTTTAGTGCAAACCTGCTGAAAAAGCGTAATGCCAGAATGATAAGCTAAACAGTGACATAAAAAAGTGACTTAGGATGAAGTGATAAATGGGTGTTTCTTCAACAACTCCTCATCTGTTGCGGGCTGCTCGTGGTGAAGTGGTAGATCGTCCCCCTGTATGGATGATGCGACAAGCGGGACGATATATGAAAGCATATCGAGACTTGAGAGATAAGTATCCTTCCTTTCGCGATCGCTCGGAAATTCCAGAAGTAGCAATTGAAGTTTCCTTGCAACCCTGGAAAGCCTTTCAGCCAGACGGAGTAATTTTATTTTCTGATATTGTCACCCCATTACCTGGTTTGGGTATTGGCATGGACATTGCCGAAGGTAAAGGGCCAATCATTGACTCGCCTCTGCGGACTCAAGAACAAATTGATCGTTTGCGTCCTTTAGAACCAGAAGCAGATTTACCATTTATCAAGACAATTTTACAAGCACTGCGCTCTGAAGTGGGCGATAAATCGACGGTGTTAGGCTTTGTGGGTGCGCCGTGGACACTAGCAGCTTATGCGGTAGAAGGAAAAGGTTCTAAAACCTACTCCATCATCAAAAACATGGCATTTTCCGACCCGACGATATTGCATCAATTGTTAGCTAAATTAGCAGATGCGATCGCCATTTATGCCCGCTACCAAATTGATTCTGGTGCTCAAGTTGTGCAAATGTTTGATTCTTGGGCAGGTCAATTGAGTCCTCAAGATTATGATACCTTTGCTCTCCCCTATCAGCAGAGAGTTTTCCAGCAAGTTAAGCAAACTCATCCTGATACACCTTTGATTTTGCTAGTTAGCGGTAGTGCGGGTGTGTTGGAAAGAATGGCGATATCTGGTGCTGATATTGTCACTGTAGACTGGGCGGTGGATATGGCAGACGCACGAGCCAGATTGGGCAAACAAGTCAAAGTTCAGGGAAATCTTGACCCAGGCGTGCTATTTGGCTCTAAACAGTTTATCCGCGATCGCATTCTCGATACCGTTCGCAAAGCTGGTAATTGGGGTCATATTCTCAATCTCGGTCACGGTGTCTTACCAGAAACTCCAGAAGAAAATGTCGCTTTCTTCTTTGAAACCGCAAAGGAACTAAATCTTGCAGGAGTTAAGAGTTAAAAGTAGGGACGCGATTCATCGCGTCTCTACAAGAGTTCTGATTTTTATTCCCAAATTCTGATTCGGAACTTTTAGCTTTATTCTGAACTCTTAACTTTTAACTCCCTACTTTTTAGAAATTCTCTATGAGTCAGAAACGGATTTTAGTGACTGGTGCAAGTGGTTGTATAGGTCATTATCTAACAGAAACCTTAATTAAGGAAACAGAACACGAACTGTATCTGCTAGTTAGGAACCCAAATAAACTACAAGTTGATACCAAGGCACGTTCAGGTATTAATGTTTTGCAAGGCGATATGCAAAACATTAGCCAATTTTCTGATTTATTACTAACAATTGATATAGCAATACTCACCGCCACAGCTTGGGGTGGTGAACAAACATTTGATATTAATGTCATCAAAACTATAGAGTTGATGAAGCTGCTAGATCCAGAGCGTTGCCAGCAGGTAATTTATTTTTCGACAGCTAGCGTTTTGGATCGTTACAATCAACCATTAAAAGAAGCAGGGGAAATTGGGACAGATTATATTCGTTCTAAATATGACTGCTTATATAAGACATCGGAATTAGCGATCGCACCTAAAATTACCACACTCTTCCCCACTTTAGTAGTCGGCGGTGATGCCAATAAACCCTATTCTGCTGTCACATCTGGCATTCCAGAAATTACGAAATATATTAATTTAATTCGCTTTTTTGAAGCTGATGGCAGTTTTCACTTTATTCACGGGCGAGATATTGCCACTGTAGTGCGATATTTGATTGATCATCCTACAAATGATCAACCACGTCGATTTGTTTTAGGTCAAGCGCAGTTAACTGCTGATCAAGCAGTGGAAGAAGTTTGTGCTTATTTAGGCAAAAAGATCTACTTTCGCATCCCCATATCTTTAGCATTAGCTAATTTGATTATTATTCTGTTCCGCATTCAGATGGCCGCCTGGGATAGATTCTGCATGAACTATCGACATTTCACCTATGAAAAAGCGATTAATCCCGATAGCTTCGGCTTGCCAAATTACTGTGCAACCATGACTGATGTTTTAAAAATTAGCGGTGTTGAAGGAGCTAAAAATTGGATATAATCTGTGACTTTCGACAACGTTTGTAAAATATTAGCAGAAAAATAACCTATTGAATCGAGGATCTACCGCTCAAACTTCGCGTTCCTCTGCGCTTTACTTTGCGTTCCTCTGCGTTTAAAAAAGCCACAAACTTATGCAAAACTGTACCTCTTTCCCCTCAGATCCTTGCTCCCCATTCACGTAAAAATATCAATGTTAAAATAAAACAACTTTAATAAAAAGTCAATAACTCTTAATTTTCGTTAGAGTAGGATAACAATCAAAGTGTGAGGATTGATACTAAATGCGAATATTGCTAGTGTATCCAATATTTCCCAAAACCTTTTGGTCTTATGAAAAAATCTTAGAGTTAGTCGATCGCAAAGTTTTATTACCACCTCTAGGTTTAGTCACAGTAGCGGCGATTCTGCCCCAAGAATGGGAATTCAAGCTGGTCGATCGCAACATCCGCCCAGCAACAGAAGCAGAATGGGCATGGGCAGATGTAGTAATCCTCTCTGCAATGATTGTCCAAAAACAAGATTTACTTGACCAAATCCAGGAAGCAAAGCAGCGTGGTAAGTTAGTCGCAGTCGGCGGCCCCTACCCCACCTCTGTACCTCACGAAGTTGAAAATGTAGGTGCAGATTTTCTGATTCTAGATGAAGGGGAAATTACTTTGCCCATGTTTATTAAGGCAATTCAACGGGGTGAAACTTCTGGAACTTTCCGCGCCACAGAAAAACCTGATGTAACCAGCACACCAATACCCCGCTTTGATTTATTAGAATTGGATGCTTATGATATGATGTCGGTGCAGTTTTCGCGCGGCTGTCCCTTCCAGTGCGAATTTTGCGACATTATTGTTCTCTACGGGCGCAAACCGCGCACCAAAGCCCCAGCCCAACTGTTAGCAGAGTTAGATTACCTCTACGAATTGGGTTGGCGGCGGGGTGTATTCATGGTGGATGACAACTTTATTGGCAACAAGCGAAATGTGAAATTGTTGTTGAAAGAGTTAAAAGTCTGGATGGCAGAACACAAGTATCCTTTCCGATTTGACACTGAAGCTTCAATTGACTTAGCAGAAGACTCAGAAATGTTGGAGTTGATGGTTGAGTGCGGTTTCTCGGCGGTGTTTTTGGGAATCGAAACGCCGGATGAGGATAGTTTGCAAATGACCAAGAAGTTTCAAAATACTCGCAATTCCCTCACTGAGGCAGTAGAAACCATCACCAAAGCAGGATTGCGCCCAATGGCTGGGTTTATTATCGGCTTTGATGGCGAAAAAGCAGGTGCAGGCGATCGCATTGTCCGTTTTGCTGAAGCAGCAGCAATTCCCTCTACCACTTTTGCCATGTTGCAAGCGTTACCCAACACGGCACTTTGGCATCGCCTGAAAAAAGAAGGACGACTGCGGGAAAATCAAGATGGCAACATCAACCAGACAACATTGATGAATTTCCTCCCAACTCGTCCTTTGGAAGAACTTGCACGAGAATATATTGAGGCTTTTTGTACTTTATATGACCCAGTGCAGTATTTGGATCGTACCTATCGCTGTTTCTTAATGATGGGTTTGCCCAGTTGGAAAGCACCAGCCAAAATGCCTGAGTGGATAGTTATTAGAGCGTTGCTGACTGTAATTTGGCGACAAGGAATCAAACGGGAAACTCGCTGGAAATTCTGGCATCATTTGTTCAGCATTCTCAAGCTTAACCCTGGAGTTATTGAACATTACCTCGCCGCTTGTGCCCACAACGAGCATTTTCTAGAGTATCGCCAAATTGTCCGCGATCAAATAGAAAGTCAGCTAGCAGAATATCTAGCACAAGGTGCAGAAAAACCGTATGTGCTAGTTAAGGAAAAAGTAGAAGAAAAAGCTTTTGTTTAGTGAGCAAAGATTAATCCATTGAACTAAGATTTTAGGAACGTTATCACTTTTCCAGTGTGCGCCCAGAAATTTTAGTTCGATGGTCAATCTGCTTAATAGTAGACTCTATAGCATAAACGCCTTTCGGCATCTAAGGTTTAGTCAGCTTCTTATATCTATTAGCTAGAGAAAGAGCATAATAGTGCTCAACGCCTTTCGGCATCTAAGGTTTGATCAGACTGAACGAATCCCAATTTTACCCGCGCCTCTGAAGTGCTCAACGCCTTTCGGCATCTAAGGTTTGATCAGTAAATTAAGCTACCTTTGTAGGTACGCTTAAATAGTGCTCAACGCCTTTCGACATCTAAGGTTTGATCAGCAGACCCAATCTCTCCAAGGATTGCAGTAATTGTGTGCTCAACGCCTTTCGGCATCTAAGGTTTGATCAGCCAGGGCAGACGCAACGAACAGGTGAAGGCCAAAAGTGCTCAACGCCTTTCGGCATCTAAGGTTTGATCAGTGCTGAGGCACAGCGCAATGCGATCGCAATTTCTGAGTGCTCAACGCCTTTCGGCATCTAAGGTTTGATCAGGTAGTAGTTGCGATCGTCCTAAGTCTGCTAGTTTAGTGTGCTCAACGCCTTTCGGCATCTAAGGTTTGATCAGTTGCATCATAAGCGATCGCTGCTTCTGCTGGTGTTAGTCGTGCTCAACGCCTTTCGGCATCTAAGGTTTGATCAGGTCACTTTCTGCCCTAAAATCAACTCCCCACTATGTGCTCAACGCCTTTCGGCATCTAAGGTTTGATCAGCATTTTTAATATTCCCTCCTCTTGCCGTTAATTGTGTGCTCAACGCCTTTCGGCATCTAAGGTTTGATCAGTTAGCATCAAGTTTTAAAGCTCCGCAGTGTTGCTAGTGCTCAACGCCTTTCGGCATCTAAGGTTTGATCAGGTCATTAATCGCCCTTTTAATCATCTGTATTCTTATTGTGCTCAACGCCTTTCGGCATCTAAGGTTTGATCAGGTTGACTGCAACAATAGTCCATTTCATCCCCTGAGTGCTCAACGCCTTTCGGCATCTAAGGTTTGATCAGAATCGCTGCAATTATTCCTTTTTCTGACTTGCATAAGGTGCTCAACGCCTTTCGGCATCTAAGGTTTGATCAGCGTAACATTGGGTATAAAAAGAAAGCTTCCTTTTGCGTGCTCAACGCCTTTCGGCATCTAAGGTTTGATCAGATTGGAGTGCGATCGCTGCTAATTCTCCCCCCGTAGTGCTCAATGCCGAAAGGCATCTAAGGTTTGATCAGTTGTGTTATTGTCATTTTGGAAATCGGGGGAGAAGCGGTGCTCAACGCCTTTCGGCATCTAAGGTTTGATCAGGTGAAGCCCCCGTAACGAGCGTAGCTGTAGTGAAGTGTGCTCAACGCCTTTCGGCATCTAAGGTTTGATCAGCTGCATTTAGAGAGATGCAAGCTATATCGGGAATGTGCTCAACGCCTTTCGGCATCTAAGGTTTGATCAGAGTTGCTAATGCACCAGGCTTTTCAGAATCTAATTGTGCTCAACGCCTTTCGGCATCTAAGGTTTGATCAGTAGCCTGGCCTCAAATACTTGCTTTTTCTGCTGCGTGCTCAACGCCTTTCGGCATCTAAGGTTTGATCAGGAATTTACCAAAATACAGGGTTTGAGGAACCCTATGTGCTCAACGCCTTTCGGCATCTAAGGTTTGATCAGCAAGCACTTACTTTATCATATTGAGAAATTAGTAGTGCTCAACGCCTTTCGGCATCTAAGGTTTGATCAGATGACATACTCAGGGTTTTTACAAGCCTTAAAGCCGTGCTCAACGCCTTTCGGCATCTAAGGTTTGATCAGTCCTAATGAAGAACTTCTTCGTAATTGCGTAGAAGTGCTCAACGCCTTTCGGCATCTAAGGTTTGATCAGTCAGGAATTCGAGTTACTACTGTTTTCTCATCTCCCGTGCTCAACGCCTTTCGGCATCTAAGGTTTGATCAGATGTTTCCCCCGTGATAGTTATGCTCACACAACATATGTGCTCAACGCCTTTCGGCATCTAAGGTTTGATCAGAGGTTTAAACTGGCGTGTACGGAAGATGAATTATAGTGCTCAACGCCTTTCGGCATCTAAGGTTTGATCAGGGCGCGTGCTGAAACGTATACCAGAATATCTCCCAGATTCGATTTTACAAGCACCTCACCTAAGAGATTAACAGAGTAACAAAAATCCTAAACAAATGTCACCTTTAACGATGGGAAGCAATCTTAAACCCCTTGTCCTGTCTAGCTTCTAAGCTATTACAAAAAAATGCAAGCACCTCCAGCCAGTCTAAAAAGTAAAACAAGCAAATACAGTAAGAGTTTCGAGCTTGTTTAATTCCGTTTTAGCCTTAACAGTCTCAGATCCATGCATCAAACAATCCGGTAAGCTTCCTGTTGAGATGACCAAGCATCTGGACGATTATATGATGGGATGCGAGCAACGCACTGATTTGACAAACGAATTAGAAGCAGACTATCTTCTGGAGCCAATATTTTTTCAAGTTCCCAACGTAATTTTTCGCGCGATCGCATAGTTAGCCAAGAGCGAAAAATAGAATATTGCATCCTTTCACCATAGCCTTTAAGTAAGTTGTAAGCTTTGCGCCAACGTTTAGGATCGCGAATGTCGTAACAAATGAGGTAACAATTTTTCTGTTCTGCCATTGTAATACCTCACCGCAGTACCAAATGACCAAACAAACCGCCCTCACCACACCATTCTTTTTCTAAGAGTCGCACCTCTAGCTCAAATAAACGGCGATAGGTAAGGGAATAACCCGTAACAGGATGTTTCCAACTCTCTTGTTTCCGATTTTCATATAGTTCTACGAATTTGCGCCGACCAAATTCACTTAGCCAGACTTGCGTCCCACGAATTTCAAAATCTGCCTTAACGTCCCACTGACCCCGATTGACTGAAGCCATTACTGTCATATCTACCAAAGGCACGCGGAAAATTTCGAGCAAATCCAGTGCTAACGGTGCAGCTTGCGATCGCGGTTGATGATAAAAACCTAAAGCAGCTTCTAAACCGACAATTAGAATACTGTTCATTACATCCTTGAGTAAAAGTGCATAGCCAAAACTCAGCAGTGCATTGAACCTATCTTTGGGTGGGCGGCGATTTCGACCACCAAAGTGCAGTTCTTTTAAAACTTCTGGTGAAATCAAACAGGGCAAAGCACCAAAATACAGCGCTGCTAAATTACCCTCTAGTCCTAAAAGAGATTCCAAAGATTTGGCTTGGGGAACTTGTTTAAGTACAGCTTTCATTTGGGCGATCGCTTTTTCTAACTTCTCTGCTTTCGCTTTCCCTCTAGTTCCTCGCATTAAAAACTTACGCTGTCCCTGTCCACGACAAACTACCAACTTACAGGCTAATTCTAGGCAGAAATCAGGATTGCTTAAAGCAGTATACTGGCGGATACGGCGTTGAATGCTACCTTGGCGAGTATCGAAACTACCAAGATAGCGTCCACCTCCCGAAATAAAATGCACTCCTATATCTTGGTCAGCACAAAAATGCAGTGCTTGGGTAGAGATTTGCGAAAAACTATGTAAAACTAGCTGTCCTACCTGACGGGCGGGAACTGTTTCTACAGGTTGATTGCGACGGGTAATTTTGATTTGTTCTCCTGTTCTACCAACACAGGTTCCAGGTTCCAAAACATGAATTATCTGCCTTTCATCATCTTCAGGAAACAAGCGAATTGCTTGCCACTCCCGATCATGGGCGAGTCGCGCTTCTTCTGGCAAACAGACGGGAGCCAGAGAACAACGGGCACATAATCGCTCGTTGTCAATTACAGGTGGTCGATGTGTGGATAGTCTAAGTACTCGTGCTTGTTGAATTGCTTCACGAACTGCTACCCGTCCTGCATCATCCACTGGTACGTGAACCAGTACATTATCAGCATGGTAGCGAATGCGTCCTTCTTTAACTGTAATTCCCTGTGCGGATTCTAACAGATAAGCATAAGCAAGGATTTGTAGGCGATCGCTCTCCCAAGCTTGAGGCTGATTATTCTCATCTCGATAGCAGCGACCGCGTTTGTGTTCGTAGGGAATTGTTTGCCCGTCACGGGTGCGAAGGGCATCTAGCCGCCCTCGTAATCCTAATTCTTCGCTTTCGAGAAACAGTTCCTCCCACTCTTCGTCTTCCTGTTTTTCCAGTTCAGTATGCAGTCTGCGTCCAGCAAACACGGCTGCATCTTGGGTATAAAGTTCTTCAACTTCTTCAAGGTAGAAGAGCCGAGGACAGTAAGCAAGGGCGTGGAGAGCAGAAACGCGAATAGTTTCTGATTTTGTATAAATTTCGAGGTGTTCGAGAGTTTGCATATATGTCTGTAAGGTAATTGTGTTTTAGCGCCTTACGACATCAGAGGAAATGGAATTTTAGGGATTTAATCCAGCTCGTTGAAAGATTGCGTTAGGAGTAATTTCTAATTCTGGTAGCAAATCATCAGTAATTACTTGATGATCTCGATAAGTAATCGGCAAGGAAGATGGCGCAAATACAGTTACAGTTCTAGCTTTGGTATCAACCACCCAAACACGAGAAACACCACCTTTGAGATAATCAGTTGCTTTTTCGGCAATTTCACCAAAAGTTTGACCAGGTGAGATAATTTCAATGACCAATTCCGGTGCAACAGGACAAGCTTCATCTAATAGCCAGTCAGTAGGAAGACGATGATATGAAACATAAGTCAAATCTGGTACGGGCATCCAATCTTGTTGATTTCGTGTCAGTTTGATTGCCCATTCAATTACAACCCTACCTTTTTCTTGCGCCCATGCAGACAACAGTATAAATAAAGCACCAGTAGTCGAGCCATGAAAAAATTTTGGTGACATTTCATCGTCTTTATATTTGGGTACAGCTTCACCGTTAACAAACTCGTATGTAATATCT
Source organism: Nostoc sp. WHI (assembly GCF_015714725.1). Classification (GTDB taxonomy): domain Bacteria; phylum Cyanobacteriota; class Cyanobacteriia; order Cyanobacteriales; family Nostocaceae; genus Nostoc. The sequence continues at coordinate 108,091 of NZ_WBKM01000291.1, forward strand.
CCTTCGGGAAGTGCGAGAAATTCCTCTAAGGTTAGGCGTTGATTAGAAGACTGAACCATAGGTGTTATCTAGTAAAAGAGGTTTACTTTTAGTTTAAGCGATCGCTCATTTGATCACGACTTATGAAAATATTTTGTGTCCCTTTTTTCTAACTTGCTTGAATTACTGTCCAAGCAGTTTCAGGAGGATAAGATAATTCAGAAGGTTCAAGTATTAGATATCTCTGCCAAGCAGTACCTTTGGAACCGACATGATCCACCCAATAGGGTAAAGTTAACAACCCATTTTCATCTCGTACCAGCCACCGCAGCAATTTAACTTGATGGTTTTTTGGTAACAAAGTAACAGCATTGACTAAATCTCGACTTTCTCCCAAGCATAGACCACCAAAACGATTGATAGCAGCAGGGTTGGCAAATGCAATCTCTAGGCGTTCTGGTAGTGTTATTTGTGAATTATCTGTTCCTGCATCAACCCAAGCAATAAATCGAACATCAGTTAATAGTTCCTGATAATCTGGTCTAGCGTTGCTGGGGTCGTGGATATCTTTCTTTTTAAAGCGACGAAATGTGCGGATGATAGTTGATTTTTGTGGTTGAGTGAGAAGAGCGATCGCTAAACGAGTTCCACAATGTTTGTATCTATCCATCTCCCCCACCATCGAAAGCAGCATACCATAAATAGTGGATGGTGGAGGGACTGGATAACTTTCAGCGTACTCTCTTGCACGAGATTGACGAAAGCTAGCTATAGGAACTTCTACTTCCAAAGCCAACATTTTCTCGGTTGTTTTCGTCATCGAATTAACTCCAGTTGAGGTAACTGTAAATCTCTAGCGATGACTTGTTTCATACTTTGTACAGCTAATTTAATTCCTGGGAAAATATTCACTCCCAATTCTTCTAATTCTTCCACTTCTTTAGATTCAGTAATTGCTCCTGCTATCCACAACTCCCGTGGTTCAATATCTTGATTTTTGACTTTTCTAAGCAATTCCTCAATTGATATTTCTCTCTCTTTTTCTTCAAAGCAGTAAAGAATTCGGGGCGAAAAATCATGTGTCCATCGTAAAATCAAACTTTCGGGAGAAAAGTCGTAAAGAAAACGAGAGTGATTACCTGCTACTTCTCCTAGAGAACTTAAACCATCGAGAACTGCTATGACGCGAGATTTATCTTTCAAACGTTCTGGCGTTAAGGCGAATCCATATTGATAGCAAGTTGCATGAACTTCAGTTCCATAAAGCGAAGTCCTTCCCTTTTTACCGCTTGCAGCATTGAAGGTTAAATCACCACTAAAAGGTGTTGTAGAAACAGCACGAGTTACTTCTAAAACTCCTCGTTTAGCTGTTGTTGTACCTTTAGGTGCTTTTTTTCCTTTTTGTTTAGGTTCATCTGAAGCTTCAACTTTTGCACCTTCTGCACGCATAAAACCTAACACGTCATCATCAATAAAAATCGTGTCATCAAAATTTTCATTCTGCCAAATATTATCGTTTGTATCATCATTCCAACGACGATTAACTTGATAATCGTTACCAGCAGTTTGCCAGTAGTAGCGTAATGCCCAACGAATTGCCTCAGCCGAAACTGTAGTATGAACTTCTCCTTTCCAAAGAATTTTTTGTAGAGTAGTTATATTACCTTCGTTTTCTCCACGATTATTAGCGGCAGTACCATACCCTGTTAACACATTTCCAAATAAATGAAACGACATTTTTTAAATCTCCTCAAAAATTATAAACATTCCCAAAACTCTTAAAACTTCGGCTCCCCTCAGTTTCAACAGTGAGCGGAGCCGAACTGTTAAAGTCCAATATCAATCACATTTTCTTCATTCAAACTATCTTCATCAGCATTATCTTCATGAGAAATACCTTTGCCTTTATAACTGGCTAATGCCAGCAAAGCTAAATCTCTCGATTTTTTCCAGTTCTTATCAACCATCACAAAATCCATTAACTCTTCCCAATGTTGCTGTAAAGTAGGAATTCTCCCTGCTCGTGACCAAAAATCAGTAATAAATTCTCGAAATGTATCCGAATTTTTACATCTACTTAATCCGGTTCTGATTTTTACAGTGACACGTTCAAAATTAGGAATTTCACCAAGCTTAGTTTTATCAGCAACTTGACCATAAGTATAATTTATTGCCTCATGACAAGCTTTAACAAATAGTTTTTCGCGTTCATCTGATTGAACTTTCTGAATCACTTGATATAGTCCTTCCCTTTCATAAGATAACTTTTTGAACAGTTCATTACTGTTTACTTTTGCTGAAATCCCAGAATACCAAGGTTGATTTCTTGCCAAATTTTCAGCAATTAATTCCCTAGCAAAGCTAGTAATTAAAAATCCACTTTCTTTACCTTCCATTGGCTTATGTTGCAAGTGACTATCACAAACCTGATAGTTATGACAAACCTCGTCACTGGCCTCTACCATATACATATCTGTCCGAGTTTTTTGTTGAGTTGCCCATGCAACAGTTCCCAAAGTTAAAACTTGGCAACGCGGTACACCAAAGTATTTAGTAATATTTATTGTTGCTTCTAAAGTCAAAAATTTTAGTCCGGCATCACCCAAACCTGAAGCATGAAAATCTTTGTAAGTGGCATATCTCAAGTGTTGATTTTGACGATATTGAGCATATTTTTCTAAATCTGTGATTTCTGGAACTACCAATGCGTATTGAGCACGTTTATCTCGCAACTTAGAGCGGAGAATATAGTAATAACAAGCAACGGGAGCAAATAATAGAAGGAATGCGTTTTCTGGAAGTTCTTCAAAAGAAGTATCAGAACTGAAGGCAACATGACGTACTACTGCACCGGGATTTAACCACCCAGCAATACTAATAGGTTTTGTCAGCAATTGTTCGTTTTTATCACAAAGGTTACTGGCAAAATCTTGATAAGCATAGTTTTGTAAGGCTTTATATGTAATTTGAATCTCTTTTTCGCCTTCACCTAATGATAGAGATTCGGTTTGTGTTCCAGCCGATTTATGAGTGCTGTTATGTTGTAGAAAAGTACCAAGAATTCCCTGGTGTACAATCACCTGAGCATCTTTACGCATAGTTTGCGAATCTAAACCGCGAAGGGCAATTAGTCCATCATTTATTTGGAATGATTCTTTTAATAGCCATTCCAAAACTGTTTTATCACTACCTTGCCAATTTAAGATGACTTTTCGCTTGGAACGCTCCCAATTTAATCCCTTTGGACGATCCACTTTTTCTATTTCTAATTGCTTTAAAGTCATCCATAACCCAGCTAACCCAGCACAATGCAACAAAGTAAAACTAGGATTGCCTAAGTCAAATTCTAGTTTCACTGCTCTGCTCCTACATCTTCGCTGTAGCAAATTCTGCCAATTGGAGTGATAGGATAGAATCCCCGACGTGGCCATTCCCAATATTTGTAGGTTGCAATTTGGATAGGTACTGACCAAGCTTGTGCTTCCTGTTTGAACAATTTCATTCGGGATTCATTCTTACCTTGTTTGATTAATTCTTGTCTGCGCTGTTCGGCAATATCCCAGATTTCTGTCTCATCTTCACCCAATAACACAGTAATTGTGTATCCTCCTTCACGTAGGAAATCTGGGCGATTACACCAGTTATCTTCCAACCAACTTGATTTAACTTGCTCGACTTTTTCTGAGTGAAGACGGGCAGCGACTTCAGCTAAATCTAGTTGAGAAATACCTGTTTTACAGGAAAATTCTTGAATTAGTTGCTCTCCTGTCGCAAGTTGTGCTGTATCATAAGGTCGCTTATTATCCCAAGGATAAATAATTGCCAGTCTTGCTCCTTCTTCCTGTCTAGTCATCCTGCGGTTCAATCTTCCCAAACGTTGAATTAAAGATGCTGCGGGAGCCATTGCAGATATCAGTAAATCAGCACTTAAATCAAGGGACATTTCACAAACTTGCGTAGTGACAGCAAAGACTGGTTCATCCTTCCTAAAGGCTTCAATTACAGCTTTATGCTTAGTGAGCCTATCTTTGTAACGATAGCGACTGTGATAAATTAATGGTTTAATATCTAACTTTGGTAAATGTTCAGCAAGCTTAATTTTTGCTGTGCGATAAATTTCGATGCAGGTTTTTACAGAATTAGTCACCCATAACACTTTCTGGTTATTTTTGAGAGCTTCTATTGCAGGTTGCCAGATTTCCTTGAGTTCATCAAAATCAGTGACTTCAGAGATATATTTAATGTCGTAACGCTTAAGTTCCTCTAGTTCCTTTGGCCCTTCGATGGGTTCATCTAATTGTTCACCTTGTTCTACAACAACTTGACGAATAGCTTGTAACTGTTCGGGAGTAAAGCTAGCACTCATCAAGAGAATAGGCGCACCACGAAATGCCCTGATAAATTTCAACAGCGCCCCGAAAAGACGTGCATCGTAAGCATGAACTTCATCAAAAACAAAAGCGGATTGAGCGATCGCAGCCCAAGAGTAAAGTGGTTTACGATTGTTTTGAATTAAACCCAATACAGAATCAACTGTACAAACAATCAGTTTCTTCCGCCATGCCTGAAAAGCCATTAATCGAATATTGATACTCTCTGAATTATCCGAGTCACCAGAGAATAGTAATTCTCTATCTAAATCAGCACGAGAGTGCATTAAATCAGCTTCGATTTCTGTACCATGTGCGTAGTCAATATATCCTTGGGAAGCTGTACCTGTAGTTGGATAGGAGAAAAATAATTTACGTCCTACTGCCCATTTTTCTCCCCAAGCATACGCACCAATGGTTTTACCTGTTCCACAACCTGCTTTGACGAGCGTTATTCGACGATCTGATTTAGCAATTAACTCTTGAAATGGACGTAATTTTTGACCTTTTAGGCGTTGATTAACTAATTTTGCAATATCTTCTTTTGAGAGTTGCAACGATAAGACTTCTTCAATCCATACCTTAAAGTTTTCTTCAGCTAGAGGTAACGCCGATCCTGCTAAGTCAGCCGCGATTACTGTCGCCTTTACTGCTGCAATAAACTTTTGTTGTTCCCAATTTGGCTCAAACTGATTAAATTCATTACGCAGAGATATCAAAGCTTTTTGTAATTGCGACTTTGACCAAATCTCTGGAGGTAGTTCTGGTAAGTTTTCAGGTAATCCTAAAGCTTGATGACCCATTTTCAAGACCGCTTTAAAATCTGAATGATGGGTATAAATTTTTAATTCATCTCCAATGCCTGAAGGAATTTCGGCTATAAATTCCGCAGCTTGATTATTTTGATTTAGCCCTATTTTGAGATGATGCCCCATTGCTGCCCAAATAGCAATCATCAAGTTTGCATTCTGGCATTGTTCCAACCATTCCCTAAAACTAGGTACTTGCCACGCCAAAATGCCACTAATCACTTCATGACGCAGCATTTGCCTATCTGAATGCTTTTTTGATGACTTCAACAACTCTTGGCGATACTTAAGAAGTTTCGGGTCTGATGATTTAGAGTCAATAGTTTTTAGGTAAACCATATCCTGAAAATGTTGATTTGCTTTCCCCCAATCGTGCAAATATGCACCTAATCTAACTGTTGTTGCAAAGTAATCTAAATCAATATGTTTTATTCCTAATTGCTGGAGAATGGATTTACCCAATTTATCCACCAAAACATCAGCAGCTTGCATCACAAAGCTGATATGTCCTGTATATTTTGCAGAACCTCGCGCTCTATCATCTTTTTGCTCTTCTGCTGATAAGGATTTCGCCAATAATACCTTAAACATTTCTACCTCCCTTAAAAGGCAGGAAATATCCACAGCCAAGGTGTCTTTTGCCACCAATTCCCCACTGTTGTAACTTTAAAGAATCATCATCACTTAATTCAGAAATTTCAGTTGTAAAACCAACAATGGTATATCGTTTGATTTTCAGCGTTTTGCGACTAAGTTCACCTTTTTTATTTATCGGAATAGAAATTTGCCCTGAGATTTCTAAATCATCAAGTTGACGCTTGACTGCATTTAAAAAAGGCTCTGGTTCGCTATATCCCTTGATAACAACAATTCTTGATCTAAGCGTCTTTGCTGGTTTAAGCGTAAATATTTCTGGGATACCAATTTGAATCTCATGTATTCCTAATCGAATACTCTTTCCTGCCAATTTATAAATCAACGAAATTTGAGGAATCGGTACGCGAATTCGCAAGCAAGATTGTTCTGTCAGAAGAATTTTGCCTTGTTTATCAGCAAAACCAGGAATTGTCAGAATACTGATTGCTGTTTGCTGACGTATCTCTGGAATTATATGAACACACGCTGCAAAAAGAGCATAGTTATGATCCGCAGGCAAACATTTCCCTCGGACTGGAAAGCAAAGCTCAACAAATGGCTCAAGTTCATTACCTGCATTTTGATATGCAGAAAAACCTACAGATGCAATCACTTTAGGAATCCCCCGAAATGACAAAATTTTAAATACTTAAAATGTTCAAAACCTTACGGCATCTGAGGTAGCGATTAAAAACTAGCAGCACATAGGGCTTAAAGCCAGTATTGAACTACGTTTCAACCAAAAACTGAAGGAGAATACTTTTAAATCCTGAAACATCAGAATAATTCATGAATAACAGAAATTTAGGATGATGTCAAGTTATTTACTAATATGCTCAACGCCTGACGGCATCATAGGTTTAGAGCAAGCAGGGTTATGTTAGTCCCAGATGCTCTACAGCACTCAAAAGTATCAAACCTTTAAATCGTGAAAGTGCTCAACGCCTATTGGCATCAAAGGTTTGGGCAGTAATTGAACCTAGTACAGAATTAACCTGGAATTGGCAGTGCTCAACGCCTACTGGCATCAAAGGTTTGGGCAGTTTGGTTACTCGTTGCTCAATTGTATTAATTTTCTGTGCTCAACGCCTATTGGCATCAAAGGTTTGGGCAGTTCAACAGGTAAGGGGAAGCATTTCTACTATTATCCGTGCTCAACGCCTATTGGCATCAAAGGTTTGGGCAGTGCGATCGCCTTTTTCATGTGAATTGAAGGTTTCGTGCTCAACGCCTACTGGCATCAAAGGTTTGGGCAGGCCAAGCGATTACCAGAGCGATCGCAGAAAAAGCAGTGCTCAACGCCTACTGGCATCAAAGGTTTGGGCAGGTCTCTTCGACTCCATAAAATCCTAATTTATCTACGTGCTCAACGCCTACTGGCATCAAAGGTTTGGGCAGTGTAAATTACGAACACGCTGTTGCTTCAGTAAAAGGTGCTCAACGCCTATTGGCATCAAAGGTTTGGGCAGTGGGCAGTCAATGTCAGCCATTCCAGTTACAGGCAAGTGCTCAACGCCTATTGGCATCAAAGGTTTGGGCAGATGTTAATTGGGGAAGCCAAGGGGAAATACACCAGGTGCTCAACGCCTATTGGCATCAAAGGTTTGGGCAGTACTGATTTAGGCGGTACTCATGCGTCCCCTACCTCCGTGCTCAACGCCTATTGGCATCAAAGGTTTGGGCAGTAGCGCCGCTCTAATATATATGCCCCTTCCCGTAGTGCTCAACGCCTATTGGCATCAAAGGTTTGGGCAGTTCATACAATCAAAATATTGCCTACATACAAAGAAGTGCTCAACGCCTATTGGCATCAAAGGTTTGGGCAGAGGCAATATTTTGATTGTATGAATAGATGCTATTGTGCTCAACGCCTATTGGCATCAAAGGTTTGGGCAGC
>NZ_WBKM01000317.1 GCF_015714725.1 Nostoc sp. WHI
ATTTTTTCTAATAACTCTTGATATTTGACCTCAAGTTCCGCCAGCCTTTTTTCTGATTGCTTTATATGCTGCCCCATTTTCTCCACCAGTTGTTTGATGCTGGCTGGAGTCTTTTCCCAATCTGAGTCGGAAATTTCAATTCCGTAGGCGAGGCAGTTTTCATCCATGCCTCTTAATCTACCACCTCAGTAACCCATTTTTGACTGTAGCGTTTCTTATCCTGTGAACGGTTACGTTGAAGGACTTATTGTAGGTTGAGAGTTAGTAGTTAATGGGATTTCAGGAATTTGGGTAACTGGACTAGGAATAGCTACCGGAACATTTTCTACAGGAGAAACAGAAACCGGATTTTTGGTGTTTGGTTGATTAATAGCCGCAATAACAACGGCAAAACATCCCAGTCCTAAACCGATGAGAACTTGTGAAAGTTTTTGGCTTTTATGAGTCTGGCTAGAAGACGCATTGACTGATTTAGCTCCACCGACTGATACAGTAGCAACAGAACTAGATGACGCAACAGATTTAAACCCATTGGTTGATTGAATTGCTGTTTGCTGCCATAGTATTCTAGGCATTTGTAACGCTTTTTCAATTTCGTTCAATTTCTGCAAAATCACTTGCGTATTTTGAGGACGATGATTTGCAGTAGGAGCCATCAAATGGTCGATTAAATCTGCCAATAGTGCAGAAAGATTGAGTGCAGATTTTCGCCAGTGCAACTCGTTAGTCAGAGGGTCATAAATTTCTTTATCCTGGGGTTCCTTACCTGTGAGCAGAAAAATAAAAGTCCGTCCCAAAGCAAAAAAGTCTGACTGCTGTACCGAATAACCGTTTTGTTGCTCTGGGGGTGAATAGCCTTGTGAAATAATTCTGGTATGGGAATTTCCCGCCAAAATGGTTGTCGTGACTTGTCGAACTGCACCAAAATCAATTAAGACAAGCTGCCCATTTTGTCGCAGCATGATATTTTGAGGTTTAATATCACGGTGAAAATATTGATGAGCGTGTACTAAAGCGAGAATTTCTACAAGTTGTTTAAGCCAATTGAGAGCTTGAGCTTCAGAAAGACGTTGATAATTACGAAATTCCATCCACTGCTCTAAATTTACGCCTTCAATTTTCTCCATTGCTAAACAGTGCAATGGTACAGAGCTATTTTTAGGTAAAACAGTAAAATAACCATCTGGTTCTACCTTGGGAATACCCGCACCGTTTAGCTGACTCAAAACCTTTGCTTCCTGCTGAAACAGTTCAATGGCTTTGGGGTTATTCTCAGTCAGCACTTTTAAAACTTTAGTTTTCCCACACTCATCAACTTCAAAAGTATTACCAAAGCCACCCTGTCCTAGTTGTTTGAGTACCCGATAGCGACCTTGCAACAGTATTTCTGACCCACAGTTACGGCAAATAAGGTTGTTTGCATTCACTGCGTCAACAGGTTTTGGACAATGGGGATTTATACAATAGGTCATTACACAGAAGTAAATATCCTAAAAAATCGATTTTTATTGATATCTAAACAGAGGGTTAAACCTATAAGGTTCTATTAGTAGAGTTCCCTAAAACTTTGAGAAAGTAACATATATAGCAGTTGTCACTTCAGTATTAAATCTTATACACAATAAATTAGGGTTACAACAATTGTTGTAACCCTACAGATTGGCTGTATTCAATTTGCTCGGAAAGCACTATAGAATAACAATCAACCTCATAACTACCTGATTATGAGCAATTCTTCACATTTACTATATCTAGATTAATAGTTTGCCAAGGCAAATACTTTCTTGCTCGCCTACGTAGGATAAGTGACGCTAGTGTTAAAAGAAATCGTGCAAAGCAAAACTTCATCCACGAAGTCGAGTAGGAAGCTACAATGGCAATTCCCAATAAACAAGTAAAATCTAATACAGATATTTTAGATAATAGACGCACCCAAAGCCGTATCCAAGTTCGCATTCCTAAAGATTTGCATGAGGAACCAGTCATTTCACGACTGGTTTCTCACTATGGGGTCACAATCATTATTGCTGATGCTCAGGTAAGCATAAATGTGCCACAGTATAGCTGCTTCAACCTGGAACTACGGGGCACTGTTTCCCAGATTGAAAGCGCCTTAACTTATCTGGATGAGCTGGATTTAGAAGTTTTGCACCAATCCAGCCCTGAAGAAGAAGGTTGGTAATCAATTTTCGATTTCGGATTTTGGATTTTAGATTAATAATCCAAAATCCAAAATCTAAAATCTAAAATTCACTATGCCATTTGATTTTCAATCGCCCACCGCGCTAGTTCAGTGCGGTTATGGAGATTGGTTTTGCCCAACATATTGGACACATGGCTTTCAACAGTGCGCTGACTAACATTTAGTTCTTCAGCTATTTCCCGGTTAGCTAAACCCCTAGCAACAAACTGGACTACTTTTAGTTCAGTTGGGGTTAACTGCACATCGAAGGGAACTTGGATGCGGGAACCGTTTTCGCCTCCTTTTGCTTGGTGTTCTTTCCAACGGATAGTTTGTTTCAGCGAGGATTCAACTTGCGCTACGAGTTCTTCTGGTTCAAAGGGTTTGACCATATAAACATCAGCACCTTTATTCAGACCCTTAACTCGGTCTGCACTTTGTCCCTTGGCTGAAAGGAAAAGAACCGGAATCCAGCTGGTGCGTTCGTTTTGCCGGACTTGTTCCACAAAAGTATATCCGTCCATTTCCGGCATCATCACGTCGCAAATGATCATGTCTGGAACATCTTGCTCTAAAATTTCCAGAGCTTCGCGTCCATTTTCGGCGGTGATGACTTCATATCCCCGGAATTCTAAGTAATCCTTCACCAGCAAGATGAGGTTAGGGTCATCATCAATCAATAGAAGTCGTTTGTGATCTTTCATGCTGGGCTCTTTCATAGCAGTGGCACTTGTCGCGCTTCGGTCCATCAAAATCTTGAATATTTATCCTCTATGGTGGGTTATTCGAGATGTTGTCCTTTCCTACTTAACTTGCCTTTGCTGTCTCGAAGCCTCAAAAATGCCGAGCATTTTCGAGAGACAGTAGCTTGATAGCAAAAGTCCAGCAAGGATACGTATAGCAGTAGTATCTATAATGCGCTATTATATATCGCTTTGAAAGTGGCGGGGTAAAAAACACTGATTAAGTAATAATCTTCCTGACTCACAAGTAGGTATTGGCTTAAAGATGACCCTACCTCAAAACCAACCCGCACTTTCTCAAAGCTTACTGCCATACCGTATCCTTCGGTTGTTAAGCCCCTATGAGGTGTTCACAAGAAACTAGGGAAGTTTCTGGCAAAGGATGGGTTAAAAAGACATATTCTTTTACCACCTTATTGCCTATTAAGTGTTCTTGGATGATCCGCTCAATCACTTCCGGGTTTGCTTGGCGATACCAGACACCATCAGGGTAGACCACCATTATGGGTCCAGAACAACAAACGCGCAAGCAGTTGGCTTTAGTTCTAAAGACGCAAATGGGATGATTTTCTTGCGGCTCGTCGAGTTTTAACTCTTTAAGTCGCTTTTTTAAGTATTCCCAGGATTCCAGACTAGCTCGTTTTGAGCAGCAGTTAGCAATTGTCTGGTCAGCGCAAATAAAAATGTGTCGCTGAATTTTTGCAAGTCCTAAACTTTCTACACAATTACTCAGGGCTTTATGTTCTACAGACTTAGTGGTTTTGGGGATTTGATAGCTAGACTGGATCACTGTATTGTTACTCATTGAGCAGCTCCCTGATTACAGTTCTATAACAATTTCCAAGCTTTGCAAATAAAGTTGACTATATAAAAATATTCGTAACTTACGGAACGGAACCTGAAAAATAGAAATAATTAAGCATTTATACTTAAGTACACCGATGATCTTCTAGTTCGGGAACCCGTACTCAAAGAATTCTTGCCATTGGATGCCACTTTTCGGTAGATTAGCACTCAGGGGTTGAGAGTGCTAAAAGTGTGGAGAAAATAATATGGCTGCTTTATCTTTAAGCGTTTCTACAGTTAAACCTTTAGGCGATCGCGTTTTCGTAAAAGTGAACGCCTCTGAGGAAAAGACCGCAGGTGGTCTGTATTTGCCGGATACTGCAAAGGAAAAGCCCCAGGTAGGGGAAGTCGTCGCCCTTGGCCCTGGCAAGCGTAACGATGACGGTAACCGTCAAGAATTGGAAATTAAAGTCGGCGATAGAGTCTTGTACTCCAAGTACGCTGGCACTGACATCAAACTCGGCACCGAAGAATATGTACTGCTTTCTGAAAAAGATATTTTAGCAGTCGTTATCTAGTGGGGAGTAAGGAGTGGGGAGTGGGGAATAGGGAAGAATTTCCCCAATGCCCAATGCCCAATGCCCAATGCCCAATGCCCATTTCAAAAAAATTGACTTAACTCCCGGAATTTAGACACCTATGGCAAAGCGCATTATCTACAACGAAAACGCCCGTCGTGCCCTAGAACGAGGCATTGACATTCTGGCTGAGGCTGTAGCTGTTACCCTTGGCCCCAAAGGTCGTAACGTAGTCCTAGAAAAGAAATTTGGCGCACCGCAAATTGTCAATGACGGTGTAACCATCGCCAAAGAAATCGAATTAGAAGATCATATTGAAAACACTGGTGTAGCTCTGATTCGTCAAGCTGCTTCTAAGACTAACGATGCTGCGGGCGATGGCACCACTACTGCCACCGTTTTAGCTCATGCGATCGTTAAAGAAGGCTTGCGGAACGTTGCAGCAGGTGCTAACGCGATTTCGCTGAAGCGTGGTATTGACAAAGCTACTGGCTTCCTAGTAGAAAAAATTGCTGAACACGCTCGTCCGGTGGAAGATTCTAAATCCATTGCCCAAGTGGGTGCGATCTCGGCTGGTAATGACGAAGAAGTTGGTCAGATGATTGCCCAAGCGATGGACAAGGTGGGCAAAGAAGGCGTAATTTCCCTAGAAGAAGGGAAATCTATGGTCACGGAGTTGGAAATTACTGAAGGGATGCGCTTTGACAAAGGCTACATCTCTCCCTATTTCGCCACCGACGCTGAACGGATGGAAGCGGTTTTTGATGAACCTTTCCTATTGCTGACTGATAAGAAAATCGCCCTGGTACAAGACCTTGTACCAGTTCTAGAGCAAGTAGCTCGTGCTGGTCGTCCTTTGGTGATTATCGCCGAAGATATTGAAAAAGAAGCTTTGGCAACCTTAGTGGTAAACCGTTTACGCGGTGTACTGAACGTGGCTGCTGTTAAAGCTCCTGGCTTTGGCGATCGCCGCAAAGCTCTGCTAGAAGACATCGCTGTTTTGACTGGCGGTCAACTAATTACCGAAGATGCTGGTCTAAAGCTAGATAACACCAAGCTGGATAGCTTGGGTAAAGCTCGCCGGATCACCATTACCAAGGACAGCACGACAATTGTTGCCGAAGGTAACGAAGTTGCTGTTAAGGCTCGTGTCGAACAGATTCGTCGTCAAATCGATGAAACCGAATCTTCTTACGACAAAGAGAAACTCCAAGAGCGTCTTGCTAAACTCTCTGGTGGTGTCGCTGTGATCAAAGTGGGTGCAGCGACCGAAACTGAAATGAAAGACAAGAAACTGCGTCTAGAAGACGCTATCAACGCCACCAAAGCTGCTGTGGAAGAAGGTATCGTTCCTGGCGGTGGTACAACTCTGGCTCACCTGGCTCCTGAATTGGAAACTTGGGCGAAGAGCAATCTTAAAGATGAAGAGTTGATTGGTGCTTTGATTGTCGTTCGCGCTTTACCCGCACCTCTGAAGCGGATTGCTGAAAACGCAGGTCAGAATGGTGCTGTGATCGCTGAACGCGTGAAAGAGAAAGACTTCAACGTTGGCTACAACGCTGCGACAAACGAATTCGTCGATTTGTTAGCTGCTGGTATTGTTGATCCTGCTAAGGTGACTCGTTCTGCTCTGCAAAACGCTGCTTCTATCGCTGGCATGGTGTTGACAACCGAATGTATCATAGTTGACAAGCCTGAACCTAAGGATGGCGCTCCTGCTGGCGGTGGCGGTGGTGGCGGCGACTTCGATTACTAATACTTTGTAGTTACATAATTTTTGAGAACAGCTGCTTCCTTTATGGAGGCGGCTGTTTTTTTGTGTTAGGAGAAGAAAAAGAGGGTGAGTTACGACAACGCTTGTAAATATTTAGCTGAACAGTATCCTGCTGATTTTGTGCGTTGGTTGCTTGGGGTGGAGGTGCAACAAGTTGAAGTCTTGAAAACGGAACTTACGCTTGAACCAATTCGTGCGGATTCTGTGACATTTTTGCAAGCAGCTAACCAAATTTTGCACATTGAATTTCAAACTTTGGCGAAATCTAATCCAGCGCTTAATTTCCGAATGCTCGATTATTCTGTGAGGTTGAAGCGTCAGTACCGTTGTCCTGTAGTGCAAGTGGTAATCTTTTTGCAGGAAACTACTAATGAAATGGCTTTTACTGAAGAATATCGGGACAATACGACGATTCACCAATATCAAGTTGTTCGTCTTTGGGAGCAAGATCCAACACTATTTTTAGCTAATCCGGCGCTGTTACCTTTAGCAAGTTTGACGCGAACTGACTCCCCGCAAACTTTACTGGCACAAGTGGCTGAACAAGTCGCTACAATTCCAGATAGGGAGGAGCGACAAAATATTGCGGGTTGTGTAGAAATTCTGGCGGGTTTACGGTTTGAAAAGGATTTGGTTCGGCAATTTTTGCGGGAGGATATTATGAAAGAGTCTGTAATTTATCAAGATATCGTTCAAAAAGAAGCGTTTAAATTGATAAGTCGTCTACTTAAACGGCGTTTTGGTGATATTGACGAATCATTAGTTGAGCAGGTTCGGAATTTATCTGTTGAACAGTTAGAAAACTTGGGAGAGGCTTTGTTGGATTTTTCGGAAGTTGCTGATTTAGTAGCTTGGTTAGAGCAGCAATAGAGGACTTAATAAAGCTACATCATATTTTAGAGATTGAGGCTGCAAGTAGTTTTCCGCTTTTATCTTGAGCTTGCAATTTTTGAATAATATGCTCAATAATACTATTCAAATCCTTCCGGCGGCGCATAGAGCGTTTCGGGTCAAGTTGGCCGTGTTTCAATAATTCTCTAACCTGTTCTCCTAGCTCAGTTAAGTAAAACCTCAGTTGTTCTTCACCCTGTTCGCGTAAAGTTTGCCGACATTTAGTTAGGATAAGATCGCCATTTTCGAGAGTTTTACTAGCGTCTGATTGCTTTGGTGTTGCTTCGGACAGTTTTTTACTTTTTTGAGCATTTAAACTGTTAGTTAAACATTTTTCTACAGCCTTGGCAAATTTTGAATCAGATTCTATAACTTCTGCGATCGCTCTTAATAAATCTGCAATTTGTGATGCTTCCATTATTTACCTACTCTCTGAATAAATTCTTTAGTTAATTTCACCATAGAATCATGAGAATCATCATATTTTTGTCTATAAGTCAAATAATTATTTAATTCTAACCCTTCGGCAATTCTTGCTCTTTCTAAAATTTTGGTTTCAAAAACTGGTGGATAGAACGGATTCACACTAATAGAGTTTAAATTTTCAGTTTGCGCTATAGTTCGGTTGTAACGAGAAATTAATGTTCCAACTGTTTTTAAGTTATGTACATAATCTCTATTAAACTTTTCAATGTGTTGAAGTAATAAATCTAATCCATGAATTGACATTCGGTTTGGTACACAAGGGATTATACAAGCATGGCTAGCTAGAAATGCACTTTTAACTATTCTGTTAATATTTGGGGCGCAATCTATTAAAATATAGTCATAATTATTCAATAAGGGTTTGAGAATTGTACGAAGAATATCAACGGGTTTAAAGTTAAAAGAATAATAACCTGATGGCAATTCTTCCTGGATTTCAAATAGTTTTGGGCTACTAGGTATCAGATGTAAGTGGGCAAAAGAATTTCTGTTTCTAACATTTGAAACATTGTGTTTAACTATAAAATTTTCGTTTTTAACATTTTCTAAAAAATATTCAGGATCTTTAAATAAATAAGGCAATGTCAATTTTTTACTTTCAAATTCTTTTTCCCAAACCTCTTCTGACATTAAAGCACTAGTCAAATTACTTTGAGGATCAAGATCAATAGCAAGTACACGCTTTTTGTACATGGTATCGCCTGCTAAATATTCCGCTAATGCCATAACGATGGTAGTTTTGCCAACTCCACCCTTGAGGTTGCAAATGCTTATCACTTTAGCTGTCATAATTTCTGGTAGATTGATACATTTTATGGGCTACAGTTCTATGTTTCCCTCAAAATATGCCCAACTAACAGGTTCATTTTTACTTTTACATAAAAACCTATGAGCCAAATTAATCCTGAAATAACCCCCTTATATACCTTAAACCCACTCAACCGATTTTCTGGCAGAGCAGAGAATTATGTAAAACATCGATCAGGCTACCCCGCAGATGAAATTGATATTATCTTGGAAGAATTAGGTGAAGGAATTTAAAAATAAAAATGGGAATCATAAAAAGTAGGATGCCTTAATTCACTCTCAATAAATATCAGGATTCACATGGCACAACCAAAATATGAAGGTTATTGCGAATGCACTCCTACCAATTTAGTTCGAGAAAAGTTTGGAGATGTGAATGTTTATGCACAAAATGCTAAATCACTTTTAACAAAAGCTACTGGTTTTATTGGTGATTATGATTTTACTCTAAATCCTTACAGGGGATGTCAATACGGTTGTAGTTATTGCTATGCTGCGGCATTTAGCCCTAATGCTCAAATGCGCCAAGATTGGGGAAAATGGGTAATTTTTAAGGAAAATTCTGCTGAGATTTTAGCGAAAGAATTAAAAAAATGGTATAAAAAAAATCCCCAGATTCCTCCTAGTATATACATGAGTAGCGTTACTGATCCTTATCAACCACTTGAGTCTAAACATCAACTGACTCGTCGATTGTTGGAGGTAATGCTTGATGTGGGAATTGATGGTTATCCAACTCCAACTTTGGTGATTCAAACTCGTAGCCCAATTATTACTAGAGATATTGATTATTTACAACGATTTAAGAGATTGCGAATTAATATGAGCATTCCTACTGGTAGTGAGTTAGTGAGAAAAGATTTTGAACCGCGATCGCCCAGTATTAAAGCCAGACTAAATGCCATCATTAAAATTAAACGAAGTATTGATTATTTTAAAGGTTTTCTTCCCAAAATTTCTATCACTATTACCCCTCTACTTCCTACTTTACCAACTGATGAAGCTGCTTTTATTGACAAATTAGCCATTGCAGATAGAATTGTAATTCAAGCTTTTCATCTTAGCGATAGTCGTTCTCTTATAGCATCAACTCGCCAAGAAGCTGAAGAAATTAAGCAAAAATATGCTTGGTGGTATGAGGATGAGAAATTAAGCTATATGAAATTTAAGGAAAAGTTAGTTTCTCGACTTCCAGGTGTAGAAATTATGGAAGGTAAAGAGGGATTTGGTTATGAATAATCCTCTCGCAAATTGGTGGCGAAGTCAGCAGTTAAAATTATTTTTAAAACGCGGAGATATCCGACGTGCAGTGCAACTATTGCAAGAGATTCAAAAATCAGGTGCAACATTCTCATGGTTAGAAAAACTATTTAGGGATAAACTTCAACTTGAACGTTATTCCCAAGAATACAAACGACAAACAGAAACTTTAACTAAACAACTAACAGAAGCATCCCAGCAAAAACCTAATCTAATATTAACACCAGATGAGGAATTCGTTAAATATATCTATAAAGTTTTTAATTTAATCCAGCACGATGAGTATAAACTGCAATCTACTGGTATTGATGAACGTATTTTTGATGATTTTGAATCAAGGCTAGTTGAATATCTCAAAGAAGAATTTAGTAAGATTCCTGACAAACAGTTATTTATTAAGCTAGAAGACGCTCTTGATGATATTAATAACTTAAAAATTGGACACGATCCAGACTACCGTTTTAGTCTAACTCCTCATGTCTACTTTATGAAGTATTTTTTAGAAAATGTATATTGCGTATATTTAGCTTGGTTTCTCATTTATCAGGATGCTTTACTACCAAGTAAAGTTAATATTCTTGATATTGCAGCAGGCCCAGGAACAGTTGCTTATGGTTTAGCTTTATTTCTCCAAAGTAGTAGCGGTTTTTTTGACATCCCGCAAATGCACATATCCTATTACTCTTTGGAAAAACAAGATTCTTTTCAATTTCGTGGACTTCAGTTTTGGCGACGATATATAGAGTCGCGCATAACCACAGTGAACGCTTACTTTCGCTTCGTTACTACTGATATTTTTACTTGGAAAAGTGAATCGAATAATTTACCCAAAGACTTTTTCGACTTTATCGTAATTTCCCACTGCTTCTTTGCAGATCCAGCTAAGAGGGTTGAAGCTAATAATACTTACAAGCAAATATTTGTCACTAGCTTAAAAAATTCAGGTTATGTTTTGCTAATTGTGCAAGATAAAAAATTATTCAAAGTTTATGATGTTCACCAAGTTGAAAACCAAGAGCAGGAAAAAAATGTAGTCCATAAATTTCTGGTAGAACTGGGATTAGAGTTAGTCTGGTATAGATATTTAACCTCAACAGGTTCAAGAATACCTTTGTCCGGTGCTGAATTTGGTAAATTTGCTCGAGAAAAATTACCAAAACAACTGTATATGAATCCAATACTCCAACAGTA
This sequence comes from Nostoc sp. WHI, assembly GCF_015714725.1. Classification (GTDB taxonomy): domain Bacteria; phylum Cyanobacteriota; class Cyanobacteriia; order Cyanobacteriales; family Nostocaceae; genus Nostoc. Next base: position 10,699 of record NZ_WBKM01000317.1, read on the forward strand.
TTTTGGTCAGAAGTATCAGTCATGCTATACATCAGATGATTATGTAATCCTGGCGAAAAAATAATGATAAATTGCAGGTAAAGCAGCAGAGAATGTATTAAATAAATATAAGGCAATACGCTTGCTTAAGTGATATTTGTCCCCGGAAGATCCCCCCAACCCCCCTTAAAAAGGGGGGCTTAATTTCCTACTTAAAAAGGAGGGTTAGGGAGGATCAAGCCTTACCCAAGCGTATTGAAATATAAGGGATCTGAACTTTAATCTGAAATTTCTAAATGATTTGCAACTCACAAACAGCAGAAGGTTGGCATGGCAAACTTAATTTAGTTTATGCCGATCGCCAGGGTAAAACCCAATTGATTTACAATCACCAACAAGCGCCCCTGAAGGTACAACGCCCATTTTATCCAGAAGGGGAAAAAGTTTGTCATAGCGTAATTTTACATACAGCCGGGGGAGTTGTGGGAGGCGATCGCTTATCCTCTAATATCCACCTCCAAGCCCAAGCCCAAGCCTTAATCACTACAGCTGCTGCTAGTAAGATATATCGCAGCAATGGCTTACAAGCTAGACAAACTATTCAGATGCAAGTTGACGCTGGCGCTTGTTTAGAATGGTTGCCGCAAGAGACAATTTTATTTAACGGTGCGATTTATCGGCAAGATTTACGGGTAGAATTAACAACCGGGGCTAGTTGGTTAGGCTGGGAAATTACCCGATTTGGTCGCAGTGCTAGAGGAGAAAAATTTTACCTTGGAGAATGGCGATCGCACACCGAAATTTGGCAACAAGATGTTCCTTTATGGATTGATCGGCAATGGTTAGGGGGTAGCGAAGACATTTTCCACAGTCCTCACGGCTTGGCTGGAAAACCAATAGCAGGTAGTCTAGTTTGGGTTGGTGGTGCAGTTTCAGCAGAAATTGTTGAAAAAGCTCGAAATTTATGGAATGGCGAAGGAGAAGCTGGTGTTAGCCGATTACAACATGGATTATTGTGTCGATATCGTGGTTCTTCTACATCTGAGGTGAGAAACTGGTTTATTGATGTTTGGCAGTTGCTGCGAGTTTCTTTTTTGAATCGTGGTAATTGTATACCAAGAGTGTGGCAGCTTTGAACGAACCACAGAGGAGGAAATACGAATGCAGTTGACACCGCAGGAAAAAGATAAGCTATTAATTTTTACTGCTGCTTTATTAGCAGAAAGACGTAAAGGAAGGGGTTTAAAACTGAATTATCCTGAAGCGATCGCTTATATTTCTGCTGCCATTTTAGAAGGTGCAAGGGATGGGCAAACTGTAGCTGAATTGATGAGTTATGGTACAACTCTATTAACGCGGGATGATGTCATGGAAGGGATATCAGAAATGGTGCATGAAGTGCAGGTTGAAGCTACTTTTCCTGATGGCACAAAGTTAGTGACAGTACATAATCCAATTCGTTAATTTTTGAATTTATTATGATTCCTGGGGAAATTATCACACCAGCAGGTGAAATTGAACTAAATGTTGGTCGTCCAACTATAAAATTGCAAGTGTCAAATACAGGCGATCGCCCCATACAAGTCGGTTCCCACTATCACTTTTATGAAGTTAACACAGCCTTAAATTTTGACAGAGAACAAGCGCGAGGAATGCGCCTCGATATCCCCGCCGGAACCGCAGTTCGCTTTGAACCAGGTGATCAAAAAGAAGTAACTTTAGTCCCCTTAGTCGGTACTCGCCAAGTCTACGGGTTCAACAGTAAAATTAACGGTAATCTCGATTGATAAAACTCTAATGAAACAGGAATCATTTATATGCAAGAAGACCTGAAAATCTGGGAAATATCCGCAGAAGATAAACTTACGGAAATCATTAAAACTAAATTAAATTTAGAGGCTCGTCTAGAAAAGTGGTTAGAAAGAGATATCTCTATTCTTTCACCAGATTTATTAGTAATTGGTAGTCAAGTAGTTACAGATTATAACGGAATAATCGACCTGCTCTGTTTAGATAGTTCTGGAAATGTTGTCATTGTTGAGTTAAAACGTGATAAAACATCTAGAGAGGTAACTGCTCAAGCGTTAGATTATGCCTCATGGGTGAAAAATCTATCTGCTGATGAAATAAGTAGAATTGCTGTTAGTTATTTCAATTATTTAGGTAAGGAAGAAACTTTAGAACAAGCTTTTCAAACAAAATTTGATAACGTATTTCCAGAGATTATAAATAGTCAACACAAAATTTTAATAGTTGCATCAGAAATAGATCCTAGTACTGAAAGAATTATTAATTATTTGTCAGAAACCTATCAAGTTCCCATAAATGTAGCTAAATTTAATTACTTCAATAATAATGGTCATGAGCTATTAGCAAGAAAATTTTTAGTTGACCCCAACCAAGTTAAAGAAAATATTGCTAGTAAATCATCACGAAAAACTAACTTGACTTACAAAGAATTAGAAGAAACAGCAGAAACTAATGGTGTTAATCACATATATAAATTAGTTTACCAAGGCTTAATTAAATATCCTTTTTGGACAAATACGACAAAAAGTTGTATTACTTTTACTGGTAAAAGTAAAAAAGCGATATTTAATTTAATACCTATTGAGAGTAATCAAGAATTGGGGCTGAAGTTTAAAATTTATCTGACTAGATTATCAGAATATTTAAATAAATCAGAAGACACAATAACTGAATTTTTACCAAATATTGAGCCAGTTTTGCAAGAAGAATGGTCTGGTTTAGTTGTGCAAGGATTTTTTACAAGTGAAGAATCAGCTAACCACTTCCTAACAAAGTTAAATGACTGGAATCCTCTAATTTTAGTGCTTCCATCATCACTGCGCCAGCCCCAAAGCTATTATAAGGAGTAGGTAAATCGTAGGTTTTGAAGGGTTCCAATGGAGAAATATCCTCGACTGTATCTAAATCTTCGGCAAGGATACGAATTAACTTGAGCTTTTCTGATGGAGAAAGCTTTCGAGCTATAGGAATTATGTCTGCTAGGGTCATTTTGTCTAAGCCTTCAAGAACGCTCATTTATAGCATAAACCCAAATTATCTAAAGTGTGTTCAGCTTTGCCATCTTGTAGAGAATCGCACAATCCCACAAACTCTAAAATCAACATCAGGAGTAGCATTATGCCTTACAGAATGGATCGCCGCGCTTACGCCGAAACCTATGGGCCAACAGTAGGCGATCGCATCCGACTTGCAGACACAGAATTATTTATTGAAGTTGAACAAGATTTCACTACTTACGGCGACGAAGTGAAATTTGGCGGCGGTAAAGTTATCAGAGACGGGATGGGACAATCCCCCATTTCTAACGCCGATGGTGCTGTTGATTTAGTAATTACTAATGCCTTGATTCTCGATTGGTGGGGTATTGTCAAAGCGGATATCGGCATTAAAGATGGCAAGATTTTCAAAATTGGTAAAGCCGGAAATCCTTATATTCAAAATAATGTTGATATTATTATTGGCCCCGGAACTGAAGCCTTAGCTGGTGAAGGAATGATTCTCACTGCTGGCGGTATCGATGCCCATATTCATTTTATTTGTCCCCAACAAATTGAAGTGGCGATCGCTTCTGGGATTACTACTATGATTGGCGGTGGTACTGGCCCAGCTACGGGTACAAATGCCACTACCTGCACCCCTGGACCGTGGAATATTTACCGAATGCTACAAGCCGCCGATGCTTTTCCCGTCAACTTAGGATTTTTGGGTAAAGGTAACGCCAGTCAACCCCAAGGACTTGTAGAACAAGTAGCCGCCGGTGCAATGGGGTTAAAACTTCATGAAGACTGGGGAACCACACCCGCAGCAATTGATACTTGCCTCAGTGTTGCCGATGAATATGATGTGCAAGTAGCGATTCATACTGATACCCTGAACGAAGCCGGATTTGTGGAAGATACGATCGCTGCTTTTAAGAACCGTACCATCCACACCTACCACACCGAAGGCGCAGGTGGCGGACACGCACCAGATATTATCAAAGTTTGCAGCCAAGCCAATGTTCTGCCATCTTCCACTAACCCCACACGCCCTTACACCGTCAATACTTTAGATGAACACCTGGATATGTTGATGGTATGTCATCACCTCGATCCAGCGATCGCTGAAGATGTTGCCTTTGCTGAGTCGCGCATCCGCCGAGAAACCATTGCTGCTGAAGACATTTTGCACGACTTAGGTGCATTTAGCATGATTTCTTCCGATTCTCAAGCAATGGGAAGAGTAGGCGAAGTGATAATTCGCACTTGGCAGACATCTCACAAAATGAAGGTGCAACGGGGAAGTCTTACAGGAGATGGACAAGCTGATAATAATCGGGCAAAAAGATATGTTGCTAAGTACACTATAAACCCTGCGATCGCTCACGGAATTGCTCAATATGTGGGTTCAGTGGAAGAGGGAAAACTAGCAGATTTATGTTTGTGGCGATCGGCGTTTTTTGGAGTGAAACCAGAGATAGTAATTAAAGGCGGAATGATTGCATGGTCGCAAATGGGCGATGCTAACGCCAGTATTCCCACACCGCAACCAGTGTATATGCGACCGATGTTTGGTAGTTTTGCAGGGGCGCGTAACTCTACATCATTAACTTTTGTTTCGCAAGCAGCTTTAGAGAGAGAAATTCCTAGCCAGCTAGGTTTACAAAAAGCAGCAGTTGCAGTTTCCGGGACACGCCAATTGCGTAAGCAAGATATGAAGTTGAATGATGCACTACCTCACATTGAAGTAGATCCAGAAACTTATGAAGTAAGGGCTGATGGTGAGTTGCTGATTTGTGAACCTGCGACAGTTTTACCAATGGCGCAGAGGTACTTTTTGTTTTAACAAATTCTGTGGGTTTAATCAAAGAGTAACTAACAAGCGGCAAGTTTTGTAACGGGGATTTAGACCCCGCCACAAAACTTAATTACGAATTATTTTAATCTGAAAGCTTGCATTCTGCTATCATGGTGATAAATTATGCTTGAAGGTAAAGCGATGGCTACCCTTTATGTAAGAAATTTACCCGATGATTTGTATGCAAAGCTGCAAGAGTTAGCAGTGTCTCAGCACCGTTCAATTAACGCCCAAGTTATAACTTTGTTAGAACAAGCTTTGACAACTGAAACACAGCAAACGGAAGAACAACGGCGACAGAATGTACCAAAACTCTTAGAGGAAAGTAATCGCGATCGCCGCCGCTTGAATCCAGCAGACTTTGGATTACCTGATAGTACTGAACTAATTCGAGAAGACCGCAATAGATGAGCAATCCTCTCAGATGCGTAGTAGATACCAGTGTGTGCATCAAGTATTTTATCGCTGATCCACTATCTGCCAAAGTTAAGCAACTCTTCGGACATCTTGCCAATCCACAGACAGAAATATTTGTCCCAGACCTCTTTTACATTGAGTGTGCTAACGCCTTCTGGAAGTATGTCCGTGCAAGGATGTACACCCTTGCTGAGGTTCAGAAAGATTTAGCAACTCTCAAAAGCTTCCCGTTGCGTGTTGTCTCCACGGCTGACTTGATGGCGGATGCAGTTAGTATCGGCTTAAATTATGGCATTTCTGCTTATGATGCTTCTTATGTTGCACTTTCACAGCAGGTTGGTGCTACTTTGCTGACTCTTGACGGTAAGCTGGTGAGGGCAATAGCCGCTTCGTCTTACGATATTTGCTTATTTAATGATTTCGATGTTCCACCATTGCCGTTAATTTAAATTAGTTTGTAGAGCAGGTCTATTACTACTGTTTTTTATTTTACTTTTAAATTATAAAAAATGTCTTTTAGTTATAACCGCACGGTTCGCTTTCAAGATACTGATGCTGCTGGAGTAGTCTATTTTGCTAACGTTTTGGCTATTTGTCATGAAGCTTATGAAGAATCTCTAGAAGCATCAAGTATTAATCTCAAAACTTTTTTTACTAATCCATCTATGGCTTTCCCCATTGTTCATGCTAATGTCGATTTTTTACGCCCTATGTTTGGGGGGGACAAATTGATGATTAGCTTAATGCCTCAAAAATTAGGTGTTGATAAGTTTGAAATTACTTACGAAATCACAATTGCTAATGTAGTAGTTGCGAAGGCAATTACTAGGCATGTTTGTATTGATGCAAGTAGTAGAAGTAAGCAGGAATTGCCTGATGAGATAATTCAGTGGTTAGAAACGAACTCAGAGTAAGCGCAGGTGTGACTCGTTCCTAAATCAACACACATCAATGTGTTTGGCAGTAACTTAGAAAGCAGCATCCGAAGAACCACCAAAATATCAAGTGGGATCAGGCTTCTGTACGGGAGGAAATTCGAGTTTAGCGCCTTGAACTTTCAGGTGATGACCATTGAAGCTAATATTGAATAGAAATATAGAATTTTGTCGTAGATGCCAAGTCTAAGGTATAAATAGTTTCTGAAGAGGCGCACAGATGTATGCCCATACCAAAGATTAGATTTATTTAGAGGAAAATAACCTATGTCTGATTTAATTAACAAACAAATCCTACTTAAAAGTCGCCCAGTCGGCGAACCAAAAGAGAGTGATTTTGCCTTAGTAGAAACACCAATTCCTGAACCGAGTGAAGGTGAAATTCTTAGCCGCACTATTTACCTGTCTCTCGATCCTTACATGCGTGGTCGCATGAGTGCAGAACAGTCTTATGCTGCATCAATAGAGTTGAATTCAGTTATTGTAGGTGGTACAGTTAGCCAAGTAATTAAATCAAATCATCCTCAATTTCAAGTAGAGGATTTTGTTTTGAATAATAATGGTTGGCAAACTTATGCTGTATCTAAGGCTGAGACGCTGCGTAAACTTGATCCCACTCAGGCATCTTTATCTTATAGTTTAGGTGTTTTGGGTATGCCTGGTTTGACTGCTTATGCTGCTCTGCTTGATATTGGTCAACCTAAAGAAGGTGAAACTGTTGTGATTTCAGCAGCTTCTGGCGCTGTTGGTGCAGTAGCAGGTCAAATTGCCAAAATTAAAGGTACGCGAGTAGTGGGAATTGTTGGGAGTGACGATAAGCGAGACTATATAGTTCAGGAATTAGGCTTTGATGCTGGTATTAACCGCAAAACCCAAGAACTTGATTTAGCGCTCAAAGAAGCTGCTCCTAATGGCATTGATATTTACTATGATAATACCGCAGGTGCGATTTTAGAAACTGTGTTGCAGCAGATTAACATTGGGGCAAGAATTTCACTAGTAGGCTTGATTTCGCAGTATAACGCTACATCCACAGCTTCAGGACCTAACCTAATGCCACTGCTAATCAAGCGCGCCTTGATCAAAGGTTTTCTAGTTATTGATTACCAACATCGGTTTGATGATTTTTTGCGTGATGTTTCTGGATGGTTGCAGTCTGGTCAACTTAAGTATAAAGAGGATGTAGTTGTTGGTTTAGAGAACGCGCCTCGTGCTTTTATTGGTTTGCTGCGAGGTGAGAACTTTGGCAAGCTAATTGTTAAAGTCAGTGATGATCCTACAGCAGCGTAATTTATGAAGTTGGCAACCATTCGGTTTTAACACCTGCCAGACTACTTAAACCTGTTTGATTTTAAGATGCTCTCACCAACATCACACTAACAAGCCTGACACAATTAAGTAGGTAGGCACGAATCAATCTAACTATATATCGTTAAAGTCAGTACAGCTTTCGTTCTGCACGTCTGGGCTGGAATTCGGTACTCTGACTCCTCTGTATACATTCAGTATCCTTGCCTATGCGTGAACTATCATCTGGAAAAATCTCGAAGAGCGTTCCTGTAGTCCCATCAATGATACTTTTAAGCATTAGGAACCCCTAAAAATCAAAGTTTATGAACGCAGCCGACGATAAAACGATTGTTCGCGAGTATTTCAATTCCACAGGTTTTGACCGTTGGAGGCGAATCTACGGCGATGGCGAAGTCAACAAAATCCAACTAGACATCCGTAATGGACACCAGCAGACCGTGGATACAGTTCTCGGCTGGCTAAAAGCCGATAATAATTTACCACAATTATTAATCTGCGATGCTGGGTGTGGTGTGGGTAGTCTCAGCATCCCTCTGGCGGTAGATGGTGCTAAGGTTTATGCCAGTGATATTTCTGAGAAAATGGTGGAAGAAGGCAAGGATAGAGCGAAGCAAACCTTGGGAAATGTTGAAAATCCCACTTTTGCTGTGCAGGATTTGGAATCGTTGAGTGGTAGTTACCATACCGTTATTTGCTTGGATGTTCTCATTCACTACCCTCAAGAAAAAGCCGATGAGATGATATCTCACCTCTGTTCTCTAGCACAGTCGCGGATAATTCTCAGTTTTGCACCGAAGACGTGCGCCCTGAGTATACTTAAGAAAATTGGCAGTTTCTTTCCGGGGCCAAGTAAAGCTACTCGTGCATATTTGCATCGTGAAGCTGATGTGATGAAAATTCTAGAAAGTAATGGCTTTTCATTGCAACGACAGTCTATGACTAGGACTCGTTTTTATTTTTCCAGTCTGCTAGAAGCTACACGTAAGTGAATTGAAAATTGTAACACCGATAGCCGACAGGCTAAAGCCTGCGGCTACACGAGCTTAGTCCGCCTACGCGGACTACAGAAATTCAAGGTTTTTAGCCTGTATAGGCAGGCTTTGTTTATATAGCCCCGACTTCTATGGTCATCTAGTACTTTGGAATTTGACAATCTCAAGGTTTAATGCTAGTAAGTGTTGCATTTGGTACTAAGTTCGGCTTTTGATTTTGGCGATCGCTCTGATTTAGAATATAAGGAAACTGCGATCGCACTGTTTACAATAACTATAAAATATTTTTGTTTATCTACTTACCTATTTGCCACAAAAACCATCACTTCATATTTATCCAAAAGACTTGCCTGCTCTATCTCCTGCCATTTTTTAAACTCCTGAAACTCAGGTTATTTAAATATTTATACTTATTCTAGACGAGCGATGTCTACGACGGGATGCGCCTACGCACCCGGACTGAAATTGCAGATTTTTCAGCCTTATTTGCATAACTTGGGCTACTCTACCGCAAATGCGCTGATATTCTAATTTTCCCTCTTCATAAATTCCGCAAAAACACCGTTACCTAATTTGTACTTCTGATCAAAACTGAGAGCATCCAGTTTATTAGGGCGTATTCATGACCAACCCTGTAACGACGGTTATCGAAGTCAATCTGGAGATGGCTCTAGAAGTAGCTCAACAGTTGGAGCAATCTCCATACACTAAACTCAGTACTTATTGTTTAGAAATTTTGCGGGAGATAGGATGTACTGGTACTGAACTCCCGGTTAACTTACAAACTCGTGATCAACAGCTAAACTTTATCACAGGCTTTGCATCTTATGCTTTTGGGGAGGTACAAAATGTACAAAACATTAATTGAAGATATATTTCATGATTCAGAAGAGGCAGAAGAAACTACTTTTCCTGCCACAGATCAAGATTTATTAATTTTAAGCGAAAAATTCTTAGGGTTTGAAATTCCCCCAAAGGTTTTCTTGCAAGCTATAGCCATTGCTGATTACGACTGTGCAGCTGCTTTTCGCTACGTTGATAATTATTTAGCTATCCTGAAGAATAAGAATAAACGTAAGCATAAAAATTTACTTGTGTTAAGGTCTTCGGCTAGGTTTGAAAATAATTGAGGTGCATTTTCACAAACTAACTAAAACCCAATACAGTTTAGATAAGATAATTTTTCTGACCGATAACCTAATAAGAGACGTTGTAATGCAACGTCTCTACACACTTTTACCACAGCGACAAGAAAGAAAAACTAGAATTTATCTAGAAGCATAAGGTGAGATGTTTATTAGATAAAACATTTTTCTGTGTGTCTTAATTACGAATTACGAAGACAAACTTCTTCATAGCTTTTACCAGCAATATCCCAAGTAAATGCGGTTTCTACTAGTTGTCTGCCATTGTAAGACAATTCTGAACGCAGATGTGGATTATCAAATAGTTGACTAATAGCTGTGACGTACTCCGTCGGTTTATTCGCTCGTAATGCCCTTAGTGAATGACTAGAACCATCTACGGCTAATCCTTCTAAACCGCGATCGCTTGCCACTACGGGTATACCAGCTGCCATCGCTTCTAAAGTTTTGTTTTTAATGCCAAACCCCGTTCGCATGGGTACGACACAGATGGTTGCTTTATGTAAATATTCTACCATCGAAGGTACACGCCCAGTTACATTAATTCCTGGTTTTTTATCAAGTGCTAAAACTTCTGATGACGGACGAGAACCGACAATATCGAAAGTTGTATCAGGATAAAATTTTTGGATTTTTGGTAAGACTTCGTTGCTGAAAAAGCAGACAGCATCAATGTTTGCTAAATTATCCATTGCACCAATAAAAATTAAGCGATGTCCTCCTGGATCGGCGGTACGGTTGGGGAAAGAAACTAAATCCACACCATTGGAAATAACTGTAATTTCACTCTTGGGATTAAATTTTTGTAGTTGGATTTTATCTTCTTCTGTTGTCACTACAATTGCCGAAAATTTAGCACAGTAGCTTTGCTCATAACGACGCAAAAGTGGCAGATTAATTTTGTCTCTAATAGAATTTTCAGAAATGCCCGTTGCTAGTTGGTTAAGACAGGTAGCGTAAACAGAACTATGAACATTAACTATAGTTTTTAACTGTTTTTGAAAATGCGATTGGACATAAATTTCATTGACGCTATGTTCGCAGGTAATCACATCACATTTCCCCGCTTCCACCCAGTTATTGACCCACGTTTGCATCTCAACTGAGTAGCGGTTAAGTACGCTTGGCGGTGTACCCTGCTGCAAAAATATACCAAAGCGCTCTATTTTCTTCAATATTCCGGCACTGGTTCCAGAATCTGATGGGCGTTCAAAAACTGCTAGATGATCCACACAATCGCGTAATTCTGATACTTCTGCGTCTGTAACATCGCCATCGCGTTGAGTCACGAGGGTAACAGGATGGCGTTGACTTAAGTACTTAAGTAAATTAAATGTCCTTACTTGGGTTCCCCCGCGCGTTGGCGGGTAGGGAAAGGTGGAAGATAGTACTAAGATGTTCATACAAGTAATGAATTAAATGTGACACATACACCATGACCTCATTCCAGGCTGTATGTCATCATAAGTATCCCTTAATATATTATTTGTAAAATTCTCATGAATCAAAGCAAACAAAAAGTTAGGAGAGCATTGCTTAAGTAACCACCCATTCTAAATCAACGAAACGCTTGTGTTATGTGAATTACATGAGGGAGTCAGATGCTCCTACGGACGCTCGATTACTCGCTACCGCTTCTCTATCGAGCGTTATTAGTTGCCCATTGAGTGATTGCAATGCTAAATTTGCTGTATAGTTCCACACAAGCTGTTATTTTTACAGTGAATTGTAGGGCAGTATGTAACAGGACTTATGCACTGAAAACTTCAAAGCTTGATCCCCCCTAGCCCCCCTTAAAAAAGGGGGAATCTTAAAAGCCCCCTTTTTAAGGGGGTTGGGGGATCTCTTATGCGTAAGTACTATGTAAGTATCACCAAATTGTCTTTCAGTTAAGTAGGATTTAGCTAGATGAAATCATTTGGTATTTATACGCTTGCTAATGATGCTGTATATGATCAATTAGTAGCTTTGTTAAACAGCATTGAAGTAAATGTTGGAGAAGATATTCCTGTTTATGTGATTCCTTATAATCAGCAATTAGACCTGGTTAAGCAAGAACTAAAGTCTAGAAAAAATGTCAAACTTTTTGAAGATTGGGAAGCAATTCATCGCTGGGATAATTTTGTAAATCAACTTTGGGATGCTCATCCAAGGGCAAATGAATCTAAGTTAACTCGTCCAGGGTGGTACAAAGGCTTTGTCCATAGAAAATTCGCTGCTTTTAATGGCGAGTTTGACAGATTTGTGTTTTATGATGCCGATAGTTTAGCCATGAAACCAATTGATGACATATTTGAAAAGTTGGATACTTATGATCTAGTATTTAACGATTGGGAACATGCTAAACCTAGAGAAAAAACACAAATAAATCTTGATATAATTGAGAGTGCAATGCAGGTAACGGAAGCTGATTTGCGTCCGAAAATCCATTGTGATAGCTTTTTTGGTTCTAAGCGTTTACTTTTCGGTGGCAAAGATTTAGATATCTTAAAAGAGCAATGGATTGAAAAACGCCAATTTGAATGGCTTCGTGAAAGTTCTTGGTGGTCTAGTTCTGGCTTATTCGGTTATATCACTCTATACGGTGATCCTAAGATATTTAACTTTACACTCAGCCCCAATGTTGAAGATAGAACAGGCAACTGTGCCAATGCAGACCCCTTCGTTAATATTAATAATGTTCTTTACAATCAAGATGGTTTAAAACCCATTCATCGTATTCACTATATGAGCTATTCTTCTCGTGATTTCGCTCGTTTATGTCAAGGAGAAGATGTCAATATTGATTACAGAGATGAGTTTTTATATTATCGATTTCTCAAAGAGCCAGAACGAAAACCCAAACAGTTAAAATCCCCTGGTGTAATGTCACAAATGAATCGTTTACTTCAAAAGTCTGGGAAAAAACTTCAAAGACTTTTATCCTAACTTTAATAGTATGGTGGAAATTTTTCACCTTACTATTAATATAGGATTCCTATTTGATTTTTGAAATACATGTAGGGGAGCCAGCGCCCTTGGCGTTCCTGTAGGGTAGAATTTGGTGTTACCTACACTACTTAAAATTTTTCACAAATTATTAAAGGTGTGTATATGATTAATTATTTGGGAATAATAGCTTATAAAGCAACGATAGTATTACTTAGTTAGTGATTGACTGAGTATAAATTAATTTTCTCAGTATTCCCTAATTATTAGTGTATAGTATGCCCAAAATTACCGTTTGCATTCCTACTTTTAATCGTGTTAATCTGTTGCCTTATGCCATTGACAGTGTGCTGAATCAGTCTGAGCAAGACTTTGAGCTAATTGTTTGTGATGACGGTTCTAGCGATCGCACACCTGAGCTAATATCAAAGTACACAGATAACCGGATTAAATATATCCGTCATCTGCAAAATATTGGTAAAAGTAATAATATGCGATCGGGCTTTGATGCTGCCAGTGGTGAATATTTTATTAAATTTGATGATGATGATCGGCTAACACCCCATTTTCTCGCAAGTACCGCAGCTATTCTTGCTCAAGACTCTAGCATAGATTTTGTTGGTACAGACCATTGGATAATTGATATTGATAATGTGCGGGATGAGGCAAAAACTCAAGAAAATACTCATCGCTGGGGTAGGAAGAATTTACCAGCAGGTGTCGTAAATAATTTGTTGGAAGTTGTATTTATTCAGCAAAGCTTTCAAGTGGGGGCAACATTATTTCGCCGTAAAACATTGCAAGAATTAGGATATATGCAGCCAAATATGCAAAATTGTGAGGATAATGATTTATTTGTGCGGCTGGCTTTGGCTGGAAAAAAGGGCTATTACTTACCAGAATTATTGATGGAATATCGCTTCCATGCAGAGCAGCAAGGTATTAATCGAGCTATTCCTTATTTATTTGATAAAATCCAGTATTTAGAAAGTTATAAGTTTGAGTCTGAAAAAATAGAGACAATTAGGCAGAAACGTTTAACTGAAACGCAATTATTATTAGGTTTGCGTTTAATTGAAAAGGGTGAAACGCAAAAAGGTAGGGAGCTAGTTTTGGCGGGAAAGTCTTTTTCGACTGCTAAAGCTTGGACTGGTTTAGGGTTATCGCTGTTACCAGTTGGGTTGCGAGGTAAGGCGTTTAATGCACTGCGACAGGCGCGAGGTTAATGTGGAAATGTTTCACGCAAAGGCGTAGAGAAAAGTATAAAAGGTTTTTACACTGCGTTAACGTACTTTACTAATTACTTAGTCAATTACTTCTCTGACTACTGATCAACTATTTCAAGCATTTTTTCACTACTTATGGCTTTAAACATCTTTTTACCATGCGGGATTTTAACCCTTTCTACTACATCATTTAATGATTTAAATTGCTCCTTATTACGTTCAATTTCTACTATTTCTGCTATCTGAGAAGCTTTTTTTTGATTAAAACCAGCATTACGTAATTTAGAGGCAATGTCAACTTGACTAAAGGTTTTAAAAACTTCTATCAGTTCAGTTTTATCAGCCATTTGCCTTTTAATATCTTTGACTTCATTTTCTAACTTTGCATTAGTACTTGCTTGCTCAAATAGTTGCTTAGTTATTTTTTCAAAACGTGATTCCAAATTTATTAAAAATTGTTCTATATCTTTTGATTTGAAAGATGTTTTATCTGAAGAATCAGCTTTCTGCTGTCTAAATAATTGAACTTGCTTTGTTAAAGTATCCTCATTTTCAGGCTCAATAATAAATACTCCAATCATTTCGCCCTTATGAGGTTCTATCTCTCTAGCCCTAGCAGCAGCGTGATATTCAAAGTGTCCATCAACTACCTCAAAGGAATCGATACTTGAACGACGAATAACTATAGGGTTAATAACTCCCGCCGCTTCTAGAATAAGATTCGCTGCTTGTTCTAGTGGATCATCCATAAAACTTGATCGAGGTACAGCAGAAGTGATTTTCTTGATAGCAACAAGCGATGTAGATAATTTCATTAAGTCAACCCTATCTTTTGTAATACTTCTATTGCTAATAATTCAAATTCTTGTGCGGCAGTTGAATCTGGCTTAAAATCAAGCACAGAAATGGGATCAGCAACCTCTATATTTCCTATAATTAGAAACTTCTCAGCACATTTTGCTAGGTCATCTCTGTCATAAATCACCGTATTCATAACCTCGAAATCATATCGCTTTGGAATGGCCTCTAGTCTTTTAGGTAAAGAATATTTGACAAATTGATTGTTGGTAGATATTTTACAAGCAAGTACACCTAAAATTTCAAGTTGAGGCTTTCCTATTTGTTTTCTAAATCCATTTATTTTTTTTATAAATTCCCTAACATTTATTAGTCCTTGATTAGCAAATGGTTTTAGATCCGAAGGAATAATAAGGTAGTCAGCAGTAATTAGAGCAATCCTAGCGTACAGATTCAATGAAGGTGGAGTATCAATCAATACTACATCATATTGTTCTGCTACTGCGCTGAGTTTTTGAGCAAGCATCATTTTACTACTTTCTTGCTGAATTAAATCATTTTCATAATTCATTAAACTAATATGAGAAGGAACAACACTAATTTCTGGATTTGTGAATTGAGATTTTCTGGCGACTTCCTCGATAGAGTAAAAATCTTCCGATTGCAAAATATGACGAATATTAGAATCTTTGATATCATCAAACTCTTCATCATCAAATTTGACTAGCCCTGTTGCAAATGTCGTATTTGCTTGGCTATCAAGGTCAATCACTAAAACTTTTTTACCCTTTTTCCTAATAGCAGCGGCTAAATTAACTACAGTGGTTGTCTTACCTACGCCGCCTTTATTATGGTAAACCGCAATTATTTTCATTGAATGTTGCCTCTTAGTTTCCAAAATTAAATTATTTTCAGTTATTTGAACTTCTGGTTTATCTACCAACTGTCCTTCTTGCAGACTATCTCTACCAATTAAACCTTTAATTTTATCTATTTTTATCTCAACTTCCTTTCCAGAACACTGAAATATTAACTGAATATCAGTCGGGAATTTTTGATAAATTCTAATTTCTTTACCATTAGTCAGCAATCCATACCTGACATTTAAACTGGTTAAATAATGCCTGAGTCGGGGGACATGATTATTTAAGTTTTGTTTAGGATGCTTTGCCTCCATGACGACACTCAACGGTGAGTTGGCATCTAAGACAAAGGGAAGCACTTGTGCGGCAAATGCTAAGAAATCTAAGCGGATGCTACCAACGGCAACTTCTTGATGCCAGGTGTCAGGAGTATAACCTAGCTGTGGTAGCAAATATTGCACTATGAGTTTGCTTTCAACTTCGCTTTCATTACGGCACAGCTCAGGATTAAAAGACAATATTTTTCTACCTCTACATAATTAAAATCAGGGACAAAACCTGATATGTGTTCGATTATGGCATAGGTTGAATAGTTCTATGTAATAGAAATTACTTGTGAAACTCTAAAAACTGATGAAAAAAGTAGTGTTTTTACTGTAATCTAACTATTTCTTAGAACTAGCCACATTCAAAATTAACAGGCTAGGTCGGTATTTCCCTATTGCCCTCCTAAATGGCTAGAATCAAAGTGTTTACTTAACCTATTTGCGCTAAAGGTTTTGACTACTGTATCTTGTCCCCTCTGCCATCAACTCGTTGATAGTCAAGCTATTAATTGTCCCTATTGCCGGACAACACTCAAAGCTTACGGTCATCCCGGTATTCCATTGCACCGCGCCACTGGGGACGGGTATCTGTGCGATACCTGCACATATCACGCTGATGATACCTGCAATTTTCCCCAGCGTCCCTACGCCAAAAACTGTACCCTCTACCAAAATATTGAAGAGACAAAGTTACAGATGGAACAGCAGCGTCACACTAACAGTTTTGCGGTAACTGTGAAAATTTGGGTAAAACGCAATCAGGCTTTGCTGTTGATATTAGGTTTATTATTGGTTTGTTTGTTATTCGTTATATTAAGGTCTTGATTTGTATTTTTTGGGGAATAGGGAATGGTCAAAAATAACAAACAATACCCAATCCCTAAACTTCAGGCTGTGGTGATTTTGGATGCTTCAGCAATAGGTTCAACTTGTATTGGTGGTGCTTTTTCTTCAAAGGTGGCTAAATCGAACCAAAAAGTGGTGCCAATGCCGACTTCACTCACTAGATGGACTTTACTATGATGTCTGTCGATGATATTTCTGACAATCGATAAACCTAAACCCGTGCCTTCTAGGGTGTGAACTCGGTTTTCTACGCGAAAGAAGCGTTCAAAAATTGAGTGTTGATCTTCTGTGGCGATGCCAATTCCAGTATCGGAAATTTCAATTCGTACTGGAACAGATTGAGTGTGACTGGGTTTGAAATCTAGTTGGTAGGCGCGGATTGCCACTTTACCACCAGCTGTTGTGAATTTAAGGGCATTACCAATCAGATTGCCAAACACTTGTACTAACAGATCATAATTACCCATTACCAAAGGTAGATTAGGAGCAACTTCTTGAATAAGTTCAACACCTTTATCTTTAGCATTGAGTTGATAAGTACGCAATGTTTGCTCGATCGCTTGGGCTAAATCTACTCCATCAAAGCTATAGTTGCGACCAGATTCAAGTTTTGACAAATCTAAAACATCGTTAACTAGGCGGGTTAAGCGATCGGTTTCATGATTCACAGTTTGCAGAAATTCTTGCCGTTCTTTTAAACCTAACTCTTCGCCGTAGTCGTGGAGGGTTTCAATATAGGTTTTGATGTTGAATAAAGGCGTTCGCAGTTCGTGAGAAACGTTGCTGATAAATTGGCTTTTTGCATCGTTTAGCTCAACCTCACGGGTAATATCTTGAATAGTAATTGCAATGCCTTTGATGCTTTCTCTTTGCAGGTTGAGTACTGTAGTTAAGAGAATGCGGATTGTCCGGGGGGTGGGTTGATTAATAAAAATCCTGAATTCGGCACTTTCGCATTCGCCTGCTGCCATTTCATTCAAGGGACGGGTGATTTCCATTTGTACTGCTGGGGGCAAGTGGTATAGCACATTTTGACCTACTACATCAGCAGCTTCCCAACCAAAAATTCGCTCTGCTGTGGGGTTGACTAAAATCACCTGCATATTGTTGTCAATCAACACAGCACCATCGGCGATCGTGGAAACTAGGGTTTCTAGCTTGGCTTTTTCTGCGGTCAGTTCCTCAATATTTTGCTCTTCATAACGCTCTAATCGCTCTCCCATCTCATTAAAGCTTAAAATTAACTCCCCCAGTTCGCCCCCCAAAGGTAAATCGATACGCTGCTTGAAATTCCCGGTAGCAATTTGTTTCACCCCCACTAGCAGTTCTTTAATCGGCTTAGTGATGGTCAAGGCGTTAATCACTCCTGCCAAAATTACCATTACCCAAATTGTGATAAAAACGGCAATGGTGACATCGCGGGTAAAATTGGTGGAGATGACAGCAGTTTGATTGGGGTTAATACCGATCGCTAATACACCTAAGTATTTTTTATTGACGATTAGGGGAATAAACACATCGGTGACTATTCCATCTGGGGTTGTATGTTGTCGCACCATCGGCTTTTCCCCATCACCAGGGTAATCTTCTGGCAGTTGTATCCGCCGTTTAATGGTGAGGGAGTTTTCTACCTCCGCTTCCCAAAAAGGAATGCCAAAAAAGATTTCTCCGGTTTCATTGGCGTAGAGCATATAACGCACACTAGAGGTGCTGCTGTAGAAGCGTTGAGAAAATTGGGCAACCTCAGTAAGATCATTGTCAGCAACTAGGGGGGCAATATTGGCAGCAAGCAGCAGCCCCAAGTCACGACCGAAGCGGGTGTCATTCAGACGCGCATCCTGCTGAATTGTATTCACAGCCCAGAAGGTCAGACCACTCATCACCAAGGAAACTACCATTGTGGCCACAGCCAATAATTTGGTCTGGAGTGTGAACTCTGACCACCAATTAGCGATCGCATCTCGAATTGTTTTTAACAAACTTAGCATCTTAAATAAAGTTGTTAGTAGTCTTTAGTTATAAACCCCAACAACTAAAAAATTAACAGTTAATTTGACAAACATGTTAGAGGTATCCTTGTTCAGGTAGTCTTAACGAATTTACCTCATTTCAGCCATCAGAGCTGATATCGAGTTGAGGATTCAGGCGTTAAACCCCATTTTTCGACTATTGATTTACGCACAGAATTACGTAGCGATCGTTTGTAATCGCCCAGCCGTCCTTCATCAGTGCGTTTTTACTGCGTTATGGATTAATGTCTAACTTGGGTATAGCTTAAGTATAGGTCAGTCTTACCCCCTAATGGAAAGCAGGGCTGTTTCATTTCCTAAAACAGGTAAAATAGCAAGTGACTAGGGGATAAAAAATCATGGGTGCAAATCTGATTGAGCAACTGCAAAACTGAGACGCTCCTATAGTGCAATACTATAGCGGTTCTCGGTTGAGTAAGGTACAAGAATCCCACTTAATACCGTTCGGATAAGATCCCCCCGCCTGTGGCGACCCCCTTAAAAAGGGGGTAAAAGAGATATGAGCAAGCCTTTTTAAGGGGTGTTGAGGGATCTTCGAGGAATAAACACACACGTTAACCGAACTGTATTGAACCCCACCCCGCAAGCGCTACGGTGTACACACAACTCCTAAAAACCTAACTTGATAAGGCTTTCCTCGTTCCCCGGCTCCGCCTGGGAATGCATTCATTGAGTCTCTGGCTCAATGTCTAACTGGAGGCAGCAGCCCCTAATCAGCCATTCCCATGCAGAGTATGGGAACGAGAGAACAATAGGAAATCGAGCTTTTTTCGACTTGTGTGTACACCGTAGGCAAGCGAGGAGGGGGTTACGATGTAAATCATGTGATTAGGAAAAGCTATAAATTGTTTTTCAATTTTCACAGTGTAGGTAAACTGATTGTAAACATACTTCCTTCCCCTAACTTTGATTGCACACTTACACTACCTCCCATACCCTCTACAAGTGTCTTGACAATCGATAAACCCAAACCACAACCTCCAGTAGCATGAGAGCGAGATTCATCTACTCGGTAAAATCTCTCAAATATGCGTGCTTGGTGTTGCAAAGGAATGCCATAACCTTTGTCACAAACTTGAATAATTGCTTTGTCTTGAAGCTGGTTTAACTTGAAAACTATCGGTGTATTAGATTCAGAATACTTAATAGCATTATCAATCAAATTTAATAATACTTGTTTGAGGCGACTGTAGTCTACTTTTACCTCAATTGGGTAAATTTCTGACTCGATTGTAATTATGCGATCGCTATACTTTTCTGCCATCATTACAACTTCTTCAATCAAGTCATTCAGCACATAAGATTTCATCTGAAAATATAAGTAACCACTATCTGCTCGTGCTAAATCAAGTAAATCTTGTAGCAGGCGGATGGTACGTTCAGCTTCCGACGCAGCAGTTTCTAAAGCTTCTTGTTGGGTTTGGGTTAAGTTATTCTGCCTTCGTAAAACACTTTGCAAGTATCCATGTACAATCGTTAATGGTGTGCGTAATTCGTGAGAAACATTACTCACAAACTCTCGCTCTTGCTCCCAAGATTGTGAGAGGCGCGATAATAGCATGGTTAAGGTTTGAGCTAATTCTTTAACTTCGCTCGGTGCATTATCAAGATATAGCTGCGCTTGTCCTAAATCTTTAGCAGAAATCACAGAAGTCATTTGATTTAGCTGGCGCAGAGGTTGTAGAGAACGCTTAATAAAAAATGCGATCGCAGCTGTTAAAACAATAATTGCCAAAACACTAGTAATATTTAAACTCTGCACCATTACCATAAACATTCTCTGTTCACGGGTAATATCCTTTACTAAAAATAACTCACCAAGCAACTTACCCTGCACTTGCACAGAACTACCCCATAAAACAAAGTAGCTTTGGTTTACTTTGTAAACTTGTGGTTTAATCGGCATCTTAGTCAGGGACATTAACTCAGCTGCCATAGTATCAGATAATAAATCAAAACTGGCAGACTTAATTAAAATTTTATTATCAGGACTTTTTAACCATAATAATGTATTGGTATCTGCTAAGTTATTGATAGCCTTTTGCAATCCAGTTTCAGGTTGCATCATTTCACTATAAAGTTGCACATCTCGCGGCAAGCGCTTGGCAATTTCTTCTATATTATATTTATGACTATCAACTAAAATTTGCTGCATTTTCCAACTAGTCCATGTAGCGAGGCTACCTAATGCCAAAGCCGAAAATGCACCAATACCAATTGTGAGGCGTGACTGTAATGAAAATAAGTCTAAATTTATCCAAATTTTTCTGATTTGCTTCACTGTTGTGGTTTGGTTTTAGGTGCCAAAGAAGGCTTTATTAATAAAATCAGACTGCTATAGCGTTTCCTCGTCTAGTGAGTTACGGCTTAACCTCACCCCGATAAAGCTGTGCTTTATCCCCCCTCTCCTTAGTAAGGAGAG
>NZ_WBKM01000329.1 GCF_015714725.1 Nostoc sp. WHI
CTGCCCCCCTGCTCCCCTGCCTCTTACACCCCTACTGTGTGTTGCATCAATTTGCTTCTTACGAATTAGGATGAGAAACTGTTATTTTCAAAGTTTTTCCGGGAATCCTGTAGTTGTATACCCACCACATTTGTCAGTTCATCAGGTTAGGTAGGCATTGTTCATGCAACTCATCACCTCCTTAGATATTAGAAATTCAGAATATTTATCAAAAAATCGCCTCATCAGTTACCATCACCAGTTGCGTCTAATTTTTTCGCTGGGTAATCAGGTAAAAAACGTTTTGGAAATTGGGATTTTTAATTCTCTGTTGACAGATATTCTAAAGAACAATGGATACAACGTCACTACTGCTGATGTTGACCCCAACCTTAAGCCAGAAATGATTTTGGATCTGACAACAGATTTCTCTTTACCAAAAGATAAATTTGAGGCGATCGTCCTGTTTCAGGTGCTGGAACACTTCCCTTACGAACAGTCAGAACAAGCCCTGAAAAAACTTGCAGAAGCGACAAAGAAATTTTTGGTGATTTCGATTCCCTGTTGCACCGAATACTTTGCACTTCAGATAAAAACCTCCTTCTCAGAAAGGCCAAGGCATTTATTAATTAATGTGCCAAAATTTTGGACTACAAAGCCAGTATGTAACGAACACTACTGGGAAATGGGTTTGAAAGGATATCCCAAAAAGCGGATTTTAAACTCTGTTGCCAAAGTTGGGTTAACTGTCAAGCAAGAATTTATCGATCCCACCAATCCGTACCACTATTTTTTAGTGTTGGAAAAAAATGGCGGTAATATTTAAACAGCAGTTTCAATCAAGCTACTAGCCCTGCCTTTAAAGTCGGAAGTAGGGAAATCCGAATCACACTATGGGGGCAAACAATGCTCAAAAAAGGAGCGATCGCCTAAGTTATGCTTTTAAAATCCTAATTGGTATCATCCTCTCCTGTGTTCTCCGGGTTTATCCTAGAAAACAGAGGGCTAGGCTGTATTAGCTAACTATCATCATTTCAGATACTAACATCAAAGATTACCAATCATGCTAGAACAAGGCACTATCAGTATTCATACTGAGAATATTTTCCCGATCATTAAGAAGTCGCTCTACTCAGATCACCAAATCTTCTTGCGGGAACTGGTATCCAACGCTGTAGATGCCATCCAAAAGCTGAAAATGGTATCCCGCGCCGGAGATTACGCTGGAGACATAGGCGAACCGGAAATTGAACTTGCCATTGACAAAGATAAGAAAACCCTGTCTATCTCCGATAATGGTATCGGGATGACCGCAGAAGAAGTTAAGAAATATATCAATCAGGTTGCCTTTTCCAGTGCTGAAGAATTTATTCATAAGTATGAAGGCAAATCAGATCAACCCATAATTGGCCACTTCGGTCTTGGTTTCTACTCTTCTTTTATGGTGGCGCAAAAGGTAGAGATTGATACCCTCTCCTACCAAGAAGGAGCAGAGGCGGTTCACTGGACTTGCGATGGTTCTCCAGCTTTCACCCTAGAAGATTCGTCCCGGACAACTCGCGGCACTACTATTACTCTCAGCTTGCAAGGAGAAGAAGAAGAGTTTCTAGAACCAGCACGAATTAAGAATCTTGTCAAGACCTACTGCGACTTTTTGCCAGTACCCATTAAATTAGACGGCGAAGTATTAAATAAGCAAAAAGCACCGTGGCGAGAGTCTCCAAGTAATCTGAGTCAAGAAGATTATTTGGAGTTTTACCGCTATTTGTATCCTTTTCAGGAAGAGCCTTTGTTATGGGTACATCTAAATACTGACTATCCTTTTATCATCAACGGCATTTTGTATTTTCCCAAAATGAGGCCGGATGTAGATGTTACCAAAGGGCAGATCAAGCTATTTTGCAATCAAGTTTTTGTTAGCGACAACTGCGAAGAAATTATCCCCCAATTTCTGACTCCAGTGCGGGGTGTGATTGATAGCACCGATATTCCCCTGAATGTATCGCGTAGTGCCTTGCAAGGCGATCGCACCGTGCGAAGAATCGGTGATTACATTGCCAAAAAAGTAGGCGATCGCCTCAAAGAACTTTTCCGCGACAACCGCGAACAATACATTAGCGCCTGGAAGGATCTTGGCACTTTTGTAAAATTCGGCGCTCTCAACGACGAGAAATTTAAAAAACAAATTGAAGACATTATCGTCTTCCGCAGCACCGCCAAGCTGACAGAAAAACCTGCTGTTGAAACTCCAGTGGTTGAAGTACAGTCTTCAGACGGTGATGCTTGGCAAGATGTCACTCCTCCCTCACCCAGTTCTGATTTTTCAGCACCCAGCGCTCCCTATACTACGCTGAAAGAGTATCTAGAGCGTAACAAAGAACGCAACGAAAACCGGGTTTTCTACAGCACCGATGGAGCAACCCAAGCTACTTACATAGAACTACACAAAAACCAAGGCTTAGAAGTCCTGTTTATGGACTCCTTCATCGACACCCACTTTATCAACTTCCTAGAGCGGGAATATCAAGATGTCAAATTTACGCGGGTAGACTCAGATTTAGATAATACCCTCCTAGAACAAGACAAAGCTGCGGAAATTGTTGATCCCAACACCAACAAAACTCGCAGTGAGACGATTAAAGAGTTATTTGAGAAATCCCTCAACAAACCCAGGCTTAACATCCGCACCGAAGCTTTGAAATCAGACGATCCTCAAGGTACACCACCTGCGATCGTACTTTTACCAGAGATTCTCCGCCGGATGCGAGAAATGAACGCCATGATGCAGCAGCAGTCAGCAGAGTTTCCCGAAGACCACATTTTGCTAGTGAATACTGCCCACCCACTGATTCAAAATTTGGCCCATCTTAGCCAAGGTAGTATCATTCAAGGTGATGGTCAATCGCCTACAGATCAGTTAGTGAACTTGATTTGCCAACACGTCTACGATTTAGCGCTGATGTCTCAGAAAGGATTTGACGCTGAGGGAATGAAATCCTTCGTCGAGCGATCCAATGAGGTACTCACCAAGCTGACACAACAAGCTAGTAAGTAGAGACGCGATTAATTGCGTTTCTAACAGGAGTTAGGAGTTATTTCTCCCTCCTGCTCCCCATCGCCTTTCCTACTTCTGTTGTCTAAGACCTAAAATGGAAAGGCTGTATTAAAATAAAAATCTGGAGATACTTGCTATGTCCCGCCGCTGTGAATTAACTGGTAAGAAAGCAAATAACGCCTTTGCTGTTTCCCACTCCCACCGCCGTACTAAACGCCTTCAGCACGCCAATCTGCAAACCAAGCGTGTTTGGTGGCAAGGCGGAAATCGCTGGGTGAAATTAAAGATGTGTACCAAAGCAATCAAATCCTTAGAAACTAAAGGGTTGGAAGCAATGGCAAAAGAAGCTGGTATTAACCTGAATCATTACTAAGTAATGTAGATTTCATAACCTGAAACTTTCGTCAGGTGGAATACAGGTGATTCGTAGGGTAGCACAGCAATCTGCGCTACCCTACTGCAT
Organism: Nostoc sp. WHI; assembly: GCF_015714725.1. Lineage (GTDB taxonomy): Bacteria > Cyanobacteriota > Cyanobacteriia > Cyanobacteriales > Nostocaceae > Nostoc. The sequence continues at coordinate 3,498 of NZ_WBKM01000329.1, forward strand.
TATTACATCTTGAGTAAGTAAGTGGTTAAGAATAAATCAAACTACAGCAGATTTCAAGATAAAAAAGCAAGATAAGGATTGGTTAGTTATTCAAGTAAGTATTAAATACAAGTGTTTGTTGTTGCCGATTATTTAAAATATAACTAGACTTTCATTTTGTAGAGCCAGTGACTCCAAGCGTCAAAATTGAACTAACATAACTGAATGTTCGTAGTTTACCGCCGTAGGCATCGCTCGCCTTGTCAAAGACTCATGACTAAAGTAACATCTCAAGAGATTGCACAGTTTCGCTCTCAATTGGCAGATGATCCCAGCGATATGGAAGCGCTGGACTTGATTGAAGACTGTGACGGAGATTTAGAAGATGCAGCGATGACGCTAGCTATCCGCGCAGGACAAGAACCAGAAAGAGCAAATTCCGAGTGGTTAGATGCTTTGGCTAGAAAATGGCGTGCGGTCATTTGCGAACAAGAATATCGGGAAGATTTGCTTAATGGTTCTCTTCAAAAGATGATGGAACATCTAAAAGCAGTGCCGACGTTTCCTAAAATTTTAGCAACGCCAGTTTTGATATATGTCCTCAAACAAGGTGCGAACAATTTTTGTGAGCCACTAGATTCGCTAAAGTGATCAGATCATGTACATTTGTAGGGCTATTTTCAACTAGGGAAGTTAGTAGCCAAAACAAATAAGCCTCATGAATTCTGTACAGACGCGATTAATTGCGTCTTTACTCCTGACTCCTACCCAATACAAGATTGATTCGACTAAGACTGATACGCTGTTAATTAAGACAAAACTGCTATTACACAATTATTGTTAAATCTATGAATTACCTTGTTGCCGTATTACCAGACCGCATTCAAGCCGAAGCTGCTTACTTAGCCTTAGAAAAAGAAGGCATAAACAGTACTATTCTGGGGAAGGGATATAAAACTGCTGATGAGTTTGGCTTAATTGACCCCAAAGACCAAGCCAAAGAGCAAGCACAGAACATGGCAACCTGGCTAATTCCATTCGGCTTTTTTGCAGGTTTTACTTTCAGCCTCATTACTAATTTGGATACTTTTGCCTGGGCGGGTGAAGTTGGCAATCATATTGTTGGAGGATTGCTAGGTGCTGCTAGTGGTGCTATGGGTGGTGTTTTTGTTGGTGGTGGAATCGGTTTACTCGTAGGCAGTGGTGATGCTTTACCTTATCGAAACCGCTTAGATGCGGGTAAGTACTTAATTGCAGTTCAAGGTTCTGAAACTCTCACTCGGCAAGCAACCCGAATATTACGTCAGTTTGATCCAGAAAATATCCAAGGTTATGCTGACACAAATACAGTCTATTGAATGAATCATAGTTTACACATCACGACACAGCGACTTGAGTTGCTTCCCTGTTCTTTGGAGGTGGCGCAAGCGGTGATTACAAGAAGTAAATCACAAGTAGAGAGACTTTTGAGGGTAACGGTTCCTGATGATTGGTATGCATCTGAGGTGTTAGATATTTTCCCAATGTATGCTCAGATGCTAATAGATGATTCTTCTGAGTTGGGTTGGGGTGTCTGGCTAATGATTAACATTGCTGATTCTACTTTAATTGGCGATTTGGGATTTGGTGGCAAACCCGATCAGACAGGAACTGTAGAAATGGGTTATGAAGTGATATCAGCTTATCGTCAGCAGGGATTTACTTTTGAGGCAGTAGAAGCACTGGTAGATTTTGCCTTTACTCAGCGAGAACTTAAGAGAATTATCGCTCATTCTCCAGACGATCATGCTGCCTCGATTCGGATTTTGGAAAAATTAGGGATGCAACAAATTGGTAGAGATGAAAATCTGCTGAAATGGGAATTAAAGTTAGAATCAAGACAGTTATAGCAGATTAATTTTCAACTCATAACTCATAATTTTTAAGAATGTTGCCACGAGAAGAACTTTTAAAAGGTGTTGAAAATCGAGATAGTGTAGTTCGTGCAATCGATCAAGCGGAGCAAGCCATTAAAACTTGGGAAGTGGTTTTGACAGATTTTCTATCTCCTCCAGAATTGGCAGAAATTCAGCGAGTATTTGGCCGATTAACAGAGGTGCAATTGGTGGCGTGGGGTGGATATCCACAAGCTGAACGCCGAAGAATAGCGATCGCTCGTTCGGAAATTCCTTTAGATCAATCTCAAGTCAGCCTCGTAGCAGTGGAAATTGCCGGTAATTTCCTATTTGATACCGCCTCTCACCGCGACTTTTTAGGCGCAATGCTGGGGACGGGAATTGTTCGGGAAAAGACGGGAGACGTTATTGTCTTGGGCGAACGAGGGGCACAGGCAATTGTCGCGCCAGAGTTGGTGGAGTTTTTGGAGATGAGTCTTAAACAGGTGCGATCGGTTCCTGTGAAGACTCAGCCGATCGCAGTAACTGAGTTAAAGGTTCGGGAACCAAAGAAAAAAGAATTAACTACTGTGGAAGCTTCTTTGCGGTTAGATGCGATCGCCTCTGCTGGTTTTGGGATGTCCCGCAGCAAAATGGTTAATTTAATCGATGCTGGTGATGTCCGCGTCAATTGGAAGGAAGTTACCCAAGCTAGTTCTCAACTAAAATCAGGCGACTTAATCGCTATTCGCTCTAAAGGGCGTTTAGAAGTTGGAGAAGTCGCCGTTACTAAAAAAGACCGTTACCGAATTCAATTAACAAGATATATGTAATAAGTGAGGAGTTTTAAATCTACCAGTTTCTTTAACTACAAACGCCCACTCCTAACTACATATTTAAGCTTTAAAATGTTTTGCTAACATATTCAGCAAAAGTTTGCGCGGTACGAGCCGAGATAATTTGCTTCTAATTTGAGTGTTAGTATCAGAACTAATAACAGTTGGATACCCTTTTTCCAAAGCCTCTAAAGATTCCCAAACTACTTTTTCGGAAGAATACACTTTATTTGTACTGCTTGCCAGGGCTGGAGGAAAATTAGCTTCTGCAAAAAAGTTTGTTTCTATTGGCCCTGGACAAGTGACTAAAATACGGACACCATATTGACGGTTTTCTGCCCATAGTGCTTCACTAAAGCTAAGAATAAAAGCTTTACTGGCAGCATAAACAGAAAGGTATGGTATCGGTTGAAATGCGGTAATTGAGGATACGTTAATAATACTTCCTGAACGACGTTGCCGCATCAAAGGTAGAAATTTATGGGTTAAATCGACCAATGCCAAAACATTTAATTGGACTATTTTGACTTGCTTTTCTCCATCCCCTTCGGCAAAGTCGCCATAGTAACCAAAACCAGCATTGTTGATTAATAAGTCAATGGTCAATCCCTTTGTTTTCGTAACATCAAATACAGCAGCAGCTGCATTAGGTTCTGTGAGGTCTTTAACTATAACGTCTACTTGAATTTTGTGTTGCTCTTGTAGTTGTTTAGCTAGTTGACTTAGTTTCTCTTCCGAACGAGCAACGAGTACAAGATTTGTCTTACGTGCAGCTAGTTCCTGGGCAAAAGCTTTTCCAATACCACTAGAAGCACCAGTAATTAAAGCAGTTGGCATTCTACATATTAAGATAGTTTTTCAAGCACATTATAAATATTAGCCCTACTGTCTATAAGTTTTAACTACCTAAAGTGATATACTTAAAAGCTTAAAAACAGCAGTGATATCCTGTCCGGCTAACACTTATAATTCAAACTGACGCAAAGACGCAGTAAGTTTTGAATTATAAATAATTAACCGGACTTGATATAGCGGTGTTGCAGTTGAGTCCAATCCAGACCTAACCCCCAACCCCTTCCCTACAAGGGAAGGGGAGTAAGATTCAAAGCCTCTCTCCTTGTAGGAGAGAGGTCAAAACTGTATTTCACCCAAGCGAGAACAGCTATATTATAATACCAATTCTCTGGGAAGTTGCGCTTTATCCGACCCCTGTTGTTGCTGTCTCACTTAGCAAGGAGCGACTATAAGGGATTCTTGGTTGGTTGCATTTACTTACAGAAATGGATAACTGCAAATAGGGAGGGTAAAAAACTTGCCTATCTTTATTTATCTGGCTAGTTTACAAGGAACAAGGCTACAGGATTATTTCCTTAATATTTGGCTTCCAGAAGCGATTTTAATTCTCCAACTACACCGATATGAGAGATTCTTAAGTCTTCTTCATCTATATATTGAATAGACGAATCAATTTTTTCTGGTAATTCTCTGTCATTGCACGACCACTCAAATATAAATTTATGGTCTAAGTCTTTGAGGTTAGAAAATATCTGCTTCCATTCACTTCGTCGAACTCGATTTCCCCACCTTGTTTGTAACTCTCTCGAGTAGGCTTCACGTTGATAAGTTAAGAAATCAAATGGCCTCTGAAAATTATTATGATCTAGTAAATGAATGAGATGAAACATAAAGCCATCTTCAGAAAGGCTACTTACAAGATTTTCTAATAGTGGCGTAATATCGTCAACTGGCACATGCTCTAACACAGATTTTGAAAATATAAAATCCACTTTTTCTTGACCAGGCATTTTTTGAGATAAATCAATTGGTGCAATGTATTCTATGCCTAATTCTTGCAAGACTTCTACAGAGAACTTTTTGAATGATAACAATTTATTTAAACGTAAGCGGAGAATTTCACGATCTTCAAATGTAGATAGACTATCTAAAATATGCCAACTTTGAGAGCTAGACACAGCTTTGAAAATATTCTCAGGTTGTAATAATGGCTCAACATCAGTTGCATAAATCTTTTTTGCTCCGAGAAGGTAAAATACTAATGAATGAGTCAGTAACCATCCACTTCCAATTTCAAGACAAACTTTATCCCGCAATACATATTTACCTTTACCAGCCTGAAGCAAATAGATAGCAATTTCATTGGCACAAAGATCAAGTCTTTTAGTCCCAGTCGCTAGCTTATTTGAATGAAATTTATTATAGAAAAATTGATACAGTTCTGAGGATCTAATAATAGATTTTGTCCCTTCACTAAGGGTACTATTCACTAGTGTTTTCATTTTGCACACCTCTATTTGCTTAATTTATCGTGAGTTAAACACAATACTATTAACATTAACTGTACCAGTTAAATCGATTACTTTTATAATCTGAATATCTAAGTTTTGTAAAAAATTACCGAATCTATACGTGAACCTTATTATACAATTAGTTGGTAGAGATAGTATATTTACTGAGATAATAATCCGAAATTTTGCAACTCAGACTACAGAAGTATTCTCAACGAATATCACGTGCAACAAATACACATCAATTTGAGATTTTCTTGATTCCATTTTAAATTCAATATGAATTGCTAACTACCATTTTTCAGCCCAATAGATAATTTCTGAGGCTGAACTATTAATTGCTACGCCGTAGCTATTTCCATGATTCCATTTGAAGCCGGGTCTACCTTTGTCTGCTGCATCTAATACTAATATTTCATAGGCAGCTGGAAAAGATTCTCCAGGAGAGTCATTAGTGTGGAAGAAAGTTGTTGGTACACCATTAGGCTGCTTGATGTGGTCATTTGTGTTACCACCTCTATATTTGTGTTTAGCGCTATTTCTGTATTGTGAAAGTAACTTTTCTGTCTTTTTTGGCGGCTGTTTCAGCTTAATTTGAAAAAAACTACTTCCTTGTAAAAATCCGGGGGAGTAAGCAATGCGAACGCCTTTAGCATCAACAGGAATCTCATTAGGAAAATGTTTTACTTGGTTATTACTAGACCACAGTTGATTACGAATTTCTTTGTAGCGTGATGTATCAGTTATTATTTTAAGTTCGCTAGTACTGCGAAATGTTGTTCTAATAAAAAAGCTCCCCCCGACAATACAAAGACTAGCAAGGGCTAATAGAAATTGCGATCGCTTCATAAAGTTGGGTGTATCTAACTTTCATAGTCATATACCCAACTAATAAACTAACTTCGTAGTATTGCGGTTATAACATCAGAAATATTAACAGAAACTTTATATATTCGAGGAAAATACCAGGTAATTATAAAGTTACTGTGAAGATAAGCAATGTGTACCTAGTCAAATACTGACGGTTATCTTTGTTGAGGTTGGCACTACTGCTATAAATCAGGACTTACGCAAACAATAGCCGAAACCTTGATTTTCAGGTAGGGGCAATTCATGAATTGCCCCTACAGCGTGTAGTTTTGCGTAAGTCCTATAAATAACGAAATCAATTCTACAGCCATCCATTCTTTTTTCAATTCTTCCTGATGCAGCGAGAACTAAAGCGGATATCTAAATAGTAGATGCACCTTAATTAAATCATGGCCCTCAGCCTTTGGCTGGGGGCTTTCTTTATTGCTTAGGACTTACGCAGAAGAGATGCCCCAACACCCTTAAAAAGGGGGCTTTTAAGATTCCCCTGCTTAAAAAGCTACGGTGTACACACAAGTCCTAAAAACCTAACTTGATAAGGCTTTCCTCGTTCCTGGGCTGCCGCCTGGGAACGTATTCGTTGAATCTCTGGCTCAATGTCTGACTGGAGGGAGCAGCCCCTAATCAGTCATTCCCATGCAGAGCATGGGAACGAGAGAATAATGAGAAATCGAGCTTTTTTCGACTTGTGTGTACACCGTAGGCTTAAAAAGGGGGGCTAGGGGAGATTAAGCTTTCAAGTTTTCAGTGCGTAAGTCCTGTTGCTGATAACTTTTAATTTGGATAAAGGTTTTTTTACAAAATCGGATTTGCCCGGATATAACAACAACTAAAGTGGATTAATAAATGGTAGATGCACCCTAATAAATTACAGCCCTCAACTTTAAGCTGGGGGCTTTTATTATCTAAATATAGATGGCAGCAAACTGGGAGCTAACCACAGTGCATAACCAATAAATCCAAATAACAAGGTAATTAGGGCAGTAATGATGTAGCTGATGCAAATTAATAAACCATCAGATTCGATGGTGGCAACAGTCAAAAGTAAAATACCTACAGTAGGGATAGGATTTGTAAATGGAATTGGTGATATTAGTAATAGTGTTAACCAAGAGATACAAAGCCCATTAATTCGCCAAATCAAAGGATTATCGGCTATTTTTGCAAACCGGGGACGGGCAATTTTCTGCAACACTTTGGTAATACGTCCCAAGTTTTGCAAAAGCAACTGGGTAAAGGCACGAGGAAATTTGTAGTTAGCGATTCTTTTCGGTAGCCAAGGCGATCGCTTACCCAAAACCATCTGTACTGATAATATTAAACAAGCACCACCAAAAGGGCCAGTTAATCCCGGTGGCATCGGAAATAAAAAGGGCAATACTAATAACGCAATTACCAGGCTAAACCCCCGTTCCGAGGTTTCCGCCAGAATATCACCTAGAGTTAGCGGCTGTTCAGCTAGGCGCTCCAATAACAACTTTATATCTTGAGAAAATCTCAGATGCATTTTGCATGAGTTGATGCGAGTTCCCACATTTCTAGCAGAGGGAGATTAACAATTCAAAATTTAACTTTTAATTTCTGGAGGTACTAAAACAGCTATAGCTTTAGGTATAACCCGAAAATGGGCAGGTGTATAGGTAGTAATTTCACCATCTGTATTTATTGGGCGCGGTTTACGAGTATACACCTCTATTTCTTGACCTTGAAGGGAGCGTACACTTTGCCAATGTATATGTCGCCCTTTTCGCATCGCTGGGAGTAATAGTATAATCTGCCACCAATGTTTAATCTCTAAGCTATAAAGATCCAGCCTTTGGTCATCGATTCTGGCATCGTCAGCCACTGCCATACCACCGCCATAATAGCGGCCATTACCCACAGCAATTTGCACCGTTTTCACGCAAACCGATTTACTGTTGATTACAATGTCTGCACTAAAAGGTCGAGCTTCCCAAATTACTTGCAATGCGGTGGCGGCGTAAGCGAATATTCCCCAACGGCGTTTGACTTCTTTAGTCAGTCGCTGGGTAATTTTTACACTCAATCCCAGACTGGCAACGTTAAAAAAGTGCTTGCCGTTCACCCAACCCAAGTCGATGCGTCGCAAATCTCCATAGGCAATAATTTTGCAAGCTTCGCTGAGGGAATTCGGGATTCCCAAAGTCCTCGCTAGGTCATTGGCAGTTCCCAAAGGCAAGATTCCCAAGGGTAACTGAGTATCAACTAAAGCATCTACTGCGGCGTTGAGAGTCCCATCTCCTCCACCAATGATCACTAAGTCAATTTGATGTTGGTAGCGAAGTATGACTTCAGAAAGATGTTTGGGGTCTTCTGTAGATTCCTCGATTAAATCAAAGCCGAGGATCTCTAAATAATGAATCGCTTCCGACAAATTCTTTTGCCCTTGGCGAGCATGAGGATTTACTAACAGGAGTGCGCGGGAACTCATGGGTAGTACCTTTTGTAGTTGATATGTTTAATTATCTGCATCCATGTACTCTGCTTGAAATTAATTATAAAAAAGTGTTTAAAATGACTGTGATTTAGGTATTCTTATTTTTAACAGTTGGATTTATTCCAATATTATACTGCCAATAAAAAGGAAGATTTTTAATTAGTTATAGATACATATTTGGATATTAGATTTGTATAATAGATACTATTAATAGTTAAAACTTAAAACACATTTAATTTTATATGTCAACTCTTGCTGTGACAGTGCGAAGCAATGAGTTTTATCTAAAACTACTTCTCTTTAATAGTGACTAATCCATGTATGCCTAGCGCTGCGATCGCACCTCCTAACAATCCCCAAGTACCATCGGCAAATACATTGATCCGATGAATGTAGGTGCGATGATAGGCATACTCTAATTGTCTATCATTAACTTTTCCTACCTCTACCAGGTTTTCCACATTTTTTTCAGCTTTGATCAGTGCGGCATAATCTAGATTAAACCAATACGACGATACTCCCACCACGGACAACCCTGGAAAAACCAAGGTAATTAAGAGAATTGCTATACGTAGGTTCATACATTGCGTAATTCGTAATTAAGTTTTAGCAAGGATTTCAGACATTACAAATGGGTAGCTTATTTATGCCGGACTGTACTAGAATCCTTTTGTTACAACTTGGCAGAGTAATTTGATTATGCGTTGGAATGGGTAAATTAATCAGATTTTGGGAATAATCTTCATAGTGGTTGAAAGCTCGTTTTGGTTAGGCTCACACTATGAGAGGGCGATTTATAGGAAAAAAGAAGATTGTTTGCTGTTTATGTATTGTATTTTGCTGCATTTTGTGGGTCTGTTTGGTATTAACACCAGTACACGCAACATCCACAGAGTCTATTGATACTCTGCGACAACAGCAGCAACAAATGAACCAGCAGCGTCAGAGTGTGCTTAACGATCGCGATCGCTTAACTAATCTCCAACAAGATGCCCAAAAACATCTCACTGGTTTAAAGCAAAATCTGCAAACCACTGATAGCTATATTCAAGAGAGCGAATCACGATTACAACTCGCCACCCAACGCCTCCAGCAATTGGAAACTGATTTAGCTGTGGCAGAACGTTTATATGAAGATCGTCAGATAGCAACAGTAGCACGATTGCGTTATCTCCAGCGATCGCCAGCTTCTGTTGGATGGGCGGTTTTGCTCCAAAGTCAAAATATCAGCGACTTTATCAGCCGCCGTCATCAGTTGAAGTTAGTTTATCAAGCAGACCAGCAAATTTTGCTCAAACTCAACGAACAAGCCAGCCTGATAAATAAACAAAAAACCGAAGTAGAACACCAAAAAAACGAAATCGCCTTGATTCGTGAGCAACTGCTGGCACAAAAAGCTGATTATCAAGCACAAGCGCAGTCACAATCAGAATTGATTCAACGCCTCAATAGCGATCGCCTCGCCCTAGAAGCAGCGCAAAATCAACTAGAGACAGATTCCAAAAATTTAGAAGTCTTGATTCAGCAAAAAGTAGCAGAAGCCAGAGCCACAGAAGAGGCGCAAGCAAAAACCAACAGCCGGACAAGTGTGATCATTCGGGGAACTGGTGTAATGGCATATCCTAGCGATGCTCCTACTAGCAGTCCTTTCGGCTGGCGGATGCATCCAGTCCTCGGCTATCAACGGTTTCACGCAGGTATGGATTTTGCCGCTAGCTATGGTAGTACAATTCGGGCAGCCGATTCGGGAACAGTAATTTTTGCTGGATGGTATGGTGGTTATGGCAGAGCGGTAATTATCGACCACGGCAACGGCATTACTACACTGTACGGACATTCCAGCGAGTTGTATGTTGCCGATGGACAAGCAGTTGAACGAGGACAAGCGATCGCTGCTGTCGGTTCTACAGGTTTATCGACTGGCCCCCACCTCCACTTTGAGGTGCGTCGAGATGGCACACCCGTCAACCCCGGCGATTATCTTTAACTCAAAAACCACTAACCAGCAAATTTGATCACAGATATGCTATAATTAGCAAGAGCAAGGGCGCGTAGCTCAGTGGATAGAGCAACAGATTCCGGTTCTGTGGGTCGGGGGTTCAAATCCCTCCGCGCTCGTTTTATGTGTCGATTGCCAAATTATTTGTCTGCGTTGACAGATTAATGTCCATGTTGCCAAATTATTGTCCGCGTTGACAAATTGTATATCATTACAACACCCTGCCATACATACAGTATGGCAGAACTATTCTTTTTTTATAGGGTAATTAATCAGTTTCAATATTAGAGCTAAAATCAAGCTCTTCAAACAAAGAATCTGTTGCTCTATCCTTTCAACCCACCTAAAAAGTGTTTGCTATGAACACTGGAAAAATTCCAAAACTCAATAAAGCTTTTAATGTACTAGGACATACCCATTGACAGCGAAAGTCGTAGCGACTTTCAACCCGCCTCTCGCTGGGAGGGGTGTTGAAACAACCTTGCACTGCAATCAATTTTACTGTTGCAGCATCTTTCAACCCGCCTCTCGCTGGGAGGGGTGTTGAAACATTTTGATAGCCACCAAACACTATTTACAGAATCCTTCTTTCAACCCGCCTCTAGCTGGGAGGGGTGTTGAAACTCTGCGCTTCAAACCCCTGATTTACCAATAGTTGTGAAGGCATTTTTGTCACGTCTCCCAAAATCGCCCGTCAATTAATACTTAAAAAAGTAAATCAACTGACACATTAAAGGCTATAAACCTTATTAAACAAGCGATTTAAAGTTTTGGCAGGAGTCCCAGGGAAATTGCCCCCGCTTTACCATGCCAAAAAATAATTAAGGTGGGTTCCTCCTTGGTCGGAGGTGATTCAGTAGCCACCACTGCGGTAAACCCGCACCTCTATTACTGGGGGCGCACCTTATTCCTGTCCACAAGGGACAGCAGCATCAAGGTGGGCAGCTACCAGGGTCAGAAAGCAAGACTGTTTAACAGCAGTCAAACTAACCCAAATTTACACAGCACAGAGGCTTATAACAAGCATGAACTGCGGCGCTGTTGAATTTTCTTATTTTATTATCAAGGTTCGGTGTTTTGTCAATCAGTTTATTTTGCGAGAATGGTAAGCTGCGATCGCTAATTCTTTCGCTTTCTCTTGTGGACTACCTCGAATTGGCTGTTTTGACTGCTCTATAACAATTCCAGCTTTAACAGATGACGAGTGAATATTTGCCATCAATCTGCCATAACTCCATTGATGAACGCTAACTCGGTACTGTTTGGCATACTGTTTTTGAACTTCTATTAAGTCTGATTTTTGTTCAGCTTTGGCTTGAACCTCACTTTGAACTTGCTCTCGCATATTGTCTAATTTGGGTAGAACAATACTTCCAGCAGAGTATGTTTGGGCGATCGCAATAATCTCTTTCGCTAGTAATCTGTCTATATATTCCCCTAACTCCGATTCTCCAAACTGATTTGGTGCAGCAAGCGTTTGAGCTATTTGGCGTTGGTGGGATAAAAAATGCTTTTGCTGTCGCTGTCGATTTAGCAGTTTGTAATTATCACCCAGTAGTTGTCTGATGCTGCGATAGGTAATTACTTGACCTGTAGCACCGTCTACTACCGCTAGCGTTGTAGGCTTTTCTAAGCCGAGGCTAACTCCAACAAGAATATGAGATTGTCCTTTATATAAAGTTTTAGTGGGGCGAGGAAAAGGGTTATTAATTCTGTCTAAGGTGGAATTTTTCCGTTTTATGTGGGCTTGCTGTTTTTCATTAAGGTCGCCTTTGGCTTTTGTATTAGTGATAATTTTAGCGATTTCTTCAGCTTTCTCTTCCCTCACTTGATTGGTTCCTTCAGCAGTCCATAGGCGGGTATCTACAGAACAGTAGAGGGTTAAGCGATTAACATTCCAAGGATCGCCTTTGCCTTCTTCTTCTTGCCAAGCAATACGCCCACTACGCAGGGTGAACAGGCTACTGGAGTGTTGATTTTTGCTATTTTTCTTAATTTGTTGATCTTCTAGGAAACGTTGAAACCAGTGAAGTTGGCGAGAATCACAATACACTTGAAAACTATGCTCACTCAAACCGTTGAATTTTACACAGATACGCCCAAACTGGTTTTTAAACCAAGTTATGTCTTCGTTGCTTTCGTAAGCTACCGGAAAAGGTACTTTGCTAAATTGCCTTAAAAGACTGTCTTGCCAAGATTTCGCCTCGGCTTCATTTATTGGAACGTTATGAGTGGCAACGAAAATAGTTTCTAACCATTTGGCAGCAGTTAAATCTCGACCTTTGGGAATTCGTGTTTCTAGCTGCTCTCTGAGGCGTTCAATCTGAATTTCAAGTTTACGGCGACGTTGAGCAAATTTTTTAGCGTCTTCCTCTTTATGGTTGATTTTGCAACCATTTTTGAGTAAATAGCTGATGGCGCAACGAGTTAAGTTATCTTCTGTGTTGCGGTAATTCTCAAATAAATTCTTTGATAAACTGTTGCTATCTGAATTTTGAGCTTTTTTGCGCTTTTTGGCTTTTTTCCCATTCGTTGATTGAGTTTCAGCAGTATTAAGGGAAGCAAATTCAGCCAAAATTTCAGCAGCTTTAGTGCGAAGACTATCTAAGCTGACACCACTACTTTCTACCAATTCAACATCACTGTTGAGCATTTCCAACCAGCGAATTTTGCCTTCTAGTTGGAACTGCGATCGCTTCATTAGCGCAAACCATGATTTATATATGTAATTCACCAATGCGATCGCACTCGCGTAAAACCGTGCAGGCTGACCGATAAAGCGAGGGTCAGTTTTCAAAGGTTCGTAGAGTTCTTTGACAATACTAGTGGGGTGTTTGCCCTTTTGTCGCCAAGTCTCAAACTCTGGGTGTTGACTTACCTGACGTAGTAGTTCATTAATCAGTGGCGTATTTAGCTCTGCCATCAACTTCCATAGTTGGTGGCGTGATGATTCTGAGGCTACAAGACGACACTGAATAGTGATTTGGCTCATCGGTTTAAAACAATATTGTCTAATACTAACATTTTTGTCTTAAACAAGTCTTCTGTAAAATAAATTGTATGCAGGAGACATTTTTTACAAGCAAGGAAGCTGCTGAAATCACAGGCTGCACCCTTCGTCAGCTACAGTATTGGCGAGAGAGAGGGGTGATTGTTCCTGTAATCAGTGATACTGGAACAGGACGTAGTATTTATTACTCAAAGTCTAATTTGCTGGAATTGGCTGCAATGTCATATTGGCTATCTGTGGGGTTAAGTTTTGACATAGCCAGCACCACGCTGAAAAAGCTGAAAGACCAAGAACCGGAGTTATTTACTTCAGGTAAAGGTAAGCGGTTTATGTTGTTGTCCCAAGCACAGGAGCGTTCGCTTGAGCTTATGGAGTTTGACAGAAAAAAGGCGATCGCATCTTTGGATGCAGGTAAGCCTGTAATTCCGGTGTGGTTGGACGAGATTTATCAGAGGTTGGCGGTTAAATTGGACAAGTAAAGGATGAAGTCAAGAAAAATCAGAAATGAGCAATGAAGCGAATACTTGCCGTAAGTATGTGGAGCCGAAGTTAAAGGATGCAGGATGGGAGAGAGAATCCCATACTTACTATGAGCAGTATTACTTTACTGATGGCAAGATTCGCCCAAAAAATAAGCGCCAACCTCGTGGCAAACGGAAATTTGCAGACTATTTGCTGCTATATAACGGAGAATTTCCCTTAGCCGTGGTGGAAGCCAAGCGAAAACATAAAACACCAGATGAGGGACTGGAACAGGCAATAAACTATGCCAACCTTCTAGGGGTAAAATTTGCTTACTCGACTAACGGACAAGGAATTGTAGAGTTTGATTTCATCACGGGTAAGCAGTCTGATGTGATGGAATCGTTTCCCAGTCCTGATGAACTTTGGCGACGACTAACTGGGGAAGCAAAGGAGCAAATTAGAGGGGACATAGCAGAAAAACTGTTAACTCCGTTTTATCCAATTCCAGATAAACCACTGCGCTACTATCAACGAAATGCTATTAATGCTGCACTCGCGGCAATTTTCAAAGGTCAAAAGCGCCTACTGCTTACAATGGCAACGGGAACAGGTAAAACTACTGTCGCTTTCCAAATAGCTTGGAAACTGTCAAGTTTGGAGTGGAATACTTCTGGAGAATCTCGTTCCCCTAGAATTCTGTTTTTGGCAGATCGGAATATTTTGGTAGATGACCCGATGAATAAGGATTTTTCTGCCTTTAATCAGGAGAAAATTTACAAAATTCAGGGGGAAGCGAAAAAAGGACGTGACCTCTACTTTGCTATTTATCAAGCAATTGGTGATACACAATATAGCTTTGGACTTTACAGAGAATATAGTTCTGATTATTTTGACTTGATTATTGTTGATGAGTGTCACCGAGGCAGCGCCAGGGATGAAAGTAACTGGCGACAAATTTTAGAACATTTTGAACCTGCGTATCAGTTAGGACTGACAGCAACACCGCTACGCGATGATAATGTTGATACCTATCGCTACTTTGGCAATCCCCTTTATACATATTCTCTCAAACAAGGGATTGATGATGGTTTCTTAGCTCCCTATCGAGTTTATCGAATTACTACCCGTTCCGATCGCCAAGGATGGCGACCTAACGCTGGACAGATTGATCGTTATGGAAGAACAATTCCTAATGAAGTTTATCTGACACCAGACTTTGAGCGAAAATTGGTGAGAGAAGCGCGGACAAAAGCGATCGCACAACACATTACTGATTTTTTGAGAAGTGGCGATCGCTATGCCAAAACTATTGTCTTTTGCGTGGATGAGGAACACGTTAAGGCAATGATCAAGGAATTACGCAACTTCAACAGTGATATCACCAGAACAAATCCTGACTACATCACTCGCATTACCTCTGATGCTGGCGATGTTGGTAAGGGACATCTCTACAAATTTAAAGATGTCTTGGATGAAACTCACATTATTGCTGTTACTGCTAAGTTGCTAACAACAGGGGTAGATATTCCCACCTGTAAAAATGTTGTGCTTGCCCGTGTTATTCGTTCAATGACAGACTTTAAGCAGATTATTGGACGGGGAACCCGTGTACGAGAAGAACGGGGGAAGCGATCGTTTAATATACTCGACTACACCAACAGCACAGTATTGTTTGAGGATAGAGATTTTGACGGTGAACCCGCCCTGATTAATGAATCAGAGATAGATGATAATGGGCAAATACTCTCTGAACATGAAGAGGAATTAGAGTCAGAAGAGTTAGAAGAGGAAGCAGACGACTTGGAAGACGATGAAAGGTCTGGATTTCCGGGACTTCCAGATGATGATGACATACCACCTCGGAAATATTACGCTGACGGGGGAAGCGAAGAGATTGTTGAAGAAAAAATTTATGATTTAAATCCAGATAATCAACTGCGCTTGTCTCGATTAATTGACTACACCAGAGAACAAGTTCGCATCCTATATCGTTCCACTATAGAAATACAGCAACGCTGGGCAGATCCCGAACAGCGTTCAGAAATTATTGATTTGTTGGCGGATAGGGATATTGATTTTGATGAGTTAAAACAAGTTACTAAGCTTCCCGAAGCTGATCCTTTTGATTTATTATGTCATATTGCCTTTGATGCTCCGGTGCTGACTTGCAAGCAACGGGCTGAAAGGTTGCGTCATCGCAAAGCCGATTTTTTTGAGCAATATGGGGAAGATGCTAGAGCAATTTTAGAGATCCTTTTGAACAAGTATGTAGAGAAAGGAGTTGAGGAGTTTAATATTCCAACAACATTTAAGGCAAACTATGAGTTTAATAAATATGGCAATGTGGCTGAAATTGCTCAATGCTTTGGTGGAGTTATACAACTTAAAGAAGCCGTGAATCATCTGCAAAGCTTACTTTACACTGCATAGGTTTTTTTATGAATAATAATGAATATAAAAACTTGTATGATCAGCTTAAAAAAATACTGAAGGAGTATAACTTGACTTGGGTAGTCGAGCAGGTTAATGAAACTATTCGTGAGGGTAAAATAGTTAATGTAGAAGAATCATTCCCTAGAAAATCTAAAACAAAAACACATAGAATAAAAAAAGAAAATTTTTCAGAAAAAGAAAAATTATTTCTTTTAATTGATGCTTTTGAAAGGATAATATTAGACTCTTCAGAAATAGAAAATGAACTGAATGAGTTCTTGACCGAAGAAAATCGAGAATCAATACTAGATCCAAAACTACTATTTTCTGAGGAAGATGATGAAGATTATCAAGTTATTTTTTATACTGATTCTGTGAAAGTACGCCAACAGATAGCGATGGAGCTAAAAAATTTACTTGATATGCTGCGAAAAGAGGTTAATAAGTAATGCCTGATACTTCATCTTTAATGCAAGGAATTAGAAGTAGGTTAGGACGTTTAATTCCACTAGGGTTCAATACAGCAACTGATTTATCTGACCTATATGAAGCTTACGTTTTTAGTGTTTTGATTAGAGCCGCCCAAAATGAAGGCGGCAGCATCAGCTATAAAAATGCTCTTGGACAAGATGCTCAATATCTAATTTTTCGTCGTAGTCCAGGACAGATTTACGTATCAACTCAACCTTATACTCATGCTGTAATAAAATTTGAGCATAAGCCAACATTAGAAGCCCACGTAGGCATCAGAGTTCAAGGACGTTCGCGGGTTTCTCATGAGTGTGACCTATGTGTTTTATTAGAAGATGAAGCTACTAACTGTAGAAATAACTTATATGAACCTAGACATAACAAAGTAATTATTGCTGTTGAATGTAAATACTATACATCTGAACTTCCATTACATTTAGGCAGAAGTTTTATAGGATTAGCTTCTGATTTAAGGGTAGAAGAAGATATATATTTTATATCTAATAAAAAGTCAGATAATATTGAAAAGCTACTAACTACTCATAATAAAAAATGGGAGCATAATATAATTCCTAGACAAGTAAATGAAATTCAAAGATTAATGTACGCTTTTCAGCGAAACTTTAAAGATTTTAAAGCAAGATATAATTAGTTAAGAATGCCCAAACGCACCACAAAACAAAACGATAAACCCGTCACTACAGCCCAAAAACTGGGAAGCGTGGTTAAGTCAGCGCGTGACATCATGCGGACAGATAAGGGATTAAATGGAGAATTAGACCGGCTTCCCCAGTTGACTTGGATTATGTTCTTGAAACTTTTGGATGATTCCGAGAAACTGCATGAGGTGGAAGCAGAGTTAGAGAGAATATCTTATAAACCAACTATTCAACCGCCTTATCGCTGGCGAGATTGGGCAGCTAATGAAAATTTTACGGGCGATCGCCTGAAAAGTTTCATCAACAATGATGAGGCAATTTTACCAGATGGCATGAAAGGTGCAGGATTACTCGCCTATCTGCGAAATCTCAAAAGCAAAACCGGACGCGATCGCGCTGATGTAATCGCCAAAGTTTTCAAAGATGTCACTAACCGCATGATTAGCGGGACTTTGCTGTGGGATGTGCTGAATAAGGTAAATGATATTCACTTTGATAAATCAGAAGAAGTGAATCTCCTCAGCACCCTTTATGAGTCGATGCTGAAGGAAATGCGAGACGCGGCGGGAGATTCGGGAGAGTTTTACACCCCCCGTCCGGTAGTGCGGTTTATCGTGCAGGTGATGGAACCGAAACTGGGGGAAACCATTTTTGACCCGGCTTGCGGAACAGGTGGTTTTTTGGTGGAGGCGTATGAATACCTGAAAAAGAATTGTAGCGCCCAAGATTGGCAGATATTACAAAAAAGCATTATTGGCGGTGAAGCAAAATCCTTGCCTTTGATGTTAGCGCACATGAGTTTGCTGTTACATGGGTTTGAATATCCCGATATTGATGATGGAAATAGTCTGCGGTTTACCCTTTCGGAGATGGGTGAAAAGGATTGGGTAGACGTGATTCTCACAAATCCGCCGTTTGGAGGTGAGGAGGAAGACAGAATTAAAATTAACTTTCCCCCAGATAGACAAACCAAGGAAACGGCGTTTTTATTCCTTCAGTTGATTATGCGTCGTCTCAGACAAAGACCCAAACCAGGACGCGCCGCAGTAGTATTTCCCAATGGGGTGCTATTTGGGGATGGAATTTGCGCCAAGCTGAAGGAAGATTTACTCAAGAATTTTAATCTGCATACGATTGTCCGTTTGCCTAACGGGATTTTTGCACCTTATACTAGCATTCCCACAAATTTGTTATTTTTTGACCGTTCTGGACAAACGGATGAGATTTGGTACTATGAGTTACCTTTGCCAGAAGGACGGAAAACTTATACCAAAACTAAGCCGATACAGGATGAAGATTTTTCTGTATGTGTGGCATGGTGGAAGAATCGAGAGGAGAATGCACAAGCTTATAAGTATAACTTTAGGGAAGCTTATAATCAGGCGATAAAAGATGCAACGCCTCATTGGAATGCTGGTAAGAAAGCAGAGGAAACGGCTAATCAGCTTGCAAAGACAGTTAAAGAATTAGCTGAGAAAATCCAAGGTTTACAGAATTCAATTTTGGATTTTTCCCCATCCAAAGATGTTGCACGGATTAAGAATCAGGTTCAGGTAGTTAAGGATGAGGTGAAACAGGCTCAAACTGAGGAGCAAATTCAGCGCGAGATTGCTAAAAATGAGAAGGCTAAAGGGGAGGCTATTTACTGGGCTATTTATAATCTTGACCGCAAAAATCCCAATAATCAGCAGGATTTTGAGCATTTACCCCCAGAGCGGTTAGTGGCTGATATTTTGGAAAAAGATAGACGTGTGGCTGAAATTATGGCGGAGATTCAGCAATTGTTAGGGGGTGCAGATAAATGACAAAATTAACAGCCGCTCAAAAACGCTTTTTCAAAAATGCAACATTAAATATTGCCGCCCAACTAATTTTTAGAAAGCTTGAAGAGTCTAAATTTCCTAAAAAAAACTTAGGAGATGTATGTACTGTATGCAGGGGTGGTTCACCTAGACCAAAAGGCGATCCAAAATATTTCGGAGGGTCTATTCCTTGGATCATGATTTCTGATGCTAGTAATAGTCCTGGTAAATACATTTACTCTACCAGCGAAACAGTAACCGAGGAAGGTGCAAAAAAAAGCCGCTTACTTAAGGCTGGTACACTTGTTGTTACCAATAGTGCAACTATTGGCTTACCTAAAATATTAGGTGTAGATGGATGTATTCATGATGGTTTTTTAGCATTCCTAGATTTATCTCAAGATATTGAGCGTGATTTTCTATATTATTTCTTTATTTATACACGTACATATTTAGAAAAAATTGCGCCTGAAACTACACAAAAAAATCTCAATACAAATATAGCCAATTTTTTAAAATTACCTATACCTGATACTGACCTCCAAAAAGCCATTTATACATTTTTAGAAGTTGTTGAGAGCAGACAACAAGGTTTTACAAAAAACAGATTGCCAAATTTACCTTTTCCATTATCCGATGTAAAAAGAATTGTGGCGAGGGTTGAGGAACTGGTGGGGAAGGTTGAGGAAGTGCGATCGCTACGTCAAAAAGCACTTAAAGAAACAGATATACTTCTAACGCGGGCTATAACTACAATCCTAGATAATGATGAATGGGAAGAATTACCTCTAAATAAATTGTTACGAGAAAATTCGTTAAATGGTTTATCGCCCCGTCCTTCAGAAACACCTCCAGGTCTTCCGATACTACGTATTAGTGCAGCTACTTCAAAAGCAGATGCCATTATAGATGAAGCAGATTTTAAATACTTAGAAGTTAGTGAACAAGATGCCGTTAAATACAAGCTTGAACCCGGCGACCTTTTAGCGTGTCGTTATAATGGCAATTTGCATTACACAGGAAAATTTGCACTTTATAAAGCCTACTCCGGTAAAGAACATCTTTACCCAGATAAGCTAATTCGTTTTCGAGTAGATACAAACAATATAATGCCTGAGTTTGCCCGTCTTGCATTGAATAGTGCAAAATGTCGGAAGATTATTGAATCTTTTTGTGCAACAACCGCAGGTAATATTGGACTTAGTGCTGGGAACCTAAAAACTGTTCCTGTACCAGTCCCACCCCTTCTTGAACAACGTCGCATTGTTGCCTACTTTGAAGAACTACAAACCAAAGTAGACACAATGAAACGACTCAGAGAACAAGCCATGAGAGAACTTGATGCCCTTTTACCTTCCATACTTGATAAAGCATTTAAAGGTGAATTGTGAGTAAAAAAAAGATGCAAACTTTATCCAACTCTGGTAAATTTATTTAGACCGTAAATGTTTTACGCATGAAACAAGAAGGGGATATTCGTCATTACTTCGTTGACGAAGCTGGAGACTTAACTTTTTTTGACAAAAAAGGACGAATTATAATAGGACAACCAGGGGCATCTAAATTTTTTATGGTAGGTATAGCCCAAATTGGTCAACCAGAAAAAGTAATTTTAGAACTTGCAGAACTCAGAACACAACTTTGCGACGAACTACGTTTTAAAGATATCCCCTCAATGCAACCTTCTGCCAAGAAAACTGCAATTACTTTCCATGCTAAAGACGATCACCATGATGTGAGGCTGGAAGTTTTCAAACTAATGCAGACTTTTGAAGTAAAAATATTTGTGGCTATTAGATGCAAAACAGAGTTAGCCGCAGCGACCAAAAAAACTTACGAAGCTTTGAGCAAAAAAATAAATCAAGATGATATATATGATGATCTAGTGAAACGATTGTTTAAGGATCGGTTACATAAAGCTAGTGCTAATCATATTGTTTTTGCCAGACGCGGAAAAACAGCACGAGAAGAAGCACTGCAACAAGCTATTAATCAAGCAAAAAAGAACTTTGAAACTAAGTGGAAAATCTGCTCAGATAGTCAAACAATTATTAAACCAGCCTATCCATCAGAGTTTGCTGGCTTGCAGGTTGTTGACTATTACCTATGGGCTTTACAGCGATTATATGAACGCCAGGAAGATAAGTATTTTATTCCACTTGCCCAGAAATATAGAATGATTATGGATTTAGATGATCGGCGAAATAAACCTTATGGGGAGTGGTATACCGATTCAAATCCACTTTCGCTAGATAAATTAAAGTGGGTAGTGGGCTAGGTCTAAGCAGACAAGCTACCCAGACACACGGCATGAAGCCGACGTTCGCCCACAAATCTATTTTATCACTTACAATAGAGAGTTTAACTATTTTATTTATTTTTATTGTAAAGCGATATCTATAAACTGGATAAAACGCCACTAAAACCAAGTATCTATATTTAATTCTTACCAAACTCAATTTATAGGGCAGGTTACAATCTATGAAACACCAAATCCTAACCCTAATAGGCAAAAACTGTATTACACCTGGCGATGGTCAGAAGGTGTACGATTTGGTTCATCCAGAATTATTAGCTTTTAATGAAGTTGAGCTAGACTTTGCAGGAGTAGAAATTTTTGCTTCCCCGTTCTTTAACTTTGCTATTGGACAATTACTTCGGGATATTAAGCCAGAAACCCTAAACGGTCTGCTCAAGTTCTCCAATCTAAATACAGTCGGTAAGCAAATACTCAAACTAGTAATCGAAAATTCCAAGCGGTATTACTCCGACCCTGATTTCCGTAGTAGAGTAGACCAAGTTATCAGCGAACAAGCAAATACACAGTAATGCCAGTCAACTACACAGTTCAGGCTGAAGTGGTTGATATCCGGTCTGATGCTCCTAAAAATGATGATATTTTCTTAGTAGATACAAACGCCTGGTATTGGTATACCTATACTAATGCCAGTATTTCATCTCGTCCTTATCAGATTACAGAATATCCTTCCTACATTGCTAAAGCCATTTCTGCTAACTCATTGCTTTTATACTGCGGTCTTTCATTAGCAGAACTAGCACACAACATTGAGCAAACAGAAAGAGAAATATTTTCTTCTATATTAAAATCTAAAGAATACCGTCATAACTTCCCAACCGAGAGAGCAAAAGTTGTAGCCGAGGTTCAAGCCGCTTGGAGTCAGGTGATATCTAGTGCTGTATGCACAGATGTTTTGGTTAGCGAAGAAACCAGCAATGCGGCGCTAACCAGATTTCAAACCCAATTACTTGACGGTTACGACTTGCTGATACTGGAAGCGATGGACAAAGCAGGAGTTACACAAATAATTACCGATGATGGTGATTATGTGACTGTCCCAGGTATTAAAGTTTTTACTGCAAATAGTGGTGCGATCGCAGCAGCGAAAAATCAAGGCAAATTTATGGTTAGGTAAGAAGTGTGAATACCTAAGCTTTCTAAATGGGTTTTTCTGCCATATATGCACCAGTTAAAACTATAAACTACTGTAACTTTATTGGTGAAGCAGGTGCTAGGAAGACAAATTGATGAAGCGATCGCTTGATGCTGTAGAGTTTGCCTTGGAAAGTGCGATCACATTCTTAAAAAAGCAAGTTAAAGTTTAATACCTGCATCTTATAAAGTTGTATTGCAGTTGCTTGTAACGACCATCATCAATTAAACTCTTACTCTTGGTCGCTGGTTAATCTTGATTTTCATACGATTATATAAATCAACTTGAGGATCGGAATGGCTAATGGAAGCAACTAGGGCATAACGTTGCATATCTATTTCATCTCGATTTGCCCATTTACGGTTACAGATCACAACCAGGATCATGTTTCCTTCATCATATTTTGTGGATTGAGGAAAGATTTCTACTTGTCCCCTTTGTATTGTCCCCTTTTTCCGCAGGTTAGAACCCGGCGATAACTTGACTTCAATGCCAGCACCATATTTTTGCTTTAACTTTTCCTTTGTATCTTCTGTAGACTCATTAGGAGAATTTGCCTTACTCACAGCTTCATAAGCATTTCTCACAATTTCGTGGTCGATTCCTTTAAAAAGGTCGAATTCCATTGTGACTCCTAGATATGAGTCCCCGCGAGTTGGGCGAGTTGGCGGGTCAAATGCCAAGCTAATTGACAATATACGAGTGCCTTTTGTTTTAATAAAATCAGGTGGCAACTGGGGAATTTCATAAATATGAAAATAGCCTACTTTTATCAAAATATTGTCTTCTGATAGAACAACATAGTTCTCGGCAGAATACATTGCACGTTGCAAGTCAGGCTGCCCATAGCCATAGATTGCTAATTGCTTTTTAATTTGTTTACTTTGAGACTTATTGCTTTTACATTGAAATTCAGTTGGAATTTCCTTGGGAAGAAGTGCAGAGTTAACAATAAGCGCCCGAATCAAATTAGAACTAGCTTCTGGGTATTTTGTAAAAAGTTGAGCAGCAAGGTTAGCAACATGAGGTGCAGCAAAGCTTGTACCACTACAGATGTGAAATAAAGAACTGTTAAAATCTTTGGATAGGGTTAGAACAGAAACACCAGCTACACTATCTGGCAATACATTGACTTTAGGTAGACCTAGACTTTCTCGATAACTGAGGTCTAACACTAAATCTCCACCAAAGTCTACAACATCAGGCTTAATCATGCCATCTACCCCAAAGCCAGTTCTAGTAAATGGAGAAGGGTATCCTAATAAATTTGCGATCGCCTGACGACGAACATCAGAGGGTTCTGTAATACTACCGCGACCAAATGATAAAGAACCTACGGTCAATGCAATTGCTGAAGTTGCTGGATCAATAATTCGAGCGCTCTTGTTGAGTAAATAATTTGGGTAGTCAGTCCGTAGTTGCTCATCTGACTGTGCCTCTTCATAAAAAGCATTACCAGCTGAAATTACAAATAAAATGTTTTTATGTTGGTATTGATAAGCAATTTCATCTATTTTGGCGGCTAGACGAAACTGCTTCAGACCATCTCGGTAAATTTGATCAGCGTTACCTAGCGAAATATTGATGACTTTGCAATTAGGATACTGTTCAACAAAAGCACGAATGACTTCATCAAATTGAGTTTCTATTAAAAGATCCTCATCATATTTGTTATTCTCGTCTGTTACACGAGCAGAAAATAACCAAGCTATTGGATCAAAGGAACGCTGTTGAATGCAGTTCTCAACATTTCCATAGATGGCAATGCCAGCTACACTTGTACCATGTCCATGTACATCGTCAGGGCCACCTTTTATGAATTCCCGTTTTGCATCTGGAAATACTTCAGCCTCACCCAGTACTGGAGCAATCAACGGATGACCACGCTGTACGCCAGAGTCGATAACAAGAATGCCGCAATTATCTTCAGGTGGGGAAACAACTTCGGGAAAATTGGAAATTGGCAGATTATAGTCAGCAGTTGTTTCAAAAGCAGGTTGGGGAGGGCGATCAATTTCTTTAACAATTTCCTCTAGCAGCAAAAGATTTAAAATTTCGTCAGTAACTTTAATCCGAGCAATACAGAGATAGTCACCTATGTAGCTATCACTCATTCTCATAGGAGTAATATCGCTGGTTAAACTTTCTAAGACATCGGCAATATCATCTAAATACTTTCGCATTTCTTTGCGATCGCCTGTGTGCCAGAGTTCTAAATCTAAAGCGGCAAGTTCACCAGGTTGTACACGCTTTATATCTAACAGATGACCAATGCGATCTTCAGGTTCTAGGGGAACTAGCTCATCGATTGCCCCTAAATATTCATATTTGTGGCCATCTTTGATCTGACTATAATTTTCTAACCGCTTCTTGAATTCTGTTAGCTCATTGTCGGATGAGAAGACAACAATAGCTTTATTGGGTTCACGCGCTAAGACATTTAGTCCTGTTTGAGTTACCAAGTTGTCTGAAAAAGAATATTTTTCAGCAACTTTGATCTTAAAAATTAATTTTGGGTCAAGACGGAAAGGGCTGTTCTTTTGCTGAACAGGCTCAATAAGGCTAGAAATTTGACTTAATAGCTGCTTACCGTGTTCACTAACATCAGTACGTTTTGTACCACCAAAACCACCACTAGATCGTCGAGGTAATTCAATGTTTATTATTCTCGGTAATTTCAGGTGTTCAAACTGACTCCCCATTGTAGTTCGACGTAAATAATTATTTTGAGTTTGCTATTATACTTTGTCTTTCTAAAAAACGTCCGATCGCAACCTCTAAATCATCAGCAGTCAAGGTACGTTCACCCCGTAGAATCACAGCTTTAATTGCATCAGAGCATATACGCTCTATATCTGCTCCAGTAGCATTCTCAAGTCGATCAGCAAAGGTAGACAGATCAATAGCAGTATAACGGATAGCAGATAAGTAGCAACTCAAAAGAGCCGTCCGCAGTTCAACTGATGGGTTATCAAAGAAAATAACTTCATCAAATCGTCGCCAAACTGCACTGTCCAGCAGTTTCTCGTGATTGGTGGCGGCGACAAATATACTTTGATTAGTCGCATTATCGATAAGTTGTAGCAAGCTATTCACTAAGCGTTTGACTTCACCATGTTCATTTAAATTATCGCGATCGCGGGCGATCGCATCAAACTCATCAAACAAAACAAGCCATTCTCCCTTTTCAATGTAAGTAAAAATCTTCTGAAGATTGGTTGCAGTTTCACCTAAGTAAGAAGAGAATACTGCCGTTAGGTTCACATAAACGAGCGGCAGCCCTAGTGCGCTGGAGAGGACTTTTGCAGTTTGAGTTTTGCCACAGCCAGGTGGGCCACAAAATAGCAATTTGTTTTTGGGCTTGAGGTTATAGGCTGCGAGTATGTCTTGCTTACGGTTTTCGAGGACGATTTCTTGCAGCGTATCAAAAATTTTTTCACTCAGGACGATGTGATCCCATGTCAGATCGAATTGTTTTACCTCAAGCAAGGCAAGCCCAGTATCTTTATCTTTAGGAGGTTCAGGAAACTGGTTGCTCTTAGGCAGGTTAGAAGCTAGGGGTTTGGTGTATCCATTGCCATTTTGGAGCAGCTTTTCTAAATCTCTAGCAAGTAGAATGTGGTTTTTATTCTTTTCTTCCTCAATAAGTTCCATAGCCGCAGCCAAAAACTCTTCTCTCTCATTGCGAGAGAAGCTTCTGAAGAGTTTTCTGAGAATTTCGCCACGTGCCATACTTTAGAACCGGGATTGGATACTTTATGTACCCTAATTTATTATAGTATTTTTGTACTATACAAAGTTTGAAGACCCAAAAGACCATCTACCTTAGCACTGAAATATTACACCTGACAGGAATCATTCCTCAAGTTCTCTAACTGAGGCAGCCTTTTCTACTGGATTGCCTAGTTGCTTTTGCTCCATCTTCTTTTTCGCAGAATGTGGGTTCATAGCAAAGACAACTAACTATGTCTGGCGACAAGCCGCTACGCGTCTACGCCTCATTTCCCTTTTTCCTGAGTCAGTGGAATTGTTCCTTCCGCCTGCGCTTGTTTAACTGCCCGTTTCAGAATTAACACTGCCATTTGCGACAAAGAACGCTCCTCTGCATCCGCCAGTTGTTGCAGAGCTTCCTTGTCTTCTTCTTCCATGTAAATACTGACTACAACTTTCCCCATGTGACTATCATCAACTTATCTATGTGTTTCTATATTAAATCAATAGAAGCACATAAATAAAAATAAAATAACATTAAAACTATGTATAATTACTGATAAGTCAAAAGCCAGCGCTCAACTTTTGCAGGGAAGACGCTGACTTTTGGCCCCCTCTATACAGGAGACATATTCCATGTGTAAAGCCTGTTTGCTACAAAACAGATGAACACAGAAGTTATCTACAAGCTTTAGATGACTTCGGAATAACTGAACTATTGGCAAAACTCAGTGATTATGGTGAGCAGCAAGAACAAGAAACTTTAGCGGCAGTGTTGATTTCTCACCTAACCCAGAGCATTGATGCTGAACTGATAGCTAATTATTTGAGTGCAATTGCTAAAAATCACCAATATTTATTTCCAGAGTTCATTAACCAGAAACTTTCTGTTGATTTACCCGACGATTTTCCTGATACAGCCAAAACACCCCGCTTTTTGTACGGCGATAGATTACGCTGGCTTAGTTCTGACACCGACTGGGGAATAGTGATTGGCAGATTTTACAGCTTTGCTCCACATCTTTGCTGCTGGAGTTGGTGCTACCTAATTTCGTTAAGCAAAGACAGCCTCAGTGCCGCTTGGACATCTGCCGATATCGCTTGGGAGGAGGATTTAGAACCACTGGAAGGAGAGCCAGTATATGACTAATCCCCGCCCTCTACAAGAACGGGAGCAAAACCTGATTGACCTTTACAGCCATTGTAAACTAGGAATGACACCCAAGAATTTTTATGCCAAGTGGGATGTCAATCATGAAGCGATCGCTCGAATTTGCTCTCGTTCACTTTCAACTGTCCGGCGTTGGTTTTCCAAGGGTCGCAATTACCACAGTCCCATGCCCAGTGATTTACGCCATCTTGCCCTGATGGACTTCCTGCTAGAACACTTCGAGGAAATTCCCGAAGAATGTCTAAAGATACTCTGTTCTCTCACAGGGCATAAGTAGGAATCAAAAAGTCAACTAATTGCAATATCATTCTGACATTTTTTTACCAGCCACTCTCACAGTAGGGTGGCTTTAGTCTTGGGAATGTTTCAGCAACCTTTGTCGATTATTCAAATCCAATTCACCAGCTAAACCATAAGTATTGTCAGGAGGGTTGTGTGACCTACGTTGAAAAGCTAAATCCTTGGTGTGTAGTCCGCCATTTTCCTAATATGCAACACCACATAGTTGCTCGTTTTCGTCGCCGCAGTGACGCAGAGGCTTATTCACAAGCTCTACACCGACTGATACCAAGTACAACTTTCACAATCATTTTCAATCCAGCAGTCGAGCAACCAAAGCAAATTACCCCATGATTCTGTCGTTCTGGAAGTCAACTTAACTTGTAGCAAATTCTCTTGTTTGTTGAAACATATCATATCCCCCCTTGCTCCTTTTTTTCCATGAAAGCACGGGGGGATGATTTGTAGCTAACATTTGAAAAGTACTACTATGTTTGCACAAACTCCGTCATCGATAAGACTTTTGATACTTTCCCATATCGGCAAAACTCAGAAAACATCGGTGACACCAACCATCCACCCACACTGCTGGAATCTTAAATCTTGCCCCACAGTTTGGACATTCTGACAACAAAATTAATTGGTGGCGATCGCACCCTTGCGTTATCTTCAACTGCCATTCAATCTTGTGACAAGGTGACTCAACATAACAAGCAGCACATAACCGAATCGGCTCAAGCTTCATCCCCACCCCAGCAGGCGGTAACATCTTCGCTAGCCTATCAGCATCAACCTCCACAACCTTAGCCAATGCCTCTAATTGCTGGCGAGACGGTGGGGGATTAAACCGAAATTTTTCCCATCGGGCGATCGCACCTCCCAACCCTGCTGCTTTACCTAACCCAGTAGGCGTTAAATCATTTGCCCGTCGAAAGCGTCCTAAAAAGTGACTCAGACTTTCTCCATTTAAAGGTTCTATTTGAAACAGCCAAGGTTGAATCTTTGGAACTTCCATTATTTGTACTCTGCTGCTACTTCCTTCAAAGTTGCCAAATCCACCTTTTGTAATCCTTTCTTCAATGCTCGGATTGCTGCTTCTCTGAGAATCATATCCAGCAAACCAATATAACCTCCCGTCGCTTCGCCTAAAGTTTTTAGCATAGTCTTACTGGAAAGATTGGAAGCAACTGGCAACTGTAAAACTTTTTTTTCCCAAATTTCAACAGTTCGCTTAAATTCTTCCCCTGAGAATTTACCAAATCGATGGCAAGCCCGAAAGCGATTGTAAACCTGTTCATCACGCTTAATCACTGCATCCAGGCGATCTGTTCCTACTAAGACCACAGATATTTCTAATTCTTCACCAATGTCTCGTACATCTTTAAATGTATTTGGCTTCAAGCGGTCGGCCGGTTCTGGTAAACTTTCGATGGATGCTAGTTCAATTTGTATTTCTTTTTCGGGTTTAACTGGCAATATTTTTTTAGCTTTTTGGAATTCTGTGTTCTCTTGTTTTCGTCGTTCTTGTTTAGTGAGCTTTTCTTTGACAAAAGTATCGCGATCGCGCACCTCTGCCAAAAATGAACTATTACTAATAGTCTTACCCACTTGCCTGAGCTTACGGCTCATAGCTTTAGCCTCATCCAAAGACAATTGCTCAGTTTCTAAATCTTGAGCATATGCTCTAGCTAGAAACTCTTCTTTCTGGTCTTTTTGGCGATATACCAAGATACTTGTTATGTCTCTGGGGTCATATCGTAGTACAACACTTTCGCCTGCATAACCTGCTAAGTTTTCTCCTCGATAAGTTAAATTTTCAAATTGTAAATATCCACCTCTGTAAATTGAGCGTCGCGTTTGCTTCATCAAACATATACGTAACTCTTCCTCAGAAATTAGTTTAGGAGCAGCAATTAGCCCTGCTTCCCATCGTTGATAACGAGTTTGATCGCCCAGACGAGCATCAATACTTTGGTTATATTTGTCTACGATGTAACGTACTAAAAGGCGTTCTAACTCTCTTAACGTAAGACAAGCCTCCTTCTCGGCTTGCTCTGGGCGTTCCTGTACATTTGAACCTGTATAACCTGGCAAACTTGAAAAGAAGTCGGTGTTAAAGGTACCAAAAGGACGTTCAACAATGCCCCCTTCACTGGGTCGGTCACGCAAATCACAAGAAAAATCCAGTTGTACCCCAATTTGCTTCAAATGTTTAGAGTTAAAATCTGAGCCACCATCTGTGTAAAAGTATTTTAGCTGACCATATGTTCCCCACTCTTCATGAAGTTCGTATTCTGGGCCGTACTGCTTCGGTAAAATTGCGTGACGTAGTGCCAATGCTACGACTTGAGAATTCCATGTAGCAAAACCTAAGTTTATTCCCATGATGCAGCGTGAGTAAGTATCTAAAACTGTTGTCAGCCAAGGACGACCCAGCAGTTCACCATGCTGATCTACAAGCAATATGTCTGCAAGAGTATGGTCACACTGCCAGACATGGTTACTGTATTCAACTTCTATGTATTGTCCATCACGGGTTTTGACTGATATTTGAGATCCACGCCAACCACGATTCCTTATATTCGCTTTTTGTTCTTGCTGCTCAATTATTGGTTGCAGGACTCGATATACAGTCCTATAACTTGGATACTTCTGTTCCCCTAATTCTGCTGCTTTTGCTTTTACTCTGATAGCAACTTGTTGGGGAGTAATTCGCCTACTACCTTTATTGCCTTCTTTATATGTATTGATAATGAACTTTTGCCACTCAGCATCAATACGGTGTTTACCTTTATCAGCCCGTTTTGTGGTCTGGAGTGCAGCTAAACCCTCTTCCTCCCACTTTTTCACTAGCCGTCGTACTGTCCGTACTGACTTACCTAGTTTAGCTGCTACTTCCCTTTGCCTTTGCCCGTAGGTAATGCGATCGCACGGTTCTAGTAGTTGCTGAATCATATCCAGCAAATGCCTATCATCTGCTGAGAGTTCCGTCACAATCTCATCCTTTTCTGCCTCTTGATCGCTATTAGTATGATCGTCCAGCATTTTTACATAATTGTTTAATACAAACGTAGTTGTATTGTACTATTTAAGGGACATTTATTTTGTCAATTTTTATAAAAATGTAGGCTCACAGCATTTTTGAAGAAAGGACAGATATTTTGTCAAAATTTCAAAAGAGGACAGGTATTTTGGCAATAAGCCTCTAGTAGCCCATTTTCAGCCTAAAATATTAAAACCCTTACTTGATAAGGGTTTTAAGCTAAATATGTTTGAGGGCATTAATTTGTCAAGTGGTCATTTAATTTGGCAATCGACATTATGTAAATTAACCATTTGGCAGCAGTTAAATCCCGAACTCTGGAAATTCGTGTTTTTAGCTGTTTTTTAATTAGATATAGCAATCCGATTTGATTTTTGAACTTATCTGGGTAGGCAGGCAAGAGGCAAGAGGCAAGAGGCAACGGGAAAGAATGCTCTTTGATCTGTACGGAGTTTTTTCAGAAATCAAATCATAGTCCTATATGATTTATCAACAATTAGCCGAGAAACTGGGAAAATAGGGATTCTCTTTCATAAGATAGAAGCGATGTCTTCTCTACGAGAGGCTTTGCCAACGACGAGCTTTCCTACGGAACGCTCCGCGAACGCTAACGCAGGAGTTAAATAAAGTGCCGCGTGGAATAAGGAAAAACAGCAAAAAGCCAGCAGAGGAAAACGGTTCTGGAGATTTACCACTTCTAGAGTTAGCGAACCAAGCTGATGAGCGTTTGGACATTCCCGCAATGGAACAATGGCTGTGGGATGCTGCTTGTAAGATACGCGGTTCGACGGATGCACCAAAATACAAGGATTTTATTCTGCCGCTAATTTTCTACAAACGGCTGTCTGATGTGTTTGATGATGAGTATGAAAAATGCGCCGAAAAATTTGGGGGTGGAGACTTAGCCCGTGCTTTCATTGAAGCAGATCACAAAGATGCAATTAAAAATAACCGTCAGCCGATTGTGCGTTACTATGTCCCCCACGAATACCGTTGGGATGCGATTCGCTTTCATCCAAAAGATGGCTTAGGAGAATTTATCACAACGGCGATGCGGGAGGTGGCAAATCGCAATCCTGGGTTATCGGGAACGCTGACGCTGAAGGATTATAACGAGAAGCAAAGCAATCAGCGCGTTTTGGATGATGACCGTTTAAAGGACTTGATTGAAGTCATTAGTCGGCATCGATTGGGGTTGAAGAATACCAATGCAGATGTCTTGGGGGAAGCCTATGAGTATCTGCTGCGGAAGTTTGCCGAAGGACAGGGGCAAAGTGCGGGGGAGTTTCTGACACCATCAGAGGTGGGTTGGTTGATTGCGGAAATTATTGACCCTGAACCTTACACGAAGATTTATGATCCCACTTGTGGATCGGGAAGGTTATTAACTAAGCCGCGTCTGGTGTTCAACCGCAAGCATCCAGGGGAGGAGAGTAAAGCACCTCGGTTATTTGGGCAAGAGTTGAACTGGACAACTTTTGCGATCGCTAAAATGAATATGTTTTTGCAGGATTTTACTGATACTCAAATTGAGATTGGCGATACATTCAGGCAACCTAAATTTACGGTTGACAAGAAGGTGATGCGCTTTGATTATGTGGTTGCTAATCCGATGTGGAATCAGGACAACTACGGCGCAGATGCTTATGAAGAAGATTATTTTGAACGATTTCAGGACGGAATTGCATCCAAATCTTCAGCAGATTGGGGATGGGTGCAGCATATTTGGGCATCGTTGAAAGATAACGGACGGGCGGCGGTTGTTTTGGATACAGGTGCAGTGTCGCGCGGTTCGGGGAGTCAGAACAAAAATCAAGAAAGAGACATTCGCAAGGTATTTGTGGAAAGGGACAGAGTTGAAGGGGTGATTTTACTACCTGAAAATTTGTTTTATAACACGACTGCGCCAGGGGTGATAATTTTGTTAAATCGTCTGAAACCTCTGAACCGTAAGGGCGAGTTTTTGCTGATTAATGCTGCTGATTATTTTGTGAAGGGCGATCCGAAGAATATTTTCACAAAGGAAGGCATTAATGCGGTTGCTGAGGTTTATCGCAATTGGGAAACGCGAGAGAAACTGAGTAAAGTTGTTAAGTTAGAAGAATTGAGAGAAGCGGATTATAATCTTAGTCCGTCGCAGTTTGTGGATGTTAGCGATAAAGTTGTGCATCGTTCTATTGAAGATATTTTGACAGATTTGGCGATCGCAAGACAAGAGAGGGAATGGGCAGATAAAGATTTAGCTGAGGTGTTAGCAAAGTTGAATTTATAGCATTTGCTATTTCGGCGTACTCATTTGCTATTTCGGC
>NZ_WBKM01000336.1 GCF_015714725.1 Nostoc sp. WHI
AAAGGTGGATGAACGGAGCTAAAAGACTCGTTGATGAGTATCAAAGGTGGATGAACGGAGCTAAAAGACTCGTTGATGAGTATCAAAGGTGGATGAACGGAGCTAAAAGACTCGTTGATGAGTATCAAAGGTGGATGAACGGAGCTAAAAGACTCGTTGATGAGTATCAAAGGTGGATGAACGGAGCTAAAAGACTCGTTGATGAGTATCAAAGGTGGATGAACGGAGCTAAAAGACTCGTTGATGAGTATCAAAGGTGGATGAATGGAGCTAAAAGACTCGTTAATGAGTATCAAAGGTGGATGAATGGAGCTAAAAGCCTCGTTAATGAGTATTAATTTATCAAGAGCGGGAACTTTTTGCAGTTCTGCCTTTATTAATAGCTTTGAAGCGATCGCTCAATAGTTCTGCTACAGTTTTTAAGCTTGGAGTCTTTTTCGCTGCTGTCTTGACGTACTTATAAACTGTCAAACTGCTGATCATCGCTTCGCTACCGACTGCCAATAGAGTATCATCTACTTGTTCACTGAGTTGTCTGATTAAAATTAAAAGTTCGCTGAGTGTGGTGGCTAGTTGATAATCCCGAATAAATTCTTCAATGTCAAAGCTGGCTGGGAAAATCTCACGGTTAGACTGAGCAATGTTGACGCTATTGTTAACAAAGGCTAGGCTTTTATCGCCCATTTTAAACAACTTGCGTCGTTCTTGTGCAGTTAAAGCAATGAGAAAGGGCATCTTTTCTTGGATTATTTGTAACGCTGCTTTGATTTCTTGGATATCTTCTGGCGAAAGAGTGCCTGTAATATTGTGATCAGTCATCGTATAATTACCTTGGGATAGTAGAAATGAAGTAGCAATATTTGCAACGGCAATTTACAGATTATGCTGTTGGTTAAACCAATGAACTATAACTTAGGAATATTTAGGTAGATGTCAAGGGAGCGCTTTTTTGGAGTTATGCTACTTTTTATAACTTTTATAGTGTTTTCAGCTTGGGTAACAGTTCACCATGTATATCTGCTAAAGATGATTCATTCAATATATCTAAAGGTTATTGAGCAATTTTGAGAGCCTGTTCATACAGCAGTTTTCAAATGAATAGCTAGCTGTGTAGCGACTATCTTGAGTGTCAAGCGTAACTTCCGTGGCATAACAGCATATACAAGTAAAGGGTCACGGTTATAAAACGATAGTGAGTACGGAGATTCACGGGATAAAATCGTACAGCTTACTTTGAGGCAGAACCCTTGGTTGTCTTCTGACGGTGATTTGCCAAATCCTTCACTTAGAGTTTTACCTATCGACATTGCACGCTCATTCAAACAAATGTCAAGCTTTGCAAAGGATTCTAAAGGAAAGTAAAGGGAACCTGCATTAGAAAATACAAAGTGCTAGGTTGAATATTAACCTCAATAGGTTTTAGGAGGAATTCTCTACAATTAAGCATCATGCCAAGAGAACAGAAATGAATGCACTGGCTGATGACTGTGATAACATTGTTTGCATCTCAAACAAGATCAACTTATACAAAGACTTGTGTTTTTTATCAACAGTAAGCAAACTTAAAATGAACACAAAAGGAGCAACTATCAACAATTCTGTAAGCGTTGCTTTCAAGGATAAAGTAGTCGTAATAACTACCACTCAGATTACCTTACCCAAGAGTTATATGGGGACATCCAATTGGATATCAGCGCAGAGATGAGGAGGTAAATCAAGGATATACTTGAGAAAAACTCAGATCAGCAGGCGTAGAGATAGCTTACCAACAGTACATAGAAATAGTTCACAATTTGTTTTGGCGGGAGTGATAGAGCTTACCGCAACTTCTTTTCATACAAAGCAAATTCACACATTTAAATATTCAGCGGGAGAGTTTACATGAAGCTTGTCATCCACAGCAAAAATATTGAAATCACCGATGCAATTCGTGAGTATGTACATCAAAAGATTGAAAAAGCAGTTAGTCACTTTCAGAGCATTACAAATGAAGTGGATGTGCATCTTAGCGTAGCCCGTAATCCCCGAATTAATCCTAGACAAGCGGCTGAAGTAACTATTTATGCTAGTGGTAGCGTTATTCGTGCCGAGGAAAGTAGCGAAAACCTATACGCGAGCATTGACTTAGTTGCAGATAAAATTGCCCGTCAACTGCGAAAATACAAAGAACGGCGTCAAGACCAGAAAACTCATGCCCAACCAACAGAAGTAGTTGTTGCAGAGTTGATAGTAACAGATTTAATTGGCGATCGCACCCCCGAACTACCCAATGAAGTCGTCCGCACCAAGTATTTTTCCATGCCGCCGATGACCCTTGCAGAAGCCTTAGAACAACTGCAACTCGTAGGACACGACTTTTATATGTTCCGCAATGCTGAAACTGGCGAGATTAATGTAATTTACGAACGCAACCACGGCGGTTATGGCGTGATTCATCCCCGCAATGGTAACGCTCATACCAATGGCAACAATGGCAAGTCAGCCCACGCTAACATTGTCATGCCGGAAAAATCGCACTCGAATAAAGTCTAATTAAAACGCATAGGCGCTTCTCTACGAGACGCTACGCGAACGCCTTTCCGCAGAGTAGGAGCGCAGAGGTTAACGCAAAGGAACGAAAAAAGTATTCTTTGCGTTCCTCTGCGTTTAAAAACTTTTTACTTAGCCGCAAGTTGTTCCAGAGTTTTCAGAACTTCCTCAACATGACCTTTAAAGTTAAACATTGAATCAAATCTTATTTCCTTCGTGATTGCTGGCGGAAGATTTAAATTTTTTAATTCTTCAGGGAGTTTTTCTATATATTCACTTTCACTATCTTGCTCATCTTTTGCTTGATTATCTGCATCAAGCGGAGTAGCTTAGATACTCGCACAACAGAAAATTCCGCTTATGCGCCTGACTTCACTGGATGTTTTTCGCGGCATTACGATCGCTGCTATGATTCTTGTCAATATGGCGGGAGTCGCAGATAATATATATCCTCCGTTAGCCCACGCCGATTGGCACGGTTGCACACCAACTGACTTGGTATTCCCCTTTTTTCTCTTCATTGTTGGTGTAACGATGACTTTCTCACTGTCAAAGTACACCGAAGGCAATAAACCAACCTCAGCTGTTTACTGGCGAATCTTGCGCCGCGCCGCCATTCTCTTTGCCTTGGGATTACTGCTAAATGGCTTTTGGAATCAGGGTGTTTGGACTTTTGACTTGAGTAGCATCCGCATTATGGGGGTGTTACAGCGTATCAGTCTTACCTACCTGCTGGCTTCCTTGGCAGTTCTCAACCTACCGCGTAAAGGTCAATGGATACTGGCAGCAGTGCTACTCATCGGCTATTGGCTAACGATGATGTATCTACCAGTGCCCGATTATGGTACAGGAATTCTGACGCGGGAAGGTAATTTCGGCGCTTATATTGACCGCCTGATTATTCCCAAAGCCCATTTATACAAAGGTGATGGTTTTAACTTTATGGGAGATCCAGAGGGACTGTTCGGTACTATTCCCGCCATAGTAAACGTTCTCGCTGGCTACTTCACTGGGCAATGGATACGCAGTCAATCAGTACAGTCACGCACAAGTATAGGTTTAGCATTATTTGGAGTTGGTTGCTTAATTATTGGTTGGGCGTGGGGGTGGACATTCCCCATTAACAAAAAGCTGTGGACAAGTTCTTATGTAGTTTTTACTAACGGTTGGGCATTACTGTTGCTAGCAGCTTGTTATGAACTCATCGAAGTCCGGCTGATGCGTCGCTGGAGTAAACCTTTTGAAATCATGGGTTTAAATGCGATCGCTCTTTTCGTTGCATCCATTTTATTGATTAAAATCTTAGTTAAAACCACTATCGGCACAGGGGAAAACGCTCCCAGCACTTACAATTGGATTTACCAGAATTTTTTCACATCTTGGGCAGGGGCTTTGAATGGTTCCCTGTTATTTGCCCTAGTCACCGTGTTGTTGTGGTGGGCTGTTGGTGTCGTGATGTATCGGCAACGCTGGTTTCTCAAGGTATAAACAGTGTTAGCAAGTTTACAATAAGTCAGTCTTAAGTAAGAGATTTCTAACACTTTAGGAACAAAGGCGATTGCGGCGTTATCTATGTTATTGGTGCGTTAATCTGCGCTTTCTTTAACGAATCTAGACTTCTCTGTGCATTGAAAATTCTTATTTCTTCTAATTGACTAAATTAATCCATAAAAACAATTGTGAGGTAATGAATGCGTAGAATTAGACTTTGGGTATTTTTGCCGATTACCCTGATATTCGGCTGCTCAGATCAACTGTTTCAATCTAGCCCGTCTGTGGCAAACTCTAACCCATCTTTAGTTCAACCAGCCAGTCCGATTTTGTTAGCAAAAGCGAGTTACCTTTCACCGTTGGAACAACAGGTAATTGTTGAAACAAATAAGGTACGAACAAATCCCAAGTCATACCTTCCGATTATAGAAAACTATAAAAAGCGCTTTGAAGGGAGCCGAGTCAAAATTTCTAATAATAGCTATTTGATAACTCAAGAAGGAGTAAAAGCAGTTGACGAGGCGATCGCATTTCTGAAATCTGCTCGTCCTGTGGGAGCGTTGAGTGCATCTAAGGGTATGTCTTTAGGAGCAAAAGATCACGTGAAAGATCAAGGCTCAAAAGGTGCTACAGGTCATAGTGGTAGCGATGGTAGTAACCCCTTTACTCGCATCAACCGCTATGGTAAATGGCAAAAAACCGCAGGTGAAAATATTAGTTATGGCCCAACCACCGCCCAAGATATCGTCATGCAGTTAATTATTGATGATGGTGTGCCCGATCGCGGTCATAGAACAAACATCTTTAATGGCGCTTTTAAAGTGGCTGGTGTTGCTTATGGAACTCACAAATCATATAGAACAATCTGCGTAATTACCTACGCTGGTGGGTATAGGGAAAAATAACTTTAGAAAGTGAGAAACACTTTTTTCAGTCTTAAATTAACTGCGATCAAAATACAGTTTAGTTAGTGATATCTAGTGTTCGCAGATCCCCCCAAACCCCCCTTAAAAAGGCTTGCTCATATCTCTTTTACCCCCTTTTTAAGGGGGTCGCCGGAGGCGGGGGGATCTTAACTGAACTGTGTTAACTGCGATCGCTCTCCTCAGAGTTTGTTAATCTACCATTCTGTTAGGTACATATTTACTAAACTTGAACACCATTAATTTATCGCAACAATTCAGAAATATTACTTAAAAATTGTCCCACTTGTTATATGTTGGCGTTAATGCCAGCATTATCAAGTGGGCTAAAAGTTCAGAAGTTGTTATTGAGCAGAACCACCTGGAGTAGCATCACTTGCGGTAGAAGAACCGCTATTAGATGTACTGTTTGACTGGCCTACTCATTGAGGTGGAGTGGTTGTAGAGGGATCACTTTTCGCATCTGGAGCCACAGTATTAGTAGAACTATCGCTCTTGTTCTCCGAGGTCGGAGTATTGCTAGTTGGATTCGTCGTCGGAGTTGGTGCCGCTTTAGGGATTGGCTGGGTTACAGGTGCTTTTTCTGCCGCAGGCTGCTGGGGTGGAACAGTAATGTTAATATTCGGTTGGGGTTGGGGAGGTGCAGATGGAGGTATAACCTGCTGTTGTGGAACAGGAACAGGAACAGCAACAGGTATTTCCCTGGTTCTTTCGATGATTGTCGTTTGTGGTTGAGGAGATGCACTAGGGATTGGACTACTCTTACTCGGTGCAGGAACCACAACCGGCACAATATTATTAACCGGTGCGTTATTGCTCTGGCTGAAGTACCAGACCCCACCTATAACCAAACCAAGCAGGGAAGTAATGATAATACCCAATAGCAAACCACCATTAGCATTGTTATTGTCACGCTCGGCTAAATCAGCTTGCTGATTGTTATGCTCAGTATTTCGACCTTGTACGTAACCTTTTTGGTAAGAGTTGGGATTAGCTGTGTTTTTGTTAGATGTTTCAGTGGTTCGTGTCACATGGGTGTGAGTATCACCATTGGTATCGGTGTAAGATTCTTGCTTGATTTCCTTGTTTTCGCTTTCGGGTTCATTGGGAATAGACATAGCTGTTGATTTAACTCCTCGATACGATATGGACAAACTAAAGTTTTGTAAGAACAAGAGGTTTTAATAAGTTGAAAAATCTATGTTGCTGATAAATCTTGAGTTTTATTTGCTACTCAACTGTTGGTAGTTCTCAGCATAACCTCCGTGATCAGCAAGTGGCTCTATCTCTAGGGAGTTAATACTTAATCTAGAGAAAGAGTATCCCAAAGATGGATGCTATTAAGGTGTCAGATGATGAATTGATAAAAAAATCTAGTAATTTGCTTCAATTATCTAGATTTTCAATAAATCAAGAATAAATTGTACTTATAGGTTATTTATAAAAGAATCACAGCTTTAGCGATGGGGAATAAGGTAATAGTTTTATCCCCGCTTCCACTAGCCAGCATTTTACCATCGGGGCTAAAGGCAACGGAGTAAACCGCATCTTCATGCCCTGTAAAAGTACAGATTTCCTTACCTGTATCCACTTGCCATAGTTTGATCGTTTTGTCTTTACTACCGCTAGCTATGATCTTGCTATTAGGGCTAAAAGCGACAGAACAAACATGATCAGAATGCCCAAATAAGGTGCGGATTTCTTGACCGCTTTCCAAGTCCCATAATTTAATCGTCTTGTCCCAACTACCACTTCCTAACATCTTGCCATTTGGGTTGAAAGCAACGGAATTTACCCCTCCAAACCAATCAGAATGCCCTGTAAGGGTAAGGACTTTTTGTTTATCCAGATGCCAAATCTTGATAGTTTTGTCATTACCTGCACCACCACTGGCTAAAATTTTTCCATCTTGGCTGAAAGCAACACATAAAACCTCATCTGAATGCCCTTTAAGTGTGTGTAGCTCCCTTTCTGTCTCTAGTGACCAAAGCTTGATCATTTTGTCTTTACTGCCACTAGCTAAAGTTTTTCCATCAGTGCTAAAGGCAAGACTGTAGACTTTTTCTTCATGCCCTGTAAAAGTACAGATTTCCTTACCTGTTAAGACATCCCATAATTTAATAGTTTTGTCATCACTAGCACTGGCTAAAATCTTACCATTTGTGCTGAAAGCAACAGAATTTACCCCTCCAGACCAGGAAGACTCTCCATG
The DNA here is from genome assembly GCF_015714725.1 of Nostoc sp. WHI. Taxonomy (GTDB): domain Bacteria; phylum Cyanobacteriota; class Cyanobacteriia; order Cyanobacteriales; family Nostocaceae; genus Nostoc. Next base: position 7,156 of record NZ_WBKM01000336.1, read on the forward strand.
TCCCTTGAGGGTGCATGGTTCCTTGTTAGCTAAATGCCAAATTTTTATGGTTTTGTCATCACTACCACTGGCTAAAGTCTGCCCATCAGGACTGAAGACGACAGACATTACCTTATTTAAATGCCCTTTTAGAGTCCGTACAGATATTAAATCTTGCATATTTAAAAATACTAGGAAATAAGTAGCAAATTCAACTTTATTTAGTATTCCCAATTATAAGTATTATCTAACTCAAGGTATGGTATCGCCGTCTGAAGCGTCTTAAACTATATCCGCTTCTCATCTCCAACGCCGATTTAGCCGCAGTAAACTTTTTATCCTCTGACAAAATCTTTCTACCAGAGGTTTAGGTTTTGATGTATATCTAGGTGATCGTGATGTACGTGCAGCCCCCGGATTTCTTAACTCTTGTTCTATTTGTGCAGCTTTATTTAAATCTGAAGTGGCTCTATATTCGTATCCTAGTTGAGAGCAAATCAGCCCCCGATATTTATATGCGTCAACATAGTAAGGATTTAGACGAATTGCGTGGGTAAAATCTGCGATCGCATCTTCATATCTTCCTTGTGTAGCATTCTCTACTCCCCAAGTATAGAAAGTTTCTGCATCCCAACGATTGACAGATATTTTGGTAGGATTTGGAGGCGAAGATGAAGATGGATTTTCAGCAATGGGAGGCTCGGATGGACTTTCTGATTTGAGCTTGTTGTAAGCTGCGTTGATTGATTTAATTTTTTCTTCAGCTTCCTGTTTCTGCTTTTGATCAAAAAAGCGATCGGGATGCCAAATTTTCACCAGTTGGCGGTAAGCTCGCTTCACTTGTGCTTGTGATGCACCGGGTTCCAGCCCAAGAATTTCATAAGCATGATTGATATCGAGGTCATCGCGCATACTGAAAAAATCGGCAACTATATAAAACTATGTTAACTATTCCTGTAAATCTTCTCCAATCAACTCAAACACCCCATTCTGGTTATCACTGGGATGGTAGTAGTCGCCGCTTCTTTGAAGGCTGGTATTACCGCGTCACTTTGCCGGAAATTGGTCAAACATTTGCCTTCATGTACTCCATCGAAGACCCCATCGGCAATCAACCCCACAGTGGCGGTGCAGCCCAAATCCTCGGCCCGGATGATGAGTATTTATGCCGGACTTTTCCTAATGTGAACAAATTTTGGGGTAGTCGGAATGCTTTAGGTTTAGGTCATTGGGGTAAGACTGATTTGCAAGTTTCTCCCCTCTACCTGATGCCAGCAGAGTTTGAGTATCATGTTCAAGAAGGATATCAAGCCACAGCCACCTTAAATCAGGGAGTGATTCGCGATCGCGCCACTGGCAATTATTGCAGTTGGCAGTATGAAATTAAACCAGTATACGGTTGGGGAAATCAAAATAGCATTCAGCAATCAACCGCAGGCTGGCTGTCATTCTTGCAGATTTTTGAACCTGGATGGCAAATATTAATGGCTCACGGTCTAGCTAGCGGCAAAATTGACTGGAATGGCAAAATCTATGAATTCACCAACGCCCCAGCCTACGGCGAGAAAAATTGGGGTGGTGCTTTTCCCCAAAAATGGTTTTGGATAAATTGTAATTCCTTTGAGGGCGAACCCGACTTAGCATTAACTGCTGGCGGTGGACGGCGGGGTGTGCTGTGGTGGATGGAATCTGTAGCGATGATTGGCTTGCACTATCAAGGTAAGTTTTATGAATTCGTTCCCTGGAACTCACAAGTAGATTGGGAAATTCAGCCTTGGGGCAAATGGCAAATGACAGCTAGTAACTTCAATTATGAAATTGAATTAACAGGAACCACTCATCTACCTGGTACATCTCTACGCGCACCGACAGCAGAAGGTTTAAGATACTGTTGCCGGGACACAATGCAAGGAAAGCTAGATTTAGAGTTGCGAGAACTAAATGGAAGAAAACCTAAAATCATCCTGAAAGCAGAAAGTCTTCTTTGTGGTTTAGAAGTAGGCGGCGGTTCTTGGGATAATTGTTGGCAGTCTCGCTAAAACTACTGCTATAATTATATATGCTTCGTAGTTGGGGTTGTAGCTCAGTTGGATAGAGCGGACGCCTCCTAAGCGTCAGGTCGTGCGTTCGAGCCGCACCAGTCCCGTTGTCTCCAGAGAATTAATATATAGCAATTCGTAGGGACACACAGATGTACATTTACCTCGTTCCCAGGCTCCGTTTATTGGTGACAACTTAAGAGGATGTTTTAAAAGTCCTATTTTAGGTATCAAAACGTTCTAGATCCTCCTAAATCCCCCTTAAAAAGGGGGACTTTGATTCTGTTTCCCCCCTTTTTAAGGGGGGTTAGGGGGGATCAATAAGTGCCTAAAATCACAGTAAAATACTTTTCAAACAACCTCTAAGAAACCCCACTTGACATTTTGGCGATCGCTTTAAGTTGGTGAATGCCGATTCTGGGGCTGCCGCCTTCCTGACTCGCGGCAGCAGCCCAATGAGGTCTTAAAGGAGTTTTAGCTTAAGTTGATACCAATGGCATCATGGGGTATTCTCCTCATTTCCCTACACCCAGAATGCAACCACTGCGTGGAGGAATAGTTAATGACAAGTGCTGAGTTTCTCCTTCACCATTCCACTCAACTTCAGCATCACCATATAAAAGCTTGTTGGGTTGAGTACACAAACTGACGATATCTACATTCGCTGTTGCCGAACTTGTGCCAGCGTTGACGGCAATTATCAATTCCTCTTTCTCGAAAATCCGCGCAAAGATATAAAGTTGTCCTTGAGCATGGAGAACTTGGTAATCACCTGTACGCAAAGCTGGGTAAGTGTGGCGGAGGCCAATTAATTGATGGTGAGTATTGAAAATTTCTCGCTCCCACTTGGCCTCTAAAGGAAAGCTTCGACGTGAGTCGGGATCTATACCACCAGGTAAACCAACTTCATCACCATAGTAAATACTGGGGGCACCGGGAAAGGTGAGTAGTAGTAGAGTTGACAATTCTACGCTAGCTTTATCACCGCCTGCAATGGTCATCAATCGGGCTGTATCGTGACTTGCGAGTAAATTGAGTTGAGTTAGCTGAATTTCCCAAGGATAAAGTTGCAGTACTTCCTGGATTTTGGTGGCGTACTCGGCAGCAAATAAGGGTGGGTAAGGTTGATAGTCGCGGCTTTGGACTTGTTCTAAGACTACGCGATCGCCAGCCACAAACGCAATTGTCGGCCCAGTAAAGAGATAATTCATCACGCCGTCAAATTGCGTTCCATCCAACCACTCGCGGGAATCTCCCCAGACTTCGCCGACAATGTAAGCTTCAGGATTGATGGCTTTAACGCGATCGCGAAATTCCTGCCAAAAGCCAGGAGTTTTTATTTCAAATGGTACATCCAATCGCCAACCATCGATGCCGAATTTAATCCAATATTCGGCAATTTCCATAATATATTCTCGGACTTCTGGATTATCGTGGTTAAATTCTGGCAATGCCCGATTTCCAGCCCAACCTCCGTAGTTTGCGGGAAATTCACCATTGTAAGGTGAAAGAGGCCAGCCTTCAATTTTGAACCAGTTTACCCAAGGGGAATGGGGGCCATTTTCTAAAACGTCATGGAAAAAGAAAAAGCCCCGACTGGAATGGTTAAACACCCCATCTAGAACAACTTTGATATTCCGTTGATGGGCTGCATCGAGCAATTCCTTAAAAGCCTCGTTACCCCCTAGCATCGGGTCAACTTGGTAATAATCGTGGGTATGATAGCGATGATTGCTAGCAGATTGAAAGATGGGTGTGAAATAAATCGCGTTAATCCCCAAATCCTGGATGTAGTCTAAACCCTCCATGATCCCCCATAAGTCGCCGCCTTTATAACCTTGAAGTGTTGGCATAGCGTCCCAATCTTCCCAACGGGCTTCACGCAGCAGCCGTTTGCGCGGCTGTTTGCTTCTAGCAAAGCGATCTGGAAATATTTGGTAGAAAACAGCGTGCTTTACCCAGTCTGGTGTTTGAATTTGCATGAATAACTTTTTGTATCTTCACAAGCGATCGTTGCAAATATTAGCTTCTTTATGGATCTTACTTATGAGAGAAAATCTGTTATTTGTCAGTAGTTATTAGAGGATGTTTGAAAAGTATTGATTGAGATCAATCAATACTTTAGTGGGTCGCTACCCGCTAAAGATGCGACCCGCCACTAACATCAAGGTATTGACCCGTCACCCAACGGCTGTCAGATGAAGCGAGGAAGGCAGCCGCATCTGCAACATCGCTGGGTTGCCCCACTCGACCCAGTGCCGATAGACTGGCTGCAAATTTCTGTGAGGCTTCGTCCGCAAGTATGTCTGCATTTATGTCCGTGTCAATAATGCCAGGAGCGAGTGAATTGACCGTGATGTTGCGTGCCCCAAGCTGTTTAGCAAGTACAAGAGTGAGGGTGTTGATGGCTCCTTTAGTAAGACTATAGGCAGTCACATTAGAAAAGGCAATGCGCGTCACTGCCGAGGAGAGGTTGATAATCCGTCCACCGTCTCGCAGTCGAGGGAGTGCCTGCTGGATCAGGAAGAATGGCGCTTTCACATTGACCGCAATCAGTTCGTCGAATATTGCCTCGGTCGTTTCCTCAATAGTTACCTTGGGAGCAATCCCAGCATTGTTAACTAGGATGTCAAACTGATTCGTGCCTGTTTGCTGGTTCAATCCAGCGTCCAGTGCTTCGTAGAGCGCATAGACATTTGCCAGCGTGCCTAACTCTGCCTGGACTGAGAAAGCGGCTCCACCATTGGCTTTAATCTCTTGGACAACGGTGTTAGCAGCATCGGCATTCCGCCCATAGTGAACGACAACAAATGCTCCATCTTGAGCCAGCCGCAGGGCGATCGCTTTACCAATGCCACGACTCGCACCCGTCACCAGGGCAACCTTGTTCTCCAGTAATTGACCCACTTCAAACTCTCCTGTGCTGTATTTGCTATAAATAGTATTGTTATTTACTAATTATCTTTTAAAAAATGGCAAAAAGTTTTGGGGAAGAAAATAAATCTAGAATTCTGCAAAAACTTACTGATGATCGAGATATTATACTGGGCTTTTCTTGGAAAAGTTACCTGAAAGATGGACTTGGAGCAGTTATTTTACGAGCAGTAGAAGATGGAGAAGAAATTAAATACCGTGCCAAAAATAAGATTGATGACTTCAAAGATTTAAAGATTGTTGAGGAAAATAATCCTAATCTTGCAGCAGTTGTTTTCGCTTATTATGGAAAAGGTGAATACTTAGTAACAACATTGATAGGGCCAAAGACACCACCTGAATGTTACGAAAATCTGCCAGAAGATTTAAAATCCTAACTCATTGACAGCGTTCAATAATCGGATAGGGAGCAGTGCGATTTTGTTCATCCTAGAGGCTCCGCCTCCAGTGGCTTAAGCAGAGGCAGAGCTTCTCAAAATCAATACGCTTAGGTTAAAAAGAATAGTAGGTTGGGTTTCACAGTTGCTCAACCCAACAAAGCCTTGATCATGTTGGGTTTTGTTCCTCAAACGCCACTTGCTTTAAGTCGGGAAACTGCAAGGGCGTAGTGGCTACCCAACCTACGCCAGTTTTAGTTTTTAGCCTTAACCCAAGCGTATCGCTCTCAGAATACATTCTAGTCTTAAGCTTGCAAACGAGACTAAACAAGACTTTTAGCTTTTTATTTTCTTCTCATTTACCAAAATTTTAGCTTATTACTAGTACAGTACGGCGTAAATAAGCCACCCATTTGTAATGTCTGAAACCCTTGCTAAAAGTGAATTACGAATTACGAATTACGAATTACGAATTACGAATTATAAATTACGCCTTGCGGTACTAGGCGGTTTTACCATTTTCATCTACTGCTTGTGCTGCACTAGCTTTTAAACGGCTTGACCTAATTTTGCGAATACGTTCGCTACTGCGAACACCACCCCCCATCTCGTATTCACGGCTATTTTTGCCGTACTTGATAGCAACCACCATTAGCATCTTCTCTGAAAGACTGCTTAAGTTTTTCTCCATTTCTTCAATCTCAGTTTTAGAAGAGTCAATCACAGACAGAGCGCTATTATAAACATTAATTTTTGTACGTAACTGCTCAATTGATTCAAGGAGTTTTTCAATATTACAATCATCATTAAATTTGATGTTTGGAACAATCGATTTAAGTCCAGTGGCTCTTAACTCAGCTTTTTCTAGAATACGGGAGGTACGTTTTCTCCTAGACATAGATTTACTCCTTTAAGATGCTTTTATAGCTAGCTTGTCTTAATTGAAGTGCATTCCGGTTCAGCAGAACTCGCAATTTTATTAAAAAAGTTTTCAAGCCATAGCAGTAATTTCTCGGAATTTAACTACTAGATGTTGGTATTTATATAAATAGGATGTTTAAGCTTGATAAAAACTTGAACGTAGACTGCTCCAGCTTGAACGTAGACTGCTCCAGCTTGAACGTAAACCGCTCCAGCTTGAACGTAAACCGCTCCAGCTTGAACGTAGACTGCTCCAGCTTGAACGTAGACTGCTCCAGCTTGAACGTAAACCGCTCCAGCTTGAACGTAGACTGCTCCAGCTTGAACGTAGACTGCTCCAGCTTGAACGTAAACCGCTCCAGCTTGAACGTAAACCGCTCCAGCTTGCATTAATGCTAAAGCGATTTATTCTGTTAAAGTCACTATTTCGCTTTCAGTAAATAAATTTAATTTGAGGTAAAAATGAGACACGAAAAACTTTCTCCCGGACTACTTTTAGCATTTCAGGACTATCAAAATGAAGGAGATCAAGCTTTAATTACCCACAAGCGATCGCTTGGCATCATTGCCCACAAAAGCCCAGTCAAACCAACAAAAAGCGTCGTTTTTATCTACTGTGACCCGAATGCAGACTTGAGTCATTTATCACAATATAATATTGAAGTCAACCAAAATTCTGGAAGTGTGCGAACGGCTTTCTTACCGTTAGATAGTTTAGATGTGTTATCTGAAGAAGATGTTATTCAACGGATTAAGCCATCACGCAAACTTCATTTAAGGATGGACACTGCACTGGAAACAGTCAAAGTGCCGGAGTTCAGGAATAAAACCGAACTGACTGGTAAAGGAGTAATCATTGGTATTATAGACAGTGGCATTGATCCGAAACACCCCGCCTTTGCTGGACGAATTTTACACATTTGGGATCAAACACTGCCAGGACCAGGAGTCACCGAGGGCCACTATGGGGCTGAATTTACCGGAGCGCAACTAACAATTTCTCAGGATACTAACGGTCATGGCACCCATGTTGCTGGAATTGCCGCCGGTGCCGATGCTACCTATGGCGGTGTAGCACCAGAGGCAGAATTAGTTGTCGTCAGGTCAGATTTACAGGATGGCCATATTGCTGATGGCATCCGCTACATTTTCCGAATTGCCAGTGAGTTGGGACGCCCAGCAGTAGTAAATCTCAGCTTGGGTGGACACGCCGATGCTCATGATGGTAGCGATTCCCTATCAAAGGTGATTGATGCCGAAACTGGCCCAGGAAGAATCGTCTGCTGTGCTGCGGGTAACGAAGGAAACGATAACATTCATGGACAAGCAATAATACCCAGTGGACGCACTCGTGGTATGCGCTTTAATGTTCCTCTGAATCAAGCGGGCATAGTTTGGTTAAACGCTTGGTATTCCAAAGACAACGAGTTGGAAGTGTCTGTGCGGAGTCCTAACGGTTTTGTCACCCCCTTTCAAAAAATCATTGCTGACGGCAATCCTGCACAGGATCACCAGTTACCGGATGCACGGGTGCAATTGGTGACACCAGGCCCAGATCAAGCCAACAGCGACCATAATTTCTTTGTGCAAATACGCGGTATTGGCCCCTCGCAAGTCATGGGAGGTATTTGGCAACTGCGAGTCCGCAATGTTTCCTCAACTGACACACGTTTAGATGTGTGGACGCTAGACGACACTTCTTCAGTGTTTTTCACCGGTAAAAGTGTGAATGATGCGGTAAAAATTGGTTCACCGGCAGCCGCCAGCAGTGCAATTACAGTTGCCGCCTATACTACTAAAGCTACGTACATAGATATTGATCACCAAGTGCAAGAAATAGGCTTAGAATTGCATACTATTTCGGAATTCAGTAGTGAAGGGCCTCTACGGAATGATGCACATAAGCCCGATATAGCAGCACCAGGAGCAATGATTATTTCCACGCTTTCCGCCGATGCAAGTTTTGAACGCTCATCAATGATTAATTCCAAGTTTGTGGTACGGGCTGGTACAAGTATGGCGACACCATTGGTAAGTGGATTAGTAGCACTGCTGTTGCAGCGTGATCCTAAACTTGATCCGGCTACTGTGAAAGACTTGCTACGTAAAAATAGTGCAATTCCTGGAAAACCCGCAGGCACATTTGATTATAAGTGGGGTTATGGAGTGATTAACGCAGCTAATCTGTAATTAGACTGAGAAAGGTGGATATTATTTCTATACAAGGGTAGGGAATAACAACCTATAAATCAATAGGGTTCAGTTAAAAGTTATTGGTGTAAATGATTGGTTTTTGAAGACGCGATAAATCGCGTCTCTACATGAGGCTTTTGGGCTTATCTGAACTGTATTGACCTATAAATTTGATAGGTGTTAGGGTGGACGAGAAATTGCCCACCCTTTTTATCAAGGAATTGCTGATGAATTATCAAAAGCTAGACGCTGCTCTTGCTACAGCGCTAAATGACGTTAAAGATCCAGAAGAATCTAGTTTAGGAGTTTTCATCCATACCGAACCAGTTTTAGACTCTGCTGCAATTGCTGTTTTAGAAAGTTTGGGCGTTAGTGGTGTTACCAGTGGCAGAGATATTTTCACAGCAACACTGTCACCAAATGCCATTTCCCAGTTGTCAGAGCAATCTTGGGTGAAATATTTGAAGCGATCGCAGCAATTACATTTGGTTAATAAGATCATAAATACGGGAAAGTTCGGCGTTTAACGGGCATTGCCTACCCTTACAGTGTGCGGATAATTTTTTGCTGTTACTGTGAATCAGGTTTTTGTTTTTCTAGAAACTTACACTTCACTTCAATTTCCAGATTACTTTCAGCAGAGCCTTCGGTAATGTAAGGAATGCCGGCTTTACCCCCTAGCTTAATGCCAAATTTAAGTTTTACCTCCTCAATCTCAGCCGTATTAAAGTCTTTAAAAGCACTAAGAGCATAGAGAGTATAAGAGCGAATCATTTGGCGAGCTTGTTGCATCCGAGCGATCGCATCTGTTCGCACATCCTTATATTCTATGCCATCATCGTCCTCCTCAATTTCCGGTGTTATTTCGGTGTCTGTGACGTTAATCTCAATCTGCTCAATTTCCCCGTCTGCTTCAAAAAATAGACGCTGCACTTCTGACATAAGCTACCTCGGTTAAATTTTTGTATCGTGTCTGAAATATTTCAGCTTGTTTGCGGAAAAATGACAGATAGTGTTGTTTTCAGTAACACAGCCATCATTAGTGTCTGTCAAGATTATCCCGTATTTATCAACCCAAGGTGTGTTAAATGGCACGATATGCGCTTGTTATTGGCATCGCTGAGTATCGCAGCTTATCATTACCGCCTTTGTCGAAGACTATAAATGATGCTGAGGCGATCGCGCAACTCCTAGAGCAATATGGTGATTTCCAGTCTGTGCAAAGACTACCACAAGGTCGGAACACAAAAGTTACTGGGGCTGAAATGGGTGAAAAACTCAGAACATTTCTGCTAGAGCAAGCAGCTAATAATGAAGCGCTGATTTATTTTAGCGGACATGGTTTTATCACTTCTGATAATTTAGGACAACAAGAAGGATTTTTAGCAACTTACGATTGTAAGGTTAAAGTTGAGGGAAACAAAATTGTCGCACAAGAATCTGGTATTTCCCTCGACAGCCTCAATAAATTAATCGGAGATTCTCAATTGAGTAGTTTGGTTGTGCTACTCGATTGCTGTAATAGCGGCTATTTTTTAGAAAGACAATTAATACAAAACACTCTTAACGTTTTCAGTTCGCAATCACAAAAAGATTATTACTTAATTACAGCTTCTCGTGGCTTTGAACGCGCTGCAGCAATTAAAAGTGAAGAATACAGTATTTTTACAGGTGCAGTTCTTAGAGGATTGGCGGCAGAAAACGCAGGTATTAATAGGTTAATTAGTGGCGATCGCTTATTTGATTTTGTCAGCAACGAATTGAAAGGTTCCATACAGGAGCCGATTCGCATGGGTTGGGGGCGTTCTATTAATTTAGTAAGTTATAGCCAATCAGATATTCCCACACCAGAAAAAGTTGCTTTCAATCAGGAAAATCCTTATCAAGGGCTTTATGCTTTTGAATCAGAGCAAGCAGAATATTTTTGTGGACGAGATGCAGCAGTTCGCACACTAATTTCGCGTTTAGCAGAGAGTCGATTTTTGGCTGTAATTGGCTATTCAGGTAGTGGTAAATCTTCTTTGGTAAAAGCAGGTTTGTTACCACAACTGAAAGGCGATCGTCTCCCTGGAAGCAGTGAATGGGAAATCATATCTTTTACACCAGGAGAACATCCTTTAGGTAAATTAGTCGATATTTTAGCTCGACAACAACAGCAAAATCAGCCACGTTTATTATTTATAGATCAATTTGAAGAAATATTTACCCTTTGTCAAGACGATGAGGAACGCAAAGCTTTTATTCGCTTAGTAGCACAGGAAGTAAAAAAGGTTGAGGAAGAAACGCGGATAATTTTAACAATTCGCGGTGATTTCTTAAATCGTTGTGCTGACTATTTAGAAATTATTACTCTTATCAATAGCATTCCTCCCACATCATTCATCGTCACGCCGATGTCTTTTGCTGAGTTAGAAGAAGCGATAGAAAAACCAGCAAAATTACATGGTGTAAATTTTGAGCGTGGTTTAGCCTCGCAAATTTCTGCCGATGTCGTCAACCGCCCAGGTGCATTACCCATACTCCAATATGCACTTAAGGAATTGTGGCGAGTTTGCATTGAAGAACCTAAACCACCAGAATCGCTTTTAACTCGCAAAGGCTATGAGGAAATTGGCGGAGTTAAAGGAGCTTTAGACAAACGAGCGACAATTTTGTATCAAAGTTTAACGACTATAGATCAAGCTTTTGCGCGTCGCTTGTTTGTGGAATTAGTGCAGTTAGGTGAAACTGGAGAAGTGACACGGCGGCGTGCTAGCTGGGAGAGATTAGAAGTAGTTGCAGATTCTCCACAACAATTGCAAAGGGTTGTAGAATTATTGGCTGGTTCCAAACAACGCTTAATTATCACCGATGAAAAGACGGTTGAAGTTGCTCATGAAGCACTTTTATCTGAGTGGAAATTACTTAATAGTTGGATTGCTGAAAATCTAGAAAATATTCGTCTGAGTCGTTCTTTAGAGGAAGATTGCCAGGAATGGCTACAAAGATTTAATAAATCGGATGATGCACTATTGACTGGTGCAAAATTGGCGGTGATTTATGAGTGGGTGAATAAGACTCAGCCAAGACTTACGCCATTGGAATCAGAATTTTTACACAAAAGTTTAGAGAGGCACGACAGAGAAATTCAAACGCAACTAGAGCAGGAACGTGAATTGCGAGAAGCGGCGGAAGCCAGAGCTAACGCGGAAGGGGAAAAAGTTAAACAGGAAAAAGCTAAAGTTAAAGCTGAAAAGCAAAGAACTCAAGCATTTGCAGCTTTAGCAGTTGTATCAATTGCATTATCAGGGTTGTGGGTTAAATCCGAAAAGTATAATGTAGAAGTAGTCAAAATGGGAGAGGTAAATAAATGGATTAAAGAGTCTCAAACATTGTTTGAAAATAATAAACAAATTGAAGCATTAATGGCAAGTGTACAAGCACTACAGCGATTAAAAAACATAGGTGGAAAACACACTAAAGAACTTCAGCAACTGCAATCAATAATTTATAAAGTGCGGGAGCATAATCGGCTAGAAGGAGAGCAAGGCAAAGTTTGGGGTGTAAGCTTTAGCCCTGATGGCAAAATTGCCTCTGCTAGCTTAGACAGTAAAGTTAGACTTTGGAGTTCTCAAGGAGAACTTTTAGATACTCTACCTGGACATAAAGGAATATATGGGTATGGAAGCATAAGATTTAGTCACGATGGCAAATTTCTGGCTTCAGCTAGTGGGGACAAAATTGTAAAACTTTGGAAGATAGAAGGTAAAAAAGTTAAATTTTTAAAAAATTTTTCTGGTCATGAACAAGTTGTTTCTGATGTTGCCTTTAGCTCAAAAAATCATTTTCTTGCTTCTTCTAGCTTTGATGGTACTATCATTATTCGGCATATAAATGATACGGTAACTAAAAAACGTAATTTTCCTGAACTACCTGGATATAAAATATATAGCTTAGATTTTAATCCTAATGATGATTCAATAATTTTTCACTCTGGCAATGATAGTAGTGTCAGGCTTTTGAATTGGAAAAATAGTGGTGTCGATATAAAAAATAATAGTTTTGGGTTTCATGCACCTAATGTAGTCGTACAAATAGTGAGATTCAGCAGAAAAGCCAATATTATTGCTTCTGGCGATAGTGAAGGATTGATAAAGCTATGGAATGTGAAAGATGGAAAGTTTAATCATATAGGAACAATCAAAGCACATGATGACAAAATTTTTGCATTAGATTTTAGTCCTGATGGTAAATATCTTGCTTCTAGTGGTACTGAGGAAACTGTCAAAGTGTGGGAGGTAGATCAAGCTATCAAAATTTTTCAAGAAAGCAAATCTACTTTCAAACAAACTTTTAGAGAGCCTCTAAAAGGACACACCGCTATAGTCAATAGATTAGAGTTTAGCCCCGATGGAAAGGTAATTGCCTCTGCTAGTGATGACAGAACTGTAAGATTATGGCGGTGGAAACTGGATGAAAAAACTGATGCTAATCCTCAATGGAAAACTTTATTTGATTACAGTTGTGATTTTCTCAAAGACTACTTACAAACAAACAAAAATATTCCAGACCGGTTGAATGAAAATTCTGAGTTGTGTGTGAATAAATGAAAGCAATGAATCATTTATTTACAGTTGTTCTGATTCTATTTTCGTTTTGCTATTATGGCTATTTTTGGAGGAATTGTAGGTGCTACTTTGGGGTCTGTATCCTCTCCTAGAAGGTCACTATTTTTGGATATACCAAACTGCCCTTCCTCAACCCACTCATTCTTAAGTAATGACCACCAGTCAGTAGCTAACCCTTGTAACACATAATTATAGGGTAGCCAACCATAACCATCTTCACCCCAATTTTCTCCCCAACAGTTTCTAATTCGGAAAGCTCCTTGAGTTACATAATTTTCAGATGGATGCTGAATTAACTTATAGTCATCATAACCAACAGCAACAACTGAATGACTACCTAGCACTTTTTCGCCCTTAATTGGATAAGGAATTTTGCCAGTTTTACTAGTAACCTGATTAAAAATAGAACTATAACCTGTAAACCCAAACATTATAGGAAATTCAACAGCTAAAAAAGCTTTGATTTGCGCCAAAACTTCCTCTTTTGAAAATTTAGGTAAGTCCAGCCTAAAATATTGAAGCGACTGATAATTTTGGGCATAGGCATAGCAAAAAGCCGATGGTTCTTCGTCAAAATTCTCAATTTCATAAGGCCAATATTCCTCTGGAGGTATGCCAAAAAGTGCCATTGCTTTCATTGTGAAGCGTGTGGATGCTCCAGTGTCTCCAGTTAGGTGCATCAATTTTCGTGTAACTTTGTAGAGAAAGAGACTTGAGGCATCTATATATTCACCCATTACCTTCCTTTCAAAATATTCTACTAAGGCAACGCCAGCTTGTGCAGTGCATGAATCCAGTTTTCCTTGGTCTTCAATCGGAGAACACCATTGCCGCAAATCGATCGATTTAGGTAGAGATTCTACATCATGCAGTAAAGTTACTAACTTTTTTAAGAGTAAGACTAGACTAGTTTGCTCTTGGGCTATATCTTGTTTCCCGTTCTCTCTTTTTAATGTGTCATCGTTTAGTAAATTGTTTCTGATGAATTTAATTTCAAAGTCGTCAATAACGTTGTATATGGAATAGTCTCTAAAATCTGGACGATCTGGCAACCAACCCATTCTAAAGTTCGGCATATGTCTGTTACCCTATTTTAAATATCTTAAGAAGTTACATTAATAAATAGCTTTGATCTAAGCTATAAGTGAATATCCTATAACAATAATGTTTTACGGATTATACAATATAACTTTTTTAGATTTATTTTTATAACGATTTGTCATAAACTATTTACCTCTTTCCCTTGCAAGTTGTCTCTCACAGAGATAGAATTATACGCTAAGGCGGTGTAGCCAAAACTTCTTAATATTTTTCAGATCAACTAATACAAATGTTCTGTTGTTTTACTTAGCAGCCGCATCATCCATCACCAACAGCATTCTAGAAAATTCATCCCTAAGAATGTGCGATCGCTACTTATCAGCTGCTACATACAGTCCTAAACTGAATATGAGAGTTGAAAGGCAGTCGGGAGAAATTTTGTGAAAAAAGTATTATCAATCATCCTTGGTGGTGGCGCGGGTACTCGGCTTTACCCACTAACGAAACTACGCGCCAAACCAGCAGTACCAGTAGCGGGGAAATACCGTTTAATCGATATCCCTGTCAGTAATTGCATAAATTCCGAAATATTTAAAATCTACGTCCTGACACAATTCAACTCAGCTTCCCTGAATCGCCACATAGCCCGTACTTACAACTTTACTGGCTTCAGCGAAGGGTTTGTAGAAGTACTAGCCGCACAGCAAACGCCAGAAAATCCTAACTGGTTCCAAGGTACAGCCGATGCTGTGCGTCAGTATCTTTGGCTGTTGGAAGAATGGAATGTAGACGAATATCTAATCCTCTCAGGAGATCACCTCTACCGCATGGATTACCGCCTGTTTATCCAGCGCCATAGAGAAACAGGGGCTGATATTACTCTCTCGGTTATCCCCATAGATGAGCGCCGCGCCTCGGATTTTGGCTTGATGAAAATTGACGATTCTGGTAGGGTAATTGACTTTAGCGAAAAACCCAAAGGTGAAGCGTTAATCCAAATGCGCGTTGATACAAGCGTACTGGGATTGTCAAAAGAACAAGCCAAATTACAGCCCTACATCGCTTCGATGGGGATTTATATCTTTAAAAGAGATGTTTTGATCAAGTTGTTGAAAGAATCTCTAGAGCGGACGGATTTTGGTAAAGAAATTATTCCAGATGCCTCTAAGGATTACAATGTTCAAGCCTACTTATTTGATGACTATTGGGAAGATATTGGAACAATCGATGCATTTTATCATGCAAACTTAGCGCTGACTCAGCAACCCCAGCCACCCTTTAGTTTCTACGATGAAAAAGCGCCAATTTACACTCGCCCTCGTTACTTGCCTCCAACTAAACTTTTAGATTGCCACATCACCGAATCAATTATCGGCGAAGGTTGTATATTGAAGAATTGCCGCATTCAACATTCAGTTTTAGGAGTGCGATCGCGGATTGAATCTGGCTGCGTCATTGAGGAATCTTTGCTCATGGGTGCAGACTTTTACCAACCTTCTGTGGAACGCCAATCTAGCTTAGTAGAAAATGACATTCCCGTAGGCATCGGTTCTGATACGCTGATTCGCCGTGCCATCATCGATAAAAATGCCCGCATCGGTCATGATGTCAAAATTATTAATAAAGATAACGTCCAAGAAGCTGATCGCGAAAGTCAAGGTTTCTACATCCGCAGTGGTATCGTCGTCGTGCTGAAAAATGCTGTGATTCCCGATGGAACCATCATTTAAGAGTGCTGAGTTGTGAGTGCTGAGTTGTGAGTTATGAGTATAACTTATGAGTGATTCCCGATGGAACCATCATTTAATAGTGCTGAGTGCTGAGTTGTGAGTGCTGAGTATAACTTATGAGTATAACTTCTAATCCTTCCTCACTCCTCACTCCTCACTCAGCACTCATTTTGCTAATTGGTCTTCCAGGTAGTGGTAAGTCAACTTTGGCAAAACAATTCCTGGTAGAATGCCCCCAGATGTCGCTGATTTCTACCGATGCCATCCGGGGGCAATTGTTCGGTTCCCAAGCCGTTCAGGGGCCGTGGCTGCTGATTTGGCGCGAAATTGAGCGGCAATTTCAGCAAGCAATCGCCACAGCGAATACAGCTATTTTCGACGCCACCAATGCCCAGCGCCGCCATCGTCGTGAAGTCATTGCTTTCGCCCGTGACTTGGGCTTTACCCACATTACGGGAATTTGGGCAGATACACCAGTTTGGCTGTGTTTAGCGCGTAATAAAAGGCGATCGCACCAAGTACCTGAAGAAATTATCTTGCGGATGCACCGTCAACTCCGGGATGCCCCCCCAAGCCTGGAAGAGGGACTAGACAGCCTGATCCGCTTATCAGAAAAATCGGAGTACGGAAATTGCGATCGCCCGGTGAGCAAGAACCACACTTGATTTTCTATATTGTTTGTTAATTTAAAATCAGAGTATTTTTGCTTGGCACTATACCTGGCAATTAAACACCTCTCATCTTAAAAAAACATAACCTGAATTTCTATAGGAGGCTGGTAGATGGCTGCGACCGACTTCAAAGACTATTATGCAATTTTGGGAGTCAGTAAGACTGCCACTCCAGAGGAAATTAAACAAGCCTTTCGGAAACTAGCCCGCAAATATCACCCTGATGTTAATCCAGGCAACAAACAAGCAGAGGCACGCTTCAAAGAAGTTAGCGAAGCCTACGAAGTTGTCTCAGACTCAGATAAACGCAAAAAGTACGACCAATTTGGTCAATATTGGAAACAAGCTGGTGAAGGTTTCCCATCGGGCGGTGTTGGTGCTGATATGGGTAACTTTGACTTCAGTCAATACGGCAATTTTGATGAGTTCATCAATGAGTTGCTAGGACGCTTTGGTGGTGCTACCCCTCGTGGTGGGCAACCAAGCTACTCTTACCGTACTTCCACAGGTGCGCCAAGTGGTTTTAGCGGCCTTAACGATTTTGGGTTTCAAGATGCAAGTGCCAGTAATGCTCAGGATAGTGAAGCTGCGATCGCTCTAACTTTTGCTGAAGCATTTAATGGTGTGCAAAAACGCTTTAGTTTAGGTAACGAAACAATCGATGTCCGTATCCCCTCTGGGGCTAAAACTGGTACTCGTCTGCGGGTGCGGGGTAAAGGTCAAATCAACCCAATGACTCAACAACGGGGGGATTTATACTTAAAAGTCGAACTTCAGTCGCACTCGTTCTTTCAAATGGAAGGCGATAATCTTGTTTGTGAAGTGGCAATCACCCCAGATGAAGCTACTCTGGGAGCATCTATTGATGTACCTACTCCCGATGGTTCAGTTAATGTCAAACTGCCAGCAGGGGTGCGTTCTGGACAATCTTTGCGCTTACGTGGTAAAGGTTGGCCTCTCGCCAAAGGTGGACGCGGCGATCAGTTGGTGAAGGTAGCGATCGCCCCACCAAAAGACCTCAGCCAAGAAGAGCGAGAATATTATGAAAAAATCCGGGCTATACGTACCTATAATCCCCGTAGTCATTTGCAACAAGTCAAGCTATGAAAAGTGCTGAGTGCTGAGTGCTGAGTAATGACTAATGACCACGCGTAGCTTGCTTCCCCCCAGGGGTACGGCAAGCTCAAAGCTTGCTCGTCGAGTCGATGGGCTTCAAGCCTTCATTCTGTTGTGCCATTCTCGACACCATCATAGACTTAAAGGCTTCTATTATCTCCGGTGTAGTCTCCGTAGCTTGCCATGCTGGACGTACTATCAAGCGATCGCACCAAGCACTGAGTTTAGGATAATCATTTAAGAAAATCCCTACTCTTGGCAACCATATTACTACGGTTACAGCCACAACTTCAGCTAGAGTGAGGTTTTCACTACCAAAGTAAAGGCGATCGTCATAAAACATTGAATTGTTCTAGAAGTGTGTCAACGCTAGCATTATGATCCAAAAAAGAAAATAAATGCCAGTAGCGAAGTTTCCCTTCTTTATCTAATACAAACTGGGCTGGTAAAGGCGCTCCTAGTGCTTGTCCTACTTCATAGGTACGAAACACCCGACAACTAGGATCACTCAATAACGGCATTTTTAAACCTAAATCTCTAACAACTATTTGACTCTGCCGTTCATCAGTACTACTAATCATCAAAACTTCTACGCCACGATTTTTAAATTGTTCGTAGTTCTCGTTTAACGCTTTGATGTGAGGAAAACAAAAGGGGCAATATTGCTTTTCAGTAAAGATGCGAGTCAAGGCCAGTAATACTGGTTGCTTGCCTTTATAATCAGATAGTTTTACTAAAGTTCCGTTGGTAATATCTGGCAGTTGAAAATCTGGTGTCCCCACTGCCAACCGGAGTTTATTACTAGCTGGAACTGGCAAAAAATTGCGGAAGAATCGCTCATTTAATAAGCCACTAAAATCACTTGAAGTAAACATAATACCATTTTAGATTTTAGATTTTAGATTTTGGATTGTCAAAGAGTTATTGTATTAGTCCAGCTCCCTGGACTTTGGCTGTGTAGTAGCGAATTCTATTCGTCCAATACTTGTTCTGAATTCTGAATTATTCTTCAAATACCATTTTATGAAAAAACCACCTATAAATACGGAGGCTGACACTATTTAATGTGCATCTCTATTTATCTGTGGTTTTTACTGATTTTTCTCTCAATTCCACCAGGATGGATTAAAGTTTGCTAGCTAGTAAAATTTAGACAGTAGAGAAGTAAACTTTAGACTTCACTGGGTCAGGATTCATTGTCTTGTCACCAGGTTGCCAACCAGCTGGGCAAACTTCGTCGGGGTGAGACTGAACATACTGAATTGCTTGTAATGTCCGCAGGGTTTCATCAACGCTGCGACCAAAAGCTAGGTTGTTGATAGTGGCGTGCTGTATGATACCATCTTTATCGATGATGAACAGACCACGCAAAGCAATGCCTGCTGCTGGGTCAAGAACGTTGTAAGCGGCGCTAATCTCTTTCTTGATATCGGAGACTAAAGGATAATTTAAGTCGCCGACACCACCAGACTTACGATCGCTTTGAATCCAAGAGAGGTGAGAGAATTCACTGTCAACGGAAGCCCCAAGGATTTCCGTATTGATTTTCTTGAATTCTTCGTAGCGATCGCTAAATGCTGTGATTTCAGTGGGACAAACAAAGGTAAAGTCTAGGGGGTAGAAAAACAGAACGACATACTTACCGCGATAATCGGAAAGTTTGATTGTCTTAAATTCCTGATCTACTACAGCCGTTGCTGTAAAATCGGGAGCTTGTTGACCAACGCGAAGGCACCCATCGGTTCCGTAAGTGAGGGACATTAACCTAATTCTCCTTTATCGGTTTAGTAGCGTTGAAATTCGGGTCAAGTAAAACTCACCCATCTACGCTTTCACAGTTTAATTACGATCTGTTACGACTATATCATACTCATAACGATTTTGAGTAGCAAATGCCTGATTTAGATACAAGAGAATGGTTGCTTACCAATGGCTTAGGAAGTTTTGCCAGTGGTACGGTTTCTGATGTCCGCACACGTACTTATCATGGTTGGCTGTTTGCCGCTACAAACCCACCTTCTGGGAGGACTCTGCTGTTTTCGCACCTAGAAGCTAGCTTAGAAGTATTAGGGAGCGTTGTGGCACTGGGGACAAATATTTGGGGTAACGGCCAGATTGAACCGACAGGCTGCGAATTGCTGCGCGGTTTTGATATTAACCCAGTTCCAAAATGGATTTGGGGTCAAGATAACTGGCAGTTAACAAGACAATTGGTGATGCCTTATGGTTGGGGAGGGAGTAGCGAATGGGGAGTAGGGAGTAGTGAAGAGAATAATACTTTCCAGTCCCAATTTTGCCATCGGACTTTAATTCAGTATCGCTATGACGGAAGTAATACAGCAATTTTACGGCTACGACTGCTGATAGCAGAACGTGACTTTCACCACCAGCAAATTGCTAGTCCAGAATTACACTTCTCACAATTGCTAGGGCAACAGCAAGTCAGTCTGCAAGCAGTAAATTCTGGGCATTTTGGTATACCTTGGCACTTGCGCTGGACACAAGGAAATTATCAACCAGATGCAGTTCTGTATTGGAATTATGGATTGCCTGAGGAGACGAAACGGGGATTAGGCGACAAGGAAGACCTCCACAGTCCTGGTTACTTGATAGTCACACTCCAACCAGGAGATGCGGTAACTTTAGAAGCACGAGTAGGTTTCCCCGACTCAATGCCAGATGTTCTTACTCCCGAAACCTTTGCAGAAGCTGTAGAGGCAGAGCAAGATCGGCTCTCACAAATTTTTGGATGGAGAGAGGGAGGCAAAGGAGCACAGAAGCAGAGGAGCAGAGGAGCACAGGAGCAGGGGAATAATTACCAATCCCCAATTTGGCAGCAACTACTCAGAGCAAGCGATCAATTTATCGTCTATCGAGCCTCAATTGCTGGCCCCACGGTCATTGCTGGTTATCACTGGTTTAATGACTGGGGACGTGATACCTTAATCGCCTTACCGGGGTTGGCGTTAGTTACACAGCGCTTTGATCTAGCAAAAGGAGTATTGCGAACTTTTGGGCATTACTGTCGCCACGGTCTGATTCCTAATGCATTTCCTGATATCGATGGCGAACCCTTTTATAACAGCGTTGATGCGGCGCTGTGGTGGATTGAAACTTTAGGACTTTATTTGGAAGCTACCCAAGACTGGCAGTTTTTAGCAGAGCAATTCCCCGTAGTCCAGCAAATCTACAAAGCCTTTGTCGGTGGCACACGCTACAATATCCAGGTCGATGCTACTGATGGGCTAGTTAGTTGGGATGCTCCTGGTGTAGCGCTGACCTGGATGGATGTGGTAATTGGGGCACATCCTGTCACTCCCCGTCACGGTAAGCCAGTAGAAATCAATGCGCTGTGGTATTCTGCTTTATGTTGGCTAAGTCAGTGGGCAGAACGCTTGAGCCAGCTTGAGTTTGGTGAGCCAGTGCGTCTCACTAAGCAAGCACAGCGTTATGCTCAACAAGCAGAACGCGTGAAAACCTCGCTGCAAAAGTTCTGGAATCCTCAGCTAGGTTATCTGTACGATACTATTGAGCCGGACGATCGCCGGAATTTTCAAATTCGTCCCAACGCTGTTTTGGCGCTGTCATTGCACCATTGTGGGTTTTCGGCACAGCAAGGGTGTCAGATATTAGATTTGGCAACTGCCAGTTTGCTCACCCCTTATGGTCTTCGCAGTCTCGATCCAGGAGATCCCGAATACAAAGGGAAATACGAGGGCAACCAAGAGCAGCGCGATCGCGCCTATCACCAAGGCACTGTTTGGGCTTGGCTAATTGGCCCATATATTCGGGCTTGGCTACGTTTTTATCCCCAAAAATCGCTGCCTTTTGATTGGCAACCCCTGCTAGATCACTTCCTATTTGACGCTTGTCTTGGTTCTATTTCTGAGATTTTTGATGGCGATTCACCTCATATACCCAGAGGTGCGATCGCTCAAGCTTGGTCAGTTGCAGAAGTCATCCGCCACTATCAAGCTTATGACCCATACCAGAAAACAGGTACATAGGAACAAAAAAGAGGAATTTTTGTTGAGATGGAAGTTTCTACTGGAGTTTCAAGAATTTATCTAAAGCTGATACCATACTGGGAGGCCAACGACGAATATTTGTTACCCAGTCAATGTCCTTATAACGGCTATCTAACCCATAAGCTGCTACCCAGTTACTTTCGGCTTCGCCTTGTTCTCCATTTACCCAATATGCAGCAGTGAGAGCAGCACGCATATCGGCAAAC
The DNA here is from genome assembly GCF_015714725.1 of Nostoc sp. WHI. GTDB lineage: Bacteria > Cyanobacteriota > Cyanobacteriia > Cyanobacteriales > Nostocaceae > Nostoc. The sequence continues at coordinate 28,998 of NZ_WBKM01000336.1, forward strand.
CTGGGATATTTGCGGACAATATTCCGCATCTCACGAATTGCTTGCTCTTTTTGACCAGTTTCATAAAGAGCGAGGGCGTAGTTAGCACGAGCGAAGGCAAAATTTGGAGCTAATTCATTAGATTTTTTGTAATCTGCGATCGCATCTGACCATTTTTCCAAACCACCTTTGGCATTGCCGCGATTATTATATGCCATCGCATCCTTAGGATCGAGTTCTAAGACATGATTATAATCTGCGATCGCATCTGACCATTTTCCCAACCCTTCTAACGCCGCACCCCGATTCAAATATGGATCAGTGACATTGGGCGCTAGTTCTATAGCTTTGTTATAATCTGTCAGCGCCTCTGGCAATTTGTTCTGACTCACCCGCGAATTTCCCCGGTTACTCCACGCCCCTGCATTAGTGGGAAATTGCTCAATAATCTTTGTCCAGTAAGTTTCAGCCTTAGCAAAATCACCTTGATTCGTCGCTGTAAATGCTTGATTTGCCCACTCATCACCTTGTTTTAACTGTTCTTGAGTTATGGGCGGTTGAGATTGTGCCATGACTGGTGCACCCCAGCCAAACATCAGTAACAGACTCAGAAAAATACTAATCAACTTAATCATCTAGGTTTACCTGTCTATCTTGAAAATGGGGAGTGGGGAGTGGGGG
>NZ_WBKM01000345.1 GCF_015714725.1 Nostoc sp. WHI
TTAATGGAGTTCAAAGCCTCATTAATGGAGCTAAAAGCTTTGTTAATGGAGCTTAAAGATTCATTGACGAGTATTAAAGACTCATCCCCTATTCTCAATGCCCAATGCCCAATGCCCAATGCCCAATGCCCAATGCCCAATACCCAATGCCCAATGCCCAAATTTAACCTATGCCCCGTAAAAAGGATACTCTCTGCACAGAATTTGCCTTCACTCTTCCTAGAGGATTGAGTGATGGTGAACACCGAGTACATCGTCATGGGGTGATGCGTTTAGCCACTGCCAAAGATGAAATTTTGGTGCAACAAGAGCGCAGAGTTCAGGAAAATCCGGCTTACGGCGTCTTAGTAATGCTTGCACGCGTTATCACTCGCTTGGGCAGTTTCAATTCTGTTAGCTCTGATTTACTGGAAGGACTGCTCTTACATGACATTGCCTATCTCCGAGAATTTTACAATCGGATTAACCAGCAAGGCAATGTGCACATTCCGACACAATGCCCCCACTGCAATACTCAATTTTCAGTGGAGCTAGAACTGGCGGGGGAGTCGTAAGCTACCCCTCTGATACTTTATATGAGGAGGTAGCTTTTATTGCTTATCATTTCCACTGGTCACAAGATGATATTTTAAATTTAGAACATACTACCCGTCAGCGCTGGGTAGCCGAAATCAATAAAATTAACCAAAAATTAATATGAAAGTAAAAGTTAGCTACTCACCAACTTTAAGTGAAGTCAATGAAGTTGATCTGACCACAGAAACTACAACGAGAGGAGAATGGGTAATAGGTCGTTCTCCTGATTCTGATTTAATTCTAGAAAGCCCTGATATCAGTCGGGTACACGCTAAGTTTTTTGTTAAAGGTGGAAATTACTACTTCTGTGATCTTGGCAGCAGAAATGGCTCAATATTTAATGGTAAACAGGCTGAAAAAAATCGACAATATTCTTTGAGCGATGGAGATATTATTCGGATTGCAGATTACGTTTTGATCTTGGAGGCAGTTGCTCCCGCCTATGAGCAAGCAGAGACAGTCTTCAGAATTATAGACCCTTCGCTGTTTTCCCGATCGCGATCGCCTGAAAATGTCAGCCCTGCCAACGTTGCTAATCCAGCCCCAGAGGTTGTTAGCGAAGTAGAAACACCTGAAATTAATGCTCCTTCCCCAGAAATCAGCGAAATCTCAGCAGTTGCTTCGACTCAAACTGATGATGTCATCCCGGTTGTTGAGGTAATCGTCCCTGAAAATATAATTCAGCCACCAGAAGCAGTCAGCGAAGTTGCAGTAGTTGTTAGTGATGAAGTTGCAGATTTGGATACACCAGTTGCAGCAGAAGTCAGCGCAGATGTTGAGGAAGTAGAAGCTCCAGAAATCATCGAAGCCTCAGAAGTTTCTTTGACTGAGCCTGATGAAGCGATGCCTACGGCGGCAAGCAACGCTACACCTGATAACATAATTGAAACTCCTGAAGAGGAAAGTGTTCTTCCAGAAGCCACTCACGATGAGGTTGGAGACATTGAAGCAGCAGAAGCTACCTTCGTACAGCGACGTGATATACAGAGTGACGTTCCAGAAGTTACCTACGATGAGGATGCAGAGTTTGAGGCAGCGCTAATCGCAGAAGTCACTTTCGTACAGCCGCGTGATATATTCAACGAAGTTCCTGCACAGGAGAGGGCTATTCCAGAAGTTATTTATGATGAAGATGCAGAGTTTGAGGCAGCACTAATAGCAGAAGTCACCTTCGTACAGCCGCGCGATATATTCAACGAAGTTCCTGCACAGGAGAGCGCTGTTCCAGAAGCTATCCATGATGAATTGGTAGATTTGGATACGCCAATTGCAGAAGAAGTCAGTGCAGATGTTGATGAGGTTGTCAGTGGTGTTGCCCCAGAAGTTAGCGAAGTTGCTGAAGACGCAGACATTCAACATGAGGATATATTAAGCCAAGTTCCACCGGATATTAGTAATGAATTGGTAGATTTGGATACATTATTTACAGCAGAAGACAGCGCAGATGTTGACGAAGTAGAACCTGTGGAGGTTGTCAGTTATGCTGCTACTTCTGAAGAATTGAATGCACCTAATGATGCCGTTCTGCAAGTTTTTAGCAGTCAATACATTGATTTGAGTAATACAACTACAGAAGAAGTTAGTGTAGATGTTGATGTTGTTTCTGCACAAGTAAGTGAAGTCTCTGACTCAGCTAATATTCAATCTTTGGAAACAACAGAAAGTGGAGCTACTGAAAGCATCAGTCAAACTATCGAAGAAGTTTCCCAAGCAGAAGCAACTCAATCTGATGAAATTCCAGAAGAAATAAATGTAAGTGAGCCTCCGCAAATTATCATTGAAAGAAACATAGTACTGATTGCTCACGAAAGCAAGAAATCAGAACTTGCTGAATTTGTTTCTCAGCATCAGGAGTTTTTCTCACAGAGCTTTACAATTACCTGGCCATCTGTTAGCGAGGTTTTACATCAACAGGCAGGGATAACTATTAGTCAACAAACCCCCGCACCAACTTCTGGAGGATATCAAACAATTGCTTCATTGGTTGGAGCAGGAGAAATTTTAGCAGTTATTTTCCTGAGAGATTTGCTGCAACCTCAGCCGGGGCAAGCAAATGAAGAAGCATTGATAAGGTTATGTACTATTAATCAAGTTTTGTTGGCAACTAATTTGCCAACAGCAGAAGCGATCGTGCATTATCTTAAACAGATATAGTAATCCTAAATGAGTTTTGAACAAAAAGATCCCCCTTAGTCCCCCTTAAAAAGGGGGAAATAGAGCGAATTCTTAGTCCCCCCTTAAAAAGGGGGGTTGGGGGGATCATGATATGATTACTATATTTTATGAAAAGTTGCAAATTGCATAGAATAATTGCAATAATAAAAATTAATCTAAAAATATACGTATATTTTAAAGTAAAACTGAATTAAAAAAATGGTTGTAAATTTTAAAAGTTTATTTAAACAGCCAGTTATTCTTTCAAGTGCGATCGCTACAATTTTATTAGTAGGCATTCAAAAGCTGGGGGTTTTCGAGCCTCTAGAAATGAAGGTTTACGACCAGATGATGCAATTACGTGGCGACCCCAACCCAGACACTCGTCTATTGATTGTTGCTTTAACTGAAGAAGATATCCAAAAATGGAATTGGCCTTTATCTGGTGAACTTCTAGAGCGGCTATTGGGCAAACTTGAAGAATATGAACCGCGAGCCATTGGTTTAGATATTTTTCGTGACTTACCAGTACAGCCTGGCCATGACAAGCTATTGCAACGCATACAACAGAGCGATATCATCATTCCTATTTGCAAACATTCTGGTTCTAACAATCCGGGAATAGCACCCCCGGAAGGCGTTGAAGCAGAGCGAGTCGGATTTAATGATGTCGTAGAAGATACTGATGCTACAATTCGTCGCAACCTATTATTAGTAAGTGCAGAGGAGTCTGATTCTTGTCAAAGTACCTATTCTTTTAGCTTACAACTAGCACTCAAATACTTAGAAGTTGGAGGTATCCAACCAGAATTTACCCCAAAAAAGGAACTAAAACTACGTAATACTGTATTTAAACCCCTGCAAACTAACGCTGGCGGTTATGAGAAAGCAGATACAAATGGCTACCAAATTCTGCTTAACTACCGTTCTGGTCATCAGGTAGCCCAGCAAAAAACTATTACAGAAGTACTTTCAGGCGAAGTTAAACCAGATTTGGTCAAAGACCGCATCGTTTTGATTGGTTCAACAGCCAATAGTTTAAATGATATTTTTAATACACCATTTGCTAGTGGTAAGTCAGATAATTCTGGCAAGATGGCAGGAATTGAAATTCATGCCCACAGCGTTAGTCAAATTCTCAGTGCTGTTCTGAACAAACAACCTCTATTTTGGTTTTTGCCTGAGTGGGGGAAAGTCTTTTGGATATGGGGATGGACTGTAGTTGGTGGGTTGCTGGTATGGCGTATTCAGCATCCGCTAGGCTTAGGATTAGCAGGAGCAGCAGCCCTTACAGGGTTATTTGGAGCCAATTTTGTCATTTTTACCCAAGCTGGATGGTTTCCAGTAATACCTCCAGCGTTGGGGTTAGTATTTACCGCCGGGAGTGTCCTTGCTTATAGTGCTTATCAAACCAAGCAAGAGCAACAAGAAATTACCCAACGGGTTCAAGAACACCAACAATTAATTGGGGAATTGCAAGGTCTTTTACGGCAGCGCGGCAACGCTTCCAATGAAGCGTCAACGCTAATTATGGATTCCATCGGGCAAGAAATTGCACTGGGTACTCTACTAAACAACCGATACAAAATTACTGATCGCTTGGGTTCTGGAGGATTTAGCAATACTTATTTGGCTGACGATATCCAGCGTCCTGGTAATCCGCAGTGTGTGGTTAAACAGTTGCGACCCCCCCGCCAAGATCCAGAATATTTAAACGTTGTTAGACGCCTATTCGACGCTGAAGCAGAAATTTTAGAAACTTTGGGTAAGCACCCGCAAATTCCTCAACTGCTAGCTTTTTTTGAAGAAAATCGGCAATTTTCTCTAGTGCAAGAATTTGTTCGAGGGCACGCTATGGATAAAGAGTTAACCCTTGAGAAGCGACTAAAACAAGCTGAAGTTGTGGAGATGCTCAAAGAAGTTTTACATGTGCTTGTTTTTGTTCACAGCTATGGTGTAATCCATCGAGATATCAAACCTAGTAACTTGATTAGGCGAGAATCAGATCAGCACATTGTTTTAATTGACTTTGGTGCTGTTAAGCAGATTCATCCTCAGCAACAAGAAGCTCAGACCATTTCAATTGGCACTCCTGGTTATGCACCTTCTGAGCAAATGAGCGGGTTGCCAAAATTAAACAGCGATATTTATGCGTTGGGAATTATGGGAATACAAGGTTTAATTGGAGTAGATCCCAGAGAATTTCGTAGAGACACAAATATTGGTGAAATTATTATTCAAAGTAAAGCTGATGCCAATCAACAGATTTGGCAACATTGGCGCGAACTAACTGATGCTACAGACGAGTTAGTTATTATTTTAAATAGAATGGTACATTTCGACTTCACTCAACGATATCAGTCAGCAGCAGAGGTGCTGAAAACTCTCGAAAGTCTCTAGTCGTTTTTCAAGCTAGTTTTGATAGGTTATGGTAAGCACGTTTTAAAACACCCTCTTACATACCTATTGCAGAAAGTAGTTACAAAAAAGCCCGGTTACTCGCATAACCGGGCTTTTAACTTCTCAATTAATCATTGGAGGTCAATTAATTTGATCCCAAAGTATTAAGTAGCAGCTTACTCCAAATTAATCTTGACAACTTTGTTCTTTGCTTGCTCAGTTTTAGGCAGTGTCAGATTCAAGATACCGTCTTTATAATCTGCTGTAACGTTAGTATTTTGAATCCGAGTTGATAGAGGAATTACACGTTGAAATTTACCGTAATGAAACTCACTTCTGGTAACACCTTGTTCCTCAGATTTAGTTTCCGACTTCCGCTCGCCACTAACGTAAACAGAGTTTTCTGTGATTTGCACATCCAGGTCTTTAGCTTATATTCCTGGGAGTTCTAGCTTCAGATAAATCACATTTTCGGTTTCTTGTATTTCAGCAGCAGGAACTTTGCTCACGCTCCTTTCCGACAGCGCAGATGGTAGCCTGCTGTCTTCAAATAAACTATTGATTTGATGTTGTAGAGTGTCAATTTCTCTCCAAGGATTCCAACGAACTACTGTCATAACCCTTCCTCTCATCAGTTAGTTTTTGTTTAATTGGTTTCGCACTTCAATTAGTGCTTACATATTCATATTACGTAAAGTTAAAGCTGCTGTAAGTTCGGTTATTATCACCTAGCTATTGATGATTACCGTCCCAAATTAGACATAAAAGAATTACGGTTTACTCTAATTTGTATGTTCGGTAAACCCGAATAGACAAATTAGATTCAATCATATAAGCATTGTAAATGCGTCGCCCCCTTTCCCTAACACACCTTTTCATATTTAGGACTTACGCAAACAATAGTCGAAACCCTTATTTTATGGTAGGGGCAATTCATGAATTGCCCCTACCGTGTGTAGCTTTGCGTAAGTCCTAATATTTCTCTGAGAGGAAAGTGGGTAAGGAAGCGCGATCGCTCCAGTAGCTTCGTGCAGTGCATTTGAAACCTAGTGTTTGCTTCTGGGATCTTCCTACTACCATCAAGTGCGATCCACTCTTTGAGCGGAGTATAGCCCATCCCATTCCTATAAAAAAGGGTCGGGTAATAAATTATTTACTGTTCTATCAAATTAACGTTGTTAAGTTACTCAGCAGGTGTAGTTTTCACCTTAAGGCTGTGTTAGATATTGTGACGCCAAACAGGAGTATAAATAAGTTGCGAAAGCTTTCTCCAGAATCTCCTCTATTTATTTTGTTAATTATTATTAGTTTTCTAGTAGTAACTTTGTCAACTTGGTTATCATCTAAACCTTTTATTTTAAAACCATTTGGGCTGAATGATATTATACAGCTACTCACATTACCATTGTTTATTTCTTTATTATTAGAGCGTTCTTTAGAAGTTTTTATAACTACTTGGCGAGATCCATTTGTTGAGCAATTAGATATTAGTATCCAGCAACAAAAGGCTCTAATCTCTGAGAAGATAAGACTTATGGAAGTGCAACAGAAACAAAACCAAGTAGCTTCTTTAGAATCCAATCAAGTCAGTGGACTACCACCGGAAGGAATGAGTTTAGAACAGCAAATAATCCAAAATTTTACCCAAAATCAAACAGAATCCTTAAAAACGTTCAAGCCAGAAATAGATGATTTAAATGAAAAGGAGCGCCAAAGAACAGCTTACAAATCTGATACCCGAACAATTGCTTTATGGACATCCCTTTTATTCGGTCTTTTAATAAGTGCAATAGGTATTCGCTCAATTGAGCCACTTATAGTTATTGATTTCAATAATCCAATACAAGTAGTTATTTTCCGTTGTTTAGATGCATTACTGACAGGAGGTTTAATAGCAGGAGGGAGCGAGGGAATTCATAAGCTCATACAGGTTTTTATCGATTTTATGGAAGTTACATCCAAACAAATCAAAAATCAGGGATTGTCTTGATCAAATCAAGCCGTTTATCTTCCAGAAAGCTGGATAATAATGTTTTCATCTGGGTTTTAGCTTTAGCTTGGTGAAAAGATGCATTAGATATTTTTTATTTGGAAGTCCCTAATATTGAGTAGAGGCGTATGTTTCGCCTCACCCTTAGCTGCTGCGTATGCCTACTCCCGAAGGCGTAAATAAAGGCACACCTTCGTCCCTAATCCTTCCTTTTTTGTTCAGGTCTTTGTGTACTTATCAATTACCTTGGCTAAGTCTGGCACTGCTTCCTCTACGTGTTTTTTGGCGGAACCGCGAAGTTTTTCATAAGTACTTCGCACGACTTGGCGTTTCACGTTTTTTGCCCTCGCATCAGTAACGCTCAACAATGCGTCTGCTGTGTCTGAGGAATTCGCAATGAGATGCCCAACTGGGTCGCCCTTTTGCACGCCTTCACTCCAAATTGGATCAAGGGCTTTCAAGCACTGCGGCAGAATCTGCTCGACAACATAAGGGATGTATCCTGGCTTAACACCCTTCAAGGCGGCGAAGGTAGTTTTCAGAGCCATACCGCTTATACCTGACTTGGACGCAAGCTGTCTATCTATCATGTTGCAGCAGTCATCTATGACCATAGCTTTTTTGGTCGGGTTCAAAAGTCCGTCGCTCAGTCCCATTTAACTCTTCCTTAATATTTAAGTGCTTAATTTCCATTCAACTAATTTTTTAGCAAGCAGGAAATTACAGAAAATGGTATCAGAATTAGACGATGTTCATAGACTTGATTCCATGTATCGGAAATTTAGGGGCTTGTATCCTTTTCTTTGTTGGTCAAATCCTCGCCTTGTTTCTTGATAGAAGGTTATTGAGAGCAGTATAACTACCATATTTGGAAGTACCTTCTTCCAATTACCTGTATGATAGAACCATTCGTTGAGGTGTAAAGAAATGACTACTTACAAAATTGCCTTTGAAGGCGAGGTGTTAAAAATCGGATTTGCTGAACCATCACAAAACGACCAAATTGTCAAAGATGCGGCGGCACGTCTTGAGGAGATGAGCAAAACAGGAGAGCTAGGAGGAGGAGTATTACTGAAGATTAATGGCCCGGTGTCTGTGCCTGTAGCCTTTGTCTTAGCACATAAGGTAGGGCATCTTTACGGTGCGATCGCATTTTTTGACCCTAAGTTAGGCAAGTATGTTGTCTGCATTACCCATAATCCAGCATACAGCTTGGGTGACTTAGTTGATTAAAGCTTTATATGCAACAATTACCAATCAAAGTTGTTCTTTGTGGCTCTCCCCATTCGGGAAAGTCTTGTTTAAGGGACGGTTTGAAGCAAGCGATGATGTCAATGCATCGAGATGGGAAAGCACCCTATCCTCATTTCATCACAGCTTGTCCTGATGGGGAAGGTGCATGGTTTGCCGAAACAGTACGTAACAATTCTGCTCTAGCACAACAGTTAAAGGATGAGTATAAATCTAAATTTACTTTAGAGTTTGCTCAACAAAAAGCAATACAAGTGCAAAATGCGTGTTTACCTCTGAATATGATTGATTTAGGTGGCAAAATTGATGAGAAGAATAAATTAATTGCATCTTATGCTACTCATGCGTTAATTTTATTTAGAGATATTACGCAAATTAGTCCTTGGCAGGAGTTTTGTTTGGAACTGAATTTGCAAATCATTGCCTGTATCTACAGCGATTATCACGGTGTTGCAGATCAAATTGACTCGGAGTTATCCATACTCACAGGTAGCGTTCATCGTTTGCACCGTGGGGAGGATGTTTCAGGGCGTCCGATGGTGCAAGCATTGGCGCGGTTGTTGGTGGGGTTGATTGGTAGGTAGGAGTAATTGCAGGGAAGTCTATAATTAAAGGTTGATTTCAATCCCCTTACGGGGAAGCAATAATTAAACTACAACGTGTGATTAGACTTACACGCTTTTTTATTTAAAAGGTTTTCACTTTATTGTGTGAAATTGGTCATCAATAAATTTTATTTAGATTAAACACACAAAGGATAGATATCGAGTTTTTGTCCCCTTACGGGGAAGGAGTTAATTAGTTACTCTACTTATTTGAGCATTCCTTCAAGAATTGCATACTCCAATCCCCTTTCGGGGAATTACCAGGAAGCTCCTAGTTAAAAGGAATATATTCTTAAAGATTTTACTAAAAAAATAGTATAGCCTCATAAAATCATATTTATCTATAGAAGTCAAGATACTGTATTCGTAGAAAAATATAAATTTATTTATACTTTAACCACTAATCTATGAGGTTATTTCGCATATATTACGATACATATTACAACTTGACACCATTAAATCGTCTTTGTTATATTTAAGCTAGCAAAAATATTATACCTAAGCAAAAATCATGTAAATATAAGCACTTATCTGTACATTACTCTACTTATTTCAGCCTTTTTTGAAGAAATGCAGATGTATTGAACATAGTATCGTGGCTAATGAACTGTTCAGGTTGTCTCAAATTACAGCAACCTTGCGAAGTTATCCTCTGTCTAGCTTTGGGCGTTGAAGGTACTTTAAATTGTTAGCCAAGCATATTGTTTATACGTTTCTTCAAAATCTGTTGTTCGCGTTTCTTCAAAACCGCATTCTTCAAGGAAGTATTATATGCAACCCAATAGCTTTGTTAGCATCAACTCTGGCTTTACAAAAAAGTCCGCATCGAATTGCAAATATGGGATAGAATCGGCAAACTCTACATTTCCCGTTAACTTGGTAATTAATTCTGTAAGCAGTCAACCTACACATACTGTAAAACTGAATCCAGTGCCAACGGTAGGCTCGACATCTCCACAAAACTACTCGATGCCTCCATCTGAATTATCTTCAGTCGTTTTGATAACAACAAATGATCAAGCCTCTGAGACAGACTTTATTCCAAAAAATGAAGAAGCGAACAAGAAATCCTCACGATGCCAAGATTTACCGAGCATCCTTAAATTTCCTAAGCAGGGGATAACAAGTCAATTACCATTATTTTTTAAAAATGCTATCCCGTTAGTATTTTTAATAGTGCTGTTTTTAAGTGGATTCAAGCTTAATTTTAAGTTACTTCAAGTGGACTTAGCAGCTCCTTCAATACTTAATCAGATTAAAGAAGACTTTCATAAATAAGTAGTAAAGTCTACTAACTTTTGATGACACTAGGATAATTTCTTGTCCTAGTGTCATAGATAGCTTTTTGCAGTCAGTTCATTAGGATTATGACAGTTTAGATAACAAAGTGGATCTAGCATCACGTTGAACCACTAAACATTTTTATGGAAGACCATACTTCCAGCACAGAATATAATTCATACAGATCACAAAAACTAACGCGATCGCTAGAACTTTACAAACAATTTAATACAGATGTCCCATGATACAAACCTCAGCGACCTTCAATGCTGCCTTGCAAATTGCCCAACAAGGCGTTACCTTATTGGCAAAGTGGGCTGATCCACAGTTAGCTAATAAATGTCCTCGCTTAATTGACGATAATATTGTTACGAAAGCCAAGCAAATTTTGTTTTGGAACGATCAGCACGAACTGAACACTCTACGTTTGTTATTTGACCATGTAAAATTAGATAAAGGTCAAGATAAACAATATTATTGGCAACCAAAAGCTATTGAAAATAGTAATCCAACTATTCCCTATCCTCAATTAGAAGCGGCAACTGATTTCAGCAACCTGAAAACAGAAATTAAATCAGCTATAGATCATTTGAATGATGATGACTGGCAAAACCTTTCTTTACTCACTTTAATTATAGAAAAATTCGGCTCATTCCTGAGCTTGGGTGAATCTGATGTTGCTCTAGTGGATATAGCCAAAACTACTGCTGCTGTTGCTGCTGCTATTGCTAACAATTCCAATGCAACAGAATTAAATTTAATCGCAGGTGACTTATCGGGTATTCAAAAATTTATTTATACTATTTCATCTGATGGCGCACTGAAATCACTAAGGGCAAGGAGCTTTTACTTAGAGTTAGTTATCGAAGAAGTAGTACAACAATTACTCATAGGATTAAAGCTTCCACGTACTAATATAATTTATGCTGGCGGTGGAAACTTATATATTTTGGCAGATGGAACAGAAAATACTAAAAAGACTGTAGAGCAAGTACGTGAGCAGTTTAATGAATGGCTTTTAAAAGAATTTGAAGGCAAAGTATTTCTTGCACTTGATTGCTTAAAATTTTCTATTGCGGACATTGCAACTGCAATGTCCACTCATTGGTCAGATGCAACGACTCAGCTAGGTGTATATAAATATCGTAAATTTGCTAACCAGATTAGCAAATTTACCGAACCGCGTGATAGTCATGAGCCTTGCGGTGTCTGCCATAGAGATGATGTAGAAACTTTAAAACCGCTTAATCCTAATGAGCCGAATTCGGCTCTAGCCTGTGGAACCTGTTGCAGGATGTTTCGTTTAGGGGGTCGAATGTTTGGAATAAAAGTAATTATACGCTCCCCAAGAGAAGATATAAAAGACAAACTGGATACACTCTCATTTGAAATTTCAGGAACAAAGGTTTATTATCATCTTTTCCAAAAGTGGAAACAAATAGTTCCTGACTCTGACACTGCTTTGTTAGTAAATGATTGGACATTAGAACATTATCAATTCAAGAATTTCCGAAATGCTTTCCCCTTGTTATTAGGCAATTATGGTCAGCAGAGTCAAGAAGAATCAGACGAGGTAGAAGGAACAATAGGCTTTATGCGTGCTGGTGAAATGGCACAACAGGCTAAAGGGATTAAGCGAGTAGGCTATTTACGAATGGATGTAGACCGACTAGGACAAATATTTGCCGAAGGTTTAGGACGAAAGCAAACTTTACCCAGACTAGCTGGACTTTCTCGCCAAATGAGTTATTTTTTTAAGGTATATCTCAACAGTTTGGCAAAAAAACGCCAGGAGAATTTTCTAGATAATTGTAAAAATAATAATATTGGAGTTTTAAATAATGCAGAATGTTTAACAGCAGGTGAGCGTAAAAATTTACTGTTTATCTATTCAGGAGGCGATGATTTATTTGTCAGTGGCGCATGGAATGAAATTGTAGAATTTGCTTTTGATGTTTACCAATGCTTCCGCGCTTATACAGGATATAATCCAGATATTAGCCTATCAGCAGGAATTAGTATTGATAATGCTAAATCACCTCTTTACCACGCAGCATCTGTATCAGGTGAAGCTGAAAAGGCAGCAAAAGCAAATGGCAGAGATAGCTTAGGGTTATTTGGTCAGGTATTCAAATGGGATGAATGGTTAGGGATAAAAGATACTAACATAATTGATTTTGAAATCAAACAATATCTGCATCCAGAAACCAAGCCAAATTTGTTGGGAATTTTACCATTTGTCAAAAGATTAGAACAGCAAAACATTGGGGTTAATTATTCCCGTAATTTTGTGCGTAACCTGCTCATAACTGCACAAATACAAGAGGAAGCATTGAAAAAGTTTGAAGAAGATAAACAATCAAAGGAGGCTTTAGGTACTCGCTACTATTTGCATCTACCAAAAATTGCTTACACACTAGCAAGATTACCAAAATATGTACTAGACGATAGTGATTTTCGGACTTCCTTAAAAAGTCCGTATAATGCGCCTTATTTTCGGGCGATCGCAACTTGGATTGAACTCTTAAACCGCTAATTAAATGTAGTCATTACATCATTTTTGTCGTCTAAAATTGTGGATATTATATTTAACAGTAACAAATTTGAAGAAGAGTGTAATAACCAGAGATTATTGCAGAAACGGTACGGTTTAGATAGAGCCAAACGTTTGAGACGACGCCTTGATGATCTCCGTGCTGCTAATGTTCTAGAAGATATGAGAAATCTTCCAGGTAGATGTCACGAATTATTATATGACCGCGTTGGTCAACTTTCGTTAGATTTAGATCATCCCTATCGGCTTATATTTGAGCCGACTGAACCAGTTCCCACAAAACCGGATGGTGGTCTGGACTGGACAAAGGTCACTGCTGTTAGGATCATCGGAGTGGAAGATACCCATGAATAAAGTAGTTTTCAATCAATATATACCGGACTATGTTTCACCCCCAGGTGAGACACTCCTTGAAACCGTTGAAGAACTTGGAATTTCCCAAGATGATTTAGCAGAACAAATTAATTTATCAAAGAATGAAGTTGATGATATTATTGCTGGAAAATTGCCAATTACTAACGAATTGGCATCGCAACTAGAGCAATTATTAAGTATACCAGCCAGTTTTTGGATTAATCGTGAACGAGATTATCGGCATAGTTTAGCTCGGCAACTAGAGCTACAGCGTTTTGACCAAATTGAAAGAAATTCAAAATCTATGACTCAACAACCTATCAAACATAAGTCAACAATTACACCTAGTCATCAAGGGTTATCAAATAAAGTATTAAACACGAGTCAATCGCTGAATATTGTTAAAGAAATTACTGAGACAATTGGTAGGTTAAATGAAGGTTTAAAAAGCTATCCCATTCGAGATTTAGTGAAACACGCTGAAGAATTTGGCCCCTATCTTAAGCAACAAAGATTAGAAACTAACCAAATTCGTAAATTCTTAGATGCTGTAAATCGCTTAAAAGCTGACTTAACTGAAACAGGCGAATTTGCCAAAATTGAAACAGAAATAATTCTGCTTAAACCCAAATTGGCATACGCCGCAGCTAGACAAAGAGCAGCAAAACCATTAGGTGAGGTCATGTCAGCAGCTATTGATAAAGTTCACAGCAAAGAAGATTTTGAGCGTCTAGTTCAATTACTTGAATCAATTATTGCTTATCACAAAGCTGAAGGTGGAAAATAATTATGCCAACATCATACGCACAAAAACCCCTACTTGGTAAATTGTCCCTCACCAGTCAACTTTCTGTTGAAACTGGATTGCACATTGGTGGTGGTGGTGAAAATCTGGATATCGGTGGACTAGATAAACCTGTTATTCGTGACCCTCTAACAAAGTATCCTTACTTGCCTGGTTCATCTATTAAAGGTAAACTACGTTCTACTCTAGAACGGTTATTAAATAAACCTCTCAATCGCAAAGGAGGAAGCGATACTCGGCGCTATGAAAGTGATGATTTGGTAAATGGATTTACCGAAGTTGAAGAAGGAAGATTTATTGCTTATGAAGGTGCTAGTACCTGTCAAATTAGCCGATTGTTTGGTTCTACTGGCGGATCAAAATTTTGGATGCCAATTGAGACTGCCACAGAGGAAGGATTATTAGATAATAATAGTCCTACTCAGACAATCCAAGGTCAGAACTGCGTCAGAGTTAATCGTGGACGTAACGCACCGGCTCGCCTAATTATTCGAGATTCCCATTTACTACCAGATTCAGCAGCAAAGCTCAAGCAAGTTGATACCGGTTTATACATGACTGAGTGGAAGTTTGAAAACGGTATTGATCGGGTGACGGCGGCGGCGAACCCCAGACAGTTAGAGCGTGTACCAGCTGGATCAAAATTCCAGTTTGAATTAGTTTATACCGTAGAAGATGCGGAGCAAGCTGTTGAAGACTTGCAAAATATTGCGATCGCACTGGCCATTTTAGAAGATGATGCTCTCGGCGGACACGGTTCTAGAGGTTACGGCAAAGTCAGATTTCAAAACTTCGAGTTTTCCTATCGCAGCTTGGCACAATATCGTCAGATTACCAACACTCCTGCGGGTTCATTGGGTTTACAACCATTGGAATCTATCGCTAACACACAAGCACTCTTAGATAACTTCGGAAGCTTACGCCAGTACATCGAACAGCGATTACTGCCGGGGAGTGAATCATGAGTATGTGGAAATTAGTTAAACTCAATTTTGGGCGTAGTCCTGCTCACTTTGGGGAATTGGGAATAGGGATTGAAGAAACAAGCGATCGCGTCCGTTCTGATGCTTTGTTTAGCGCCTGGGTAAGCGTCTATGCGCGGTTATTCGGTAAAAACGCAGTTGAGGAATTATTGCAGAGATTTCCTTGTGAAAAGCAACAGGAATTTATACCCCCCTTCCGCATCAGTTCAACATTCATCTATAGAGAAGTTAGGAATGAAACAATTTACTATCTTCCTCGTCTCCTCAAGTTTCCTATCAACTACCCTAATAATGATTTAGCTTTTTTCAAAGATTACAAAAAACTTAACTACTTACCTTTGCAGCTATGGCAAAGATGGTATCAGGGAACAGGATTTAATGAAAAGGCTGATACCGAACAACTAATTACTTACACCAATGACTACAACAAAGCCTTTAGAAAAGATAAAGTTCCGAAAATTGCAGTAGACCGCGTTACTAGAGCTACTAATCTTTATCACACTGGTTTTGTTCAATTCGAGTGGGAGAAAAATCCGGCAGGTTTATACTTTTTGTTGCAATTATCTCCAGAAGGGGAGAAATTAGCAGATGAGCTAAAAGCAGCTTTGTATTTGTTAGGAGA
Organism: Nostoc sp. WHI; assembly: GCF_015714725.1. Taxonomy (GTDB): domain Bacteria; phylum Cyanobacteriota; class Cyanobacteriia; order Cyanobacteriales; family Nostocaceae; genus Nostoc. The sequence continues at coordinate 15,576 of NZ_WBKM01000345.1, forward strand.
AGAAGGACTTGGGGGAGAACGTTCTAGTGGTGCGGGAAGATTCCAAGTAGAATGGTTAGATATATGTGAACCGTGGGATAAAGTAGTTAAATATAAAGGCACTCACCACACTGTTATTAGTTTGTTTTGGGATTCTCATATAACCCAAAATTTTCTGGAAGGTGCAGCTTATGAAATACAAGAACGTGGTGGTTGGATAGCTAACGCTAACTTGCGGCGTAAAATGGTGCGAATGTTTTCTGAAGGTTCTGTTTTTAAAGAACAACCACAGGGAAAACTTGTAGATGTCACGCCAGTAAAGTTATTAGATGATAAAGGGGAATATAAATTCCATCCTATTTACCGTAGTGGAATTAGCTTGAGCTTATCAATCGACATAAAGGAGAAATAAACAATGACATTTTCTCCCGAATTTGCTCTTAAGAAACCTAGTTTCTATCAATCCAAAAGAATACAGTTGACCAGTCAAATTTTACATATAGGCTCATCTGTATCTAGATTGAATCCTTTTGAATATGTGCAGACAGATAAAAAAGTCTATCTTCCCAATCAAGAAGCCTTAGCAAAAGCTTTAGTTAAACAAGGAGGACGATTTTTAGATGACTATATTCAAGCAATTGAAGAACGTCAAGACATCAGCAGACTTTTAAAACAAGCCTTTGGTTCCGAGTGGTGGAATATAAGTGTAGATGGATGTCAAATTTTTCCTAAAGAAGCCATCAGCCAAAAGTTGACAAGCGAGAATATTACAGATTTACGCCCCATGATTCGTAATGGTATGGGTCAATTATTTATCCCTGGTTCTTCGATTAAAGGAGCAATTAGAACTGCCATAGCATATCATTTACTTAAACATAGCGATCGCTATCAAGTACCTTCATCAAAGCGAGTTAGTGAAATTGAGAAAACGTTGAGACAAAAACTAGGACAAATTAACCAATATCAGCATAAATTTTTAGATGATGATCTGTTCATGGATAGTTTATTTACAGAATTTGATCTCACATATCAAGAGAGAAAATTTAGAGGTAAAGGGCCAAATACAGACTTTTTAAGAGCGCTCAAAATTACTGATTCAGAACCACTTTTAGAAAGCAAAATGAAAACTAAGACAGGTCAAGAGATTCCTGTCAACATACCTGTTGTAGCTGAGGTAATAGTTTCTAGCAGATTCCCTGACTATTTGGCCAAGTATAAAGCATCTATCTATGTCGAAATGGTGCGGAATGTTCAAACAGAATTTACCCTTACTTTAGATACGGAAATGCTTTCATGGTTTAAGCATAAACAGGGGATGAAGTTACCCTTTAGCAACTTAGATGAACTATTGGAAATATGTCAGGAATTTACCCAAGAACAATGGGATTATGAGCATGATTACTGGGAAGAAATTAAGAACAATCCTAGAGCATCAGGCAAAAATTTAGATTTTAATCATATCCGCGAATTTTACAAACCAGAAAAATCTCCCTATAGTCAGAGATTGGGGTGGGGTAGTGGAATGACAGGAACTACTATAAATTTGCTGCTTGGCGATGAATTGCGGGAAGATATCCGCGATACTTGTGGTTTAAAAGCACCTGGTTTTGAAGCACCAAAATCTAGGCGGACTGTAATGAATCCCAATGGTGAAATCAAATTTGTACCGGGATGGGTTAAGTTTAAGAATTCATAACACTAATGCTAATTCATTCTAACTGGACATTGAGCGTGTCTGAACCCACAATTTTACCTCGTTCATATACCTTGGAACTGGTGAAACAACTACATCAAAAGCTAGGATTAGAAATAGGAACTGAGGCGATTCCTTCTGTTTCTCACTCAGGAATAATCGGTTTGTATTCTGTTTCTAGAGAATTTTTAACCTTCCATCCAGAGGAATTTTACAAATTATCTCTGTGTGGATTGCAAGATGTTGCAGCCAAAGCGATTTCTCACTTCAATTTCTCAGAATCTCTAGAATTTCTGGGAGCAAAGTTTAACGTTATCAACCGTGAAGACGAAATTACTAGTTATGAAGAACTGTACACAACTTTGGTGGCAAATGAACCAGAACCAATAAAACGATTTGACTTGCAGTTTATTACTCCCACTACTTTTGCTCAGGGTGGAGCAAATTTACCTTTACCTATACCCTCGTTAATGTTCCGCAGTTGGTTAGAACGTTGGAATCATTTTGCACCTGTCTATTTGGGAAGTGATGAATTAATTGCTTACCTTAGTAAGGCAATTTTACTCAAAAATCACAAAATTCAAACGCGAAGCTGGCAATTACACAAAGGTTATGTGAATGGATTTGTCGGCAATGTTACGTTACAAGTTTTCAATCGTGCTGATCCCTTGCTGGCTAATGTGGCTAATTTATTAGTTCAATATGCGCGTTTTGCAGGTACAGGGATGAAAACACGGTTAGGTATGGGACAAACATTTGTAAATATGGAAATTAAAGTGTAGCAGTTATGAAAGCAATTTCTTTTTTAGGCTTTAATAAAAGAGGATATCAAGAGACTACTTATATCAACCCGAAGCAACCTGGGGAATATACAACAAAATTCGTACAGGAAGCGTTAGTTGAATTTTACAAACCAGACACTCTCTATGTTCTTCTCACAAAAACGGCAGAAACCGGAATTCCAGACAATGAGAATGAATCGTCATGGGAAACTTTAAAGAATAGGTTGGCAGGCAAAGTTAATTTACAACCTATAACAAATGTCCCTGAAGGACACACTAATGCTGACATATGGAAACTATTTGAAAAATTGACAGACTGTTTGCAAGAAAACGATTGCGTATTGTTTGACATCACAAATGGCTTTCGCTCTCTACCTGTTTTAGCATTAATTGCTATCAGTTATTTGCGAGTTGTTCGTCAAGTACAGATTGAAGGTTTAATATATGGCGCATTTGATGCCAAAACTAATGACAATAAAACGCCCATCTTTGACTTGTTACCTATAGTCAGCTTGCTGGAGTGGACAACTGCTACTGACCAATTTATTAAAACAGGAAATGGACAGTTACTAGCAAACTTGCTTTATAGTAGTGACCCCATAGCACAAAACTTGGCAATCAGCATAGAAAGAATCGCCCAAGGGTTGCAGCTATTACGCCCAATGGATGTAATTCAAGAAGCAGCAATATTACCTCAACGTATCGCTGCTGCTGCACCAATAGTTTCTCAAAGTGTACCACCATTTGCTACTTTGCTTGGACGCGTAGAAAAAGATTATGGTAATTTTGGTTTAGCTATTCCAACAGATTATCAAATATGTCCCCAAGCATTGTTATTGCGACAACTGAAAATGGTTGAATGGTATGCAACCAAAGGACAAATTGTTCAAGCTTTATCTATGGCGCGAGAGTGGTTACCTTCCTTATTATGTTATCACTTTCAATTAGATCCATTAGATAAGGTAAGTCGAGATGAGATGGAACTTTTATTAAGTGGAGGTAAAATCAAGGATAAAGACGGTAACACAATTAAGGAGTCGCTATATTTAGAACAATGGTCTAGTGTTCCAAACAAAAAGAAAAAGCAAGTGAATAGACTTTGGGGTGGTGAATTCAATCTAGCTAATCTGCGTAACGATGTGCTACACGCAGGCTTTCGTAAAAATCCTAAAAATGCAGAAGATATTTTGCAGCAGACTGAAGCAATCATTAAAGAACTCCAATCTGTTGCTGAAGTATGGGGTCTACAGGATGAAACTGTATGAAATTCATTCTCTAAACTGTAAGTTAACTAATCTTATGCCTTGTAATCCTGAAAACTCCAAAAGTATCCTTAAACTCTAAACACTTTAAAACAAAACAAATTCTACTTTGAGGTGAGCGATCGCACAGCTTAAATATCGCTAAACTGGAAATTGAACAACCATATAAATTTTCCTCAGGATGGCAATATGGCTTTCAGTAGTTACAAAACTATCGGTGAAGTTCTTAAAGCATTTCAAACTACTTATACTGAATTGAATTTCATGGGTGAAGCTGAGTTCAATATTCCTGATTACTTCCGAGAAGACTTAGAAATAGTAATGCGGGAAGGAGTAGTGAATAACTCAGAGTTTGCCATTTGCGAAAACTTGATTTACCCAGTTTTGAAGGAAGTTTAGAAGAAATACACTAGTAAGTTTACTTTATGGAGTCATCATTCATTAAATTATGACGAAAAATTATCAGGATTTCCTGAATATATTTTGGCTAAACGTTCTCCTTTAGGCAAAGTTGTATTTGACAAACCATACTTCATTTTAGTAGAAGCGAAGCAAGATAATTTTGAAACTGGGTGGGCACAATGTCTGACAGAAATGATTGCGGCTCGTGAACTTAATGGCGAATCGCAGATAATTATCTTTGGTATTGTTTCTAATGGAGATGTATGGCAATTTGGCAAGCTGGAAGCAGATGCTTTCACGAGAAATATTAAGTATTATTTCATTCAAGATTTAGATAAACTATTTTCTGCCGTTAATTATGTCTTTCAACAGAACGAATTACAGTTAAATAATCTGGTAACTGCTTAAATTTCCAGTTTGATTTACTTATCTGGTGAGATAGCTAGAGTCATCCAAACAATTACATACAGTTTGATAACTTTTCGATAATCGCCTGATTTAATATCTTGCTTTCTATAAACATAATCCCCCCAAGGGGATGGAAATTGCATACAATATTTGACATCGTTACAGCATTCCGCGATGCCAAAAGCAGCTACATCCACCAGGCGCAAAGCCGAGCCACAGTCTGAGTCTCTTCCCACATGGGCAGATGACGCTGAACTGGTGGGATTGGTGTTTGACCTTAAGCCAAGCACTTCCACTTCCCTCTACTCGCAGTACACAATTGGACTCCATGCCTGGTTTCTTGACCAAGTACGACAATTCAACCCAGAACTTTCTGCATATCTGCACGATGGGGAGTCGGAAAAGCCCTTCAATATTTCGGCACTAGAAGGTCAACTCCTCGCCAGTGGTAGACAACTACAACTGGAAGCCAAGCAAATTTACCGATGGCACGTTAATGCTTTGTCTCCAAGAGTGGTGCAGTTTCTCAAGCAATGGTTAGCCCAACTGCCCCAAATCCTGGACTTAAGAGATGCTCCCCTGCAAATAAAACAGGTGAATATTGCCCATCCAGCCACTACCTACGCGCAACTATTGCAGTTATTACCAGAGAAACACCATAACGTCAACTTCAGCTTTGTCTCGCCTACTAGCTTTCGCCGCAAGGGTCATCATTTTCCCCTCCCAGTGCCAGTTAATCTGTTTCACAGCTACCTGCGTCGCTGGAATGATTTTTCGGGAATCCCAATCGAACAAGAACCTTTTCTCGATTGGATAGATGAAGGGGTAATTATCCATCAGCATCGCTTGGAATCGGTGAAGGTGGTAGCTGGCAAGCGGGGTTCGGTAACTGGGTTTACAGGGGCAATGTCCTGTGGTTTGACTAAAGCTGCTTTGGCTAACTCTGAGTTTACCCGGCTGTTTTATGCTTTGGCACGACTCGCTCCCTACTGCGGTACGGGACACAAAACTACTTTTGGACTGGGACAAACTCGCTTAGATTGGGTGGAACCAGGGACAAGCGTATCTACTCAGGTGCTAACAAATCTGCTGGGAAAACGCATTGATGAATTGACATTGCTATTCACTGCACAACGAAAACGCACAGGAGGCGATCGCACTGATAAAATTGCTTCTACATGGGCAACCATCTTAGCACGCCGCGAGATGGGAGAATCATTGCAGGTTATATCCGAAGATTTAGAGATGCCTTACGCTACTGTGAAAACTTACGTAAAGTTAGCTCGGCGAACGCTCAAGCCAGAGAATGCCAATAAAAGGGACTTTGAAAGCTAACATAAAATGTGTCTATTTATACAATAAAATAGTAACAATTATTATAGGCTTGTAAAGCCCTTTACTTTTATACTTTTGGCGAAACTTCACCGCCAAAAAAACACCAGAGCGATAGGAAATTACCTATGATCAAGTGCAATTGATGCTTATCAAAGGCAACTTGTTAAGTTGAACATATCCCTGTCAACAGCATAGGTGACTTCCTACGCCCTGGTTATTTCCTTTCATTATTTTAGGTCAACGGCTTTAGGCGATCGCTATAGTCTTATAATCCAAATGAGTAATTAGCCATCAGCCTAACCAATTAATTTCTGCCAGCTAGCAGGCCCAACAATCCCATCAGCATCTAAACCATTTTGCTGTTGAAATTTCTTAATTGCAACCTCTGTTTGCGGCCCGTAGACGCCATCATTATCAACACCCAAACGGTATTGCAAGTATGCGACAACTGTACCACCAGCATGGTTTGGTCTGATGATTCGTTTCGCCAAAATTAGATTTATGGCATTCCATGTAGCTTCGTTAGCAATTCCAGTCGGCTGAACCCCGACAATAGTCTGAAATTTTTCTGCGGCAGATTTGGTGTTAGCCCCGGTGAAGCCATCTTCCACTAACGCCTTACCATTTTTATCGGTTATTTTTAGTCGATTTAAGGCTTTTTGCAGTCTCAGAATAGTGGTATCTACATTATCCTCTTCATCTGATACGGGGTTAACAGGAACACTTGATACTTTACCAGTTAAGCCTTTAACGATCGCATTGGCCATTGCTTCTGGTTCAAAAAGATTCATATCTTTTGCCGAATCAATGAAGCAACATTCTACAAGAATCGCAGGCATATCTGTGTTTCTCAGAACAAACAAGTGGGAACCACTCTTAACGCCACGATTGAAAAATCCCAACTTGATGATTTGATCTAATACAGGTTTAGCGATTTTTCTCCCCTGCTCGCTAGTTGCAAATATTTCTGTGCCATTCGCTTGCCTGTTAAAGGCGTTAAAATGAATCGAGACAAAAATATCTACTTTACTGCCATTAGCTATAGTACATCTTTTTGAGAGTGATTCACGTACTGTACTGGCACTACTTGGTTTACATACTACCACTTCATTTCCTAAAGCTCTTAACTTGGTTATAACTCTATTACCTACATCTAGAGTTAAATTATCTTCAATTTTGATTCCTCTAGCTCCTGTGTCTGGTGGGCAATTGTGCCCGCTATCAATTCCAAATTTCATGTTTTCATCCTCAATTTACTTGTTTTTACACTACTTCAAAACTCTTTCAATTATAGAGACAAAGTTTTGTTATTAAATTCCTTTAAGTATTTGTTGACAATTTCCGCATTATTTTAAGCATTACTACGTTGGTAATTTTGTGCAAACCTGAATAGCAAATTTTATATGGTAAAATTCACTAATTAAAAGGGATAATATACCCAAAAACACAACCATTATAATTTAGCAAAATTGGTAATAAACCTTTGATTTTTGCAATAAATTGCAATGCACCAATTGCGTGCATTATTTAAATAATAACGCCTTGCAAAAGTATAAAGCCATGACAATGTACTTAGTACAAGAAGATAAAAAGCAACTATGCAGAAGCAAGAAAACCGATAATACAGGCTTTTCAGCAGTATGTTTATTTCTGCCATTCTGTATTAGTACCACTGAATGACCGAAATCTGTGGGTAGATATTTAACAATCAGCCTGAAAGCACGTTTAAAATTTAAGTAAAGAAATATTTCGTAGCTTACAGGCATGAAACGCATCGTCTTGGTTGCTGGGTTTGAATCGTTCAACACTGACTTGTACAGAAAAGCAGCTTTTTTGGCTAATTCTCGCTGTCCTGAGTTGGATATTCGGGTATTTAGCGATCGCGATCTTACTAGCATTGGTACTGAGGTAGAAGCAGCACTTCATGACGCTGATGTGTTTTTCGGTAGCCTACTGTTTGATTATGACCAGGTTGTGTGGCTGCGCGATCGCATTGCCCAAATTCCTATCCGCCTGGTGTTTGAGTCAGCCTTGGAATTGATGAGTTTAACCAAGCTGGGTATCTTTGCCATTGGCGACAACCCCAAAGGAATGCCCAAACCAGTTAAATTCATCCTCGACAAATTTAGCAACGGACGAGAAGAAGACAAACTCGCTGGTTACATCAGCTTCTTAAAAATTGGCCCCAAATTACTGAAATACGTGCCAGTGCAAAAAGTCCAAGACTTACGCAACTGGTTAATTATCTATGGTTACTGGAATGCTGGCGGTACAGAAAACGTCGCTTCATTATTCTGGACACTGGCAGAAAAATACTTGGGTTTAAAAGTTGGCGACATTCCCCCGCTAGTCGAAACCCCCAACATCGGATTACTCCATCCCGACTATCCAGGGTTTTTTGAATCGCCCCGCGAGTATCTGAAATGGTATAAAACCCATTGTAGAGACGCGATTCATCGCGTCTTCTCCCCAAATCGCGTTTCTCCAGTTGTCGGAATTCTCCTCTACCGTAAACACGTTATTACTAAACAACCCTACATTCCCCAACTAATTCGCAGTTTTGAAGCAGCTGGCTTAACTCCTTTGCCCATCTTTATCAACGGCGTGGAAGGACACGTAGCGGTACGAGATTGGATGACAACCGATTATGAAATTCAGCAACGACAACTAGGTAATATAGAGACTCCCTCACTATCTAATGAAGCAGTAAAAGTAAATGCGATCGTTTCTACAATTGGCTTTCCTCTCGTGGGTGGCCCAGCTGGTTCAATGGAAGCAGGGCGTCAGGTGGAAGTAGCAAAGCGCATCCTCACTGCTAAGAATGTACCTTATATTATTGCTGCACCACTGCTAATTCAAGATATTTCCTCGTGGACGCGCCAAGGTGTCGGCGGATTGCAAAGTGTGGTGTTATACGCGTTACCAGAATTGGATGGGGCTATTGATACTGTTGCCCTCGGTGGTTTGGTAGGCGAAAATATTTATCTGGTTCCCGAACGGGTGCAGCGATTAATTGGTAGGGTGAAAACTTGGGTGGCTTTGCGGCAAAAACCTGCATCGGAACGGAAGATTGCCATTATTTTATATGGGTTTCCCCCAGGTTATGGTGCTGTAGGCACAGCTGCATTATTAAATGTCCCGCGTAGTCTCCTAAAGTTTCTCCACGCACTTAAACACCAAGGTTACACCGTCGGAGATTTACCCGAAGATGGGGAAGAATTGATTCGTTGGGTGAAACAGGCGGATGAATCTTTAAATGATGCGGAGAATATTCCTGCATCTGTAAATGTCCGCACATTAGAAAAATGGTTGGGATATCTGCAAACCTCCCGTATCGAAAAACAATGGAAATCTCTCACGGGAACTGGAATTAAAACATCCGGCGATGAATTTCAGATTGGTGGTGTGCAATTAGGGAATGTGTGGATAGGTGTACAACCACCTTTAGGTATACAAGGCGACCCTATGCGTTTAATGTTTGAACGAGATTTAACGCCCCATCCCCAATATGCTGCTTATTATAAATGGTTGCAAAATGAGTTTCAAGCTGATGCTATAGTTCACTTTGGTATGCATGGAACGGTAGAATGGTTGCCTGGTTCTCCTTTGGGTAATACGGGTTATTCTTGGTCAGATATACTGTTAGGAAATTTGCCTAATTTATATATATATGCGGCGAATAATCCTTCTGAGTCTATTTTGGCAAAACGTCGCGGTTATGGTGTGTTAGTTTCTCATAATGTACCACCTTATGGTCGTGCAGGTTTATATAAAGAATTGGTAACATTGCGTGATTTAATCTCAGAGTATCGAGAAGATCCCCAAAAAAATTATGTTCTTAAAGAAGCGATTTGTAAAAAAATTGTTGACTCTGGTTTAGATGCAGATTGTCCATTTGAAGATGCTAAACGGTTAGGTATTGCCTTTACTCCAGAAAATATCCGAATGTTTAGCGTTCATACTTTTGATTCTTATCTGGTGGAGTTATATGAATATTTGCAAGTTTTAGAAAATCGTCTATTTTCTTCTGGTTTGCATACATTGGGGGAAGCACCTAATGAAGAAGAATTGGCTTCATATTTAGAGGCTTATTTTGGAGATGAAAATGAACCACACACAGAAGAAGAAAAGCTAATTACAGATTTGTTGATGCAATCCACGGATGAATTAACAAATCTATTGCGGGGGTTGAATGGGGAGTATATTCCGCCTGCACCTGGTGGTGATTTATTGCGGGATGGTGCTGGTGTGTTACCCACTGGGAGGAATATTCATGCTTTAGATCCTTATCGGATGCCTTCACCTGCGGCGTATGAACGAGGACGAGAAATTACTCAAAAAATTATCGCCCAGCATATCGATGAACATGGAACATATCCCGAAACGGTGGCGGTAATGTTATGGGGATTAGATGCGATTAAAACTAAGGGTGAATCTCTCGGTATTTTGTTGGAATTAGTAGGTGCTGAACCTGTTAAGGAAGGAACTGGGAGAATTGTTCGTTACGAATTAAAACCGTTGGTAGAAGTTGGACATCCCCGCATTGATGTGTTGGGTAATTTGTCTGGTATTTTCCGAGATAGTTTTGTAAATATCATCGAATTGTTGGATGATTTATTTCAACGGGCGGCTGATGCTGATGAACCCGAAGATCAGAATTTTATTAGGAAACATGCATTAGCTTTAAAAGCCCAAGGTATAGAAAATGCATCGGCGAGATTGTTTTCTAATCCTGCGGGTGATTTTGGTTCTTTGGTGAATGATAAAGTTGTGGATGGTAACTGGGAATCTGGCGAGGAGTTAGGCAATACTTGGGAAAGTCGTAATGTGTTTAGCTATGGTAGAAAAGATAAAGGACAAGCTAGACCAGAAGTGTTGAATACTTTGTTAAAAACTAGCGATCGCATTGTTCAAGAAATCGATTCTGTAGAATATGGTTTAACCGATATTCAAGAATATTACGCCAATACCGGCGGTTTGAAAAGGGCAGCAGAAAAACAACGCGGCAAGAAAGTTACAACCAGCTTTGTGGAAAGTTTCTCGAAAGATACTACACCCCGCAACTTAGATGATTTGCTGCGGATGGAGTATCGCACTAAGTTGGTAAACCCCAAATGGGCGCAAGCAATGGCGAATCAAGGTTCTGGTGGTGCTTTTGAAATTTCCCAACGGATGACAGCGTTGATTGGTTGGGGTGGAACTGCCGATTTTACCGATGATTGGGTTTATGATCAAGCGGCTGATACTTATGCGTTAGACGCAGAAATGGCGGAGAAATTACGCAAAGCAAATCCCGAAGCTTTTCGTAATATCTTAGGGAGAATGTTAGAAGCACATGGGCGGGGTTTTTGGCAAGCCGATGCAGATAAGTTGGATAAGTTGCGCCAATTGTATGAGTTGACAGATGAGGAATTAGAAGGGGTGACGATTTAGAAATCAGTTGTTATAAAAATCACGAGATTATCTTTGCAACTAATTATAAACAAGGAATCCTAGCATCAACAGACAAATATAAGCCTGAAGAATAACTCTAGTAATCTTTCAAGTTGAAATTGATGGGTAAGCAAGTTCGTAGTAAGGACTTCAGTCCTTATTTTCTAAGCATTAAAGTGCTTACTACAAACCCTTTATTACTAGCTTGACAAAGTACTAAAAATGTTATTGTCACTCTATGATCTTTTTAAATAGCGCCCAGTAGGAGAACCCAAAACCTGTCCGTTGTTGTAAATAAGATTTCCCCGTAAAAAGGTACTTTTGACCCGCCCAGTTAACTCTACTCCTTCAAAAGGTGTATAACCTTGTTGTGACTCCGACTCAGCCGCACTTACTACAAAAGTTCCATTGGGGTCTACCAGCACCAAGTCAGCATCATAGCCAATGGCAATATCGCCTTTTTCTAACAAACCAAAACGCCGTGATGGATTCCAAGATAACAACTTAGCCATGTGGTTGTAAGACATTCCTCGCTTGCTGCCTTCACTAAATACACCAGAAAGTAAATATTCTGTACCGCCAAAACCAGACTTGGCTAACCAAATATTGTTTGGGTCTTTAGTACTTCTTTTTTGTTCAGCAGAACAGCAAGCGTGGTCGCTAACAATCCAATCTACTTGATTATTGAGTACTGCTTGCCATAAGTATTCCACATCGGCACGAGGACGAATGGGAGGGTTGACTTTTGCCCAAATTGTATTAGTAGTATCGACATCTAATAATAAATGTCCGATAGTAACTTCTCGCCGAAAGTTGATATGAGGAAAAGCAGTTTGCATAGTTAAAGCTGCTTCCATTGCCTTACGCGAACTTAGGTGTAACAAATTGATATTTGCACAGTTAGTCTCATGTGCTAAGTAAGAAGCAATGCAAATTGCTAATCCTTCAGAATGAGGGGGACGCGCTGCACTGTAAGCGCGTAATCCGCTAAGACTAGAATCGTTTTCAACTATTTTAGTGTAGGCGTTGAGAATTTCTGCAACTTCGCAATGCAAACTTAAGCTGATAATATCTCGCGCTTCTGGATGTGCTTTCATCAAGCGAGTTAGACCGCGCATAATAAATTCAAAATGGGCAAAATCGTACCGTTCCTCTTTATTAATCATCAAAAAGAGGTTTTGCTGGTCTGACAAACCATGCAACCCATAACCGCCATAAAACATGAAGATTTTAAACGAAGATATACCATGTTCCTCAAACAGTAGAGGTATTTCATCGATATGCTGACTGGCAATAGGTGCGACGTGATAGCTGTAATCTACAAAGAAATTACCTGCGGATAACGCCAACACTTCTGGAAAAAAATCGCTGTAGGAACCGCCTTTGTTGAGATAATACTGTCCTGTACGGATGTAATTAAGACTAGTTGTTACTCCCCCCATTGCGGCTGCTTTGGTTTCAGTCACAGCATCTTGGTTAAGGGGTTGATAAATACCGATATGCATATGGGCATCCACGACTCCAGGAAAGCACAACAGGTTTTTGCCATCAAATACCTCTTTACCTGTGTCTGGGCTAATATTAGGGGCAATTTGGGCAAATTTCCCATCCTTAATTCCTAAATCAAGTAGTTCGATTGCATCATGATGGGGACGAACTACCCGCACATTTTTGATAATTTGATCTAATACGGGAGTTTCAGACACGTAAACCTCACAGTAAAATGAGTTTAGTCAGGAATTTCAACATCATACCGGGACGCAGACCAAATCCTATTACCATGTAACGTTTTTTATTCAATTATCTTCAGAAGAAAAGACAATGGAAAGTTTTAATGAGTATCATATTAATCCACAGCAATTTCCTTTTCTCAAAAGCTTTCAAGATAATTGGCAAGTTATTAGAGATGAGTTTACACACTTTATTAAGCAGGCATCTAATGAGGAGTTAAAATTCACTTACGATATTCTAGGGCCTAAAAGTAAAACGATTAAAACAAAAGGTAATGCGAAATACAGTGCTTTTGGTATTTTATTTCAAGGGATGTTTATTGAAGAATATGTTCAAGTGCATCAAATACAATATCCTGATTATGGATTAGATGATGCCTCAGAAAAAGCATTTGTATTAAGAGAGAAATATTTCCCAAATTTAGCTAAAGCAATAGAAAAAGTGAACTTGATTGATGATAATTTAATCAGAAATGTGTATTTTGGTACATTCCATCCAGGCTTGGATATCAAACTGCATGTGAACTATAATCCTCACATGAATCGTGGCTATCTAGGATTGATTGTACCAGATGGAGATATAGCTATGAAAATATGCTGCGATCGCCTTTATTGGCATGAAGGAAAATTCATGGTTTTAGATCATAGCTATCCACACTGTCCACATAATTACACCGATTATGATAGAACAGTTTTGGTTGTAGACTTTTTTAAACCAGATAAGCTTAGAGAGGAAGTGATCCGATTTGAAAAAGAGCAAGTCACACAACGGATGCAAGATAATCCTTACAGTTTAGGTGTTTTTGGTAAAAGTGATCAAGCTAAAGTAGAAGATTTTATCAAGTATGGTTTAGCTCATCAATTAGAGTGGGATAAAGCCTTATAAGCTTAATATGAACTCCACACTGGCTGAGGAAAATAATTGAATATAAATTCCCCAGCTTCTCTTAAAATTCCTACGGTTTTCAAATGTCTCCACACTCACTGGTGAAATTATTTGAATGGCAATATTAAAGACTTACTTGTCCTTATCGAGTGCAGCCTGAAGACGTGCCTGATCTTGCTGAGTAATATCTGGATTATGCAGTATCCAATAACAGTCTAGACGGTCATTGGTGCGAAACAGAAGTAATGCTCCACTTTCCGTCCAGAACGGGCCGTGTGGAATGTGTGCTGGTCGCCAGTAATAGCCGTCTTTGCACATTGCTGTATAGCGTCTATTAAAAGGATCATCGTTCATAGACCAATGTCCAAGCACATCTCCACAAATGACGTATGCCTCCTCAGTAGTAGGATGACCAGCATAGAAATTGCCTTCAATCCACATAGGTACTAAGCCTAGAATCCATGTGGCGCGTCCGGTTTTTTTATTGGTATACAGGCTTTTACGTGCTGAACCAGGAGGTAAGAAGGTTGTGCTTTCCCATTTCATGGCGTGGAGTTCTTCCAAGGGAACATACTCAGTCATCCGTTCATGAGTCTGCATATTCACATGATATACAGAAGTTTCCGGGATTTGTTCAAGGCTTGCGTAGTCTTCTGTGATGTAAGTGGGGGTAGCATCTGGCATCCACAAGATAATGGTGTCTTCTTCCGTTTTCCAAGGGCCAGTAGGTATGCCAGATGGAATGAAAGAGTAACTGAGATTGCGTAGTGTAAAACCACCCTGGCAAAGTGCGCCGGTTAGCACAAAAATCTCCACATCGGTAGTGAAATGACCGATAGGTGCGTTCCAACCCTTTTTCAGGACGACTCGCTGTGTAGATTCACCTGTACTTTCGTTGACGGATAGAACCTGAGCAGTACCGTGTTTACCAATAATAAAGTTTTTTACGTTAAAAGGCACTTGTGGAAAGTTAAGAACTGAGTTAAGTGATTCTTCAGTTTCTACATGTTTGCGCCCTGCCGAAGTGTTTTTGTTCATTTTAATACCTGTATATGTGTGTGGAAGATTAAATTATCGAGTGAATATGAGATTTTATTGTCATCATGTCCTTTAACCATATCTGTTTCCTGCATCTACTAACTTTTTACTTAGAGCATATTGATTAGACTTGCTTAATTAATTAGCCTTGAGTTTTAATCGAAATAAAAATACAAAAATTAGAATACTAAAAGTAAATATAATAAAATTGGCTTAGACGTATGACTATTTGTTAATTGATACATTCTTTTATCACATTTTTTTGGAAACCTGCTTTTGTTAGATATTAAAGGGGAGCCACAATGACACAAGAGTCAGAAAATACTTTAAAAGTTGCTCAACAAGCATTTGAGCATTTTACGCATGGTCTAGCAACAGGAAAGTGGCAAGCATTTCTAGATATGCTCACAGAAGATTTTACCCTTTGGTTTCCGGTGGGTAAATTTCACGGGTTAAATGTGGGAAAAGAACGAGCTAGAGAGTTTTTCGAGTACGTTTCTGAATCATTCCAAGGCGGACTCACTTTGACCCTAGACCGTTGTATCAGCAATGACACAACGGTTGTTTTTGAGTTTCGGGATGAGGGACGTTTGTTGGAAAAACCTTACAAAAATCGCGTAGCAGTTTCTTGGGATGTGCGTGGAGACAAAATTTGCGCCTATCGGGAATACTTTGGCAGCGATGGCAAATCGTATTAAATAATTTGTAATTCGTAATTCGTAATTCATAATTATGAATTATTTAATTCACTCTCCTTAGTTACTCTCAGGGTTGAGTTCGTTGATTTCTCTGCACTTAGCCTCTGCTGCTTGATATGCTGTTAAGTAGTCTAAACCACCTAGCATTACATCACCGTAATATTCATAAGGTGGTTCACCATATATTGGCAATGGATCATCTTCTGGATAATCTTCTTTCGATTCTTCAATGATGGCTTTCAGTTTCTTTACGGTCAGTCTTTGTGCTGCAAAATACCATATTTCTTGGGGATTTTTGTTCAGGTGCGGAAATGTGGGATCGACAATGCGTATATCGGAGGCGTCGCCTAGCTCAATCCAACTGTGTTCAATCGGTCTGTATGGCTTTCCAGCAAAAGCTAAAAATCCCTGAACATATTTTGCGCCCTCAGTGGCCAATGCTGCTTTGTAAGCATTATCAAACGGAGTACTAGCTCTGCTGTTTATGCCTTCAGCAATTTCGATTGACAGCGTTTCATCCAATGGTTTGTTCATCAATAGCAAGGATTAGAGCAGCCGTTAAAATATACTACCACTCCTGCTAACCGTCTGGCTGAGGGATTAAGGGGGCAGAGAAAGATGGGGGAGGCTTTGGAACTCTATTCATCTCCCTCAGAGCCTCAAAATTCTCACTCCCCACTCCCAATACGGTTCGGTTAGGGCAAGAGACGCGAGAAATCGCCGTCTCTACAATAATTAATCTTTCGTCGTGACGGCGACTTATCGCATCTTTCCGATCTAGAATTTTTATCAACAAATCTTAACTGAAGCGTATTGTAATAACTCCTAACTCTACTTTGTACTAATAAGTAGGTAAACATAATTAATTACAAGATTTTGTCTTTACTACTCAGCGCTCAGTTATCGGTTGACAAATAAAGAACCCCTACATTATTGGTGGAGGGGTTCTTTATTTGATACACAAACTCTTAACTATCTTTTCCACCTTCGCGGCTATTAGTTTGGATGTACAGAATTAGTAAAAACACAGTGGGAACTAGCACGAACAAAATAGTTGCTACGAACCCCAGGTCATTAACTTGCATAGCAAGAAAGCCTCTCTTAATTTTCCAGTCAACAACATTAGGATAGCATTATCGACGACAGAGTTATACCAATTCAAAATTCAAAATGTTCGTGTAGCGCGTTACCCTAAGCAGTTCGACAAAGCTCACTGTACACTTGCCTTACCCCTATGGGGAAGCAAGCTACGCGGAGCGTCTTGTAGAGAAGGGTCTTGTAGATTGGAAACTCAATTTTGGCAAGTATTTGGACTACTGACTGATACAAATTGAAACAATAGCAGATTTGAGAACTTAAGGTTTTGTGACTACACTGACTGAGCCATTCACTAAAGTTTGACAGGCAAGGCGGTAATTTTCCGGCTTTTTCTTGAATTTCCGGTTTTCTACATCTGTGCGGGGGGAAAGATTTTCTAGTCCTTCTACTATCTCGACAATGCAAGTGCCACATTGACCATTGCCACCGCAATTCGTCATCTTGCCAATTAATTTATATATATCAATACCATTTTGCATCGCCTTGAGTCGAAGATTAGCACCATCGGCCACTACTACTTCTTTATTTTCTTTAACAAATTTGATATTACCCATAGCTAATTCCTCCTTGACTGTAGGCTTGGCTTTCAAGGCTTCATATTGACATGGCTTGATTCCCATCTTATTTATTATATTAATCCATTACAAAATATTAATAAATATTAATTTTATAAAAGATGACGCGACAAAAAAATAGAACAGGCATAACACCTGTCCTATAAATTGAAAAATAGATTAACTTACCTAAATCCTACGGCTGCTTGCCAAACGAAAGCAAGCAACAAGAAGAATACGGGAATAACTGGGAGAACGTCCACCAATGGGTCAAAGATTTGATAAGCTTCAGGCAGTTTTGCTAATAAAAGTGCTGCTTCCATGTTTGTTTAAATCCACCTATCCAACACAGCGTTCATAATTGAGAAGTATCTTAACATGGTTTGGTCACTGATCATTTGTCATTTCCTCTTCATCTGATGCTAATTCAGGTGAGTTGAGCCAGTGACCAAATTCTGTGGTGAACCGATCGCTTAATATTGCTTCTCTAATTTTTTGCGTAAACCCAATTAGTTCGGTAATATTGTGAATGCTTAACAAGGTATAAGCTAAAATTTCCTGCGATCGCACTAAATGAGATACATAAGCGCGGCTGAAATTTTGACAAGTGTAGCACGGACAAGTTTCATCTAATGGCGCAAAATCTTCACGAAACTTAGCATTTTTTAAATTCCAGCGATCGCCTTGGACTATTGCCGTTCCATGTCTAGCCCAGCGTGTAGGAATTACGCAATCAAATAAATCTATACCAGATGCGATCGCGATCGCCATTTCCCGATAAGTACCCACACCCATCAAGTAACGCGGCTTTTCGGGCGGTAAAAGCGGTGCTGTCACTTTTACAATCTCAGCCATCAATTCTGGTGGTTCTCCCACACTCACGCCACCAATGGCATATCCGGGCAAATCTAACTTAGCCAAAGCTTTAGCCGCACGGCAACGCAAATCCAAATACACGCCTCCCTGCACAATCCCAAACAAAGCCTGCTCACTGCTTTTATGAGCCTTTATACAGCGTTCTAACCAGCGATAAGTGCGCTCAGTTGCGGTTTCTACCTCTTGGCGAGTCGCTGGGTATGGCGGACACTCATCAAACGCCATGATCACATCTGCCCCTAAAATATTTTGAATTTCAATTGAACGCTCCGGTGTTAAATTAATAATTTGTCCATCATGGGGCGATCGGAAAGTTACGCCTTCTTCAGTAATTTTTCGCATCTCGCTTAAGCTGAACACCTGAAACCCACCCGAATCTGTGAGCATTGGCCCGTTCCAACCCATAAATTTGTGCAACCCACCACCTCCAGCCACGATCGCTTCTCCTGGTTGTAGGTGAAGATGATAAGTATTGGATAAGATCATTTGCGCCCCAGTATCTCGTAGTTGGGCTGGGGTGACGGTTTTGACATTTGCCAGCGTTCCCACTGGCATAAATCTGGGGGTTTCTACAACACCGTGAGGAGTGAAAAACAGTCCTGCTCTAGCTTTTGTCTGACTACAGCAAGCAAGACATTCAAAGGAAAAATTCGCACTCATGCCATTTTGGATTTTAGACTTGTCGTGAGCGTTCAGCCGAACGATTTTGGATTGTGAAACGCTAATCGGTAAAGAGTTTCAAAAATCCATAACTAGCAGCCATAAAACCAAATGGTATTAGGGCAAAATTAATATTATTTGGCTAAATTATGGAAAAACATAAAAACTGGTCATTAAGTTTAAGTCAACACTTAAGCACTCACTACTAACCTAGTTACCAACTTTACGAGTATATACTGTAATAATTGTTATTTAGAAAGAATCAGAACAGTCATCATCAATTTCTGCATCCCATCTGGCTGAGAGTACTTGCTCCATCATCGCTTCTATGGCGCTGATATTGAATCGCTCCCGTCGCTCTTGTAAAGGGGTTGAGCGGGGAATCAATCGCAGACAAACCCCATCCTGCATCAAATCGAAGTAGGTTTCTTGTTGCGACGACTGTTTTAGTTCCAAGTAATCAAAACTACAAACATTCAGGTATAGCGCGTGGTTAGCCACTAAGGTAGACCTTTGCGGATTGGCAAAAACCTCCATCACATCCCCTTCACCCTCGCTCAGTACCTTATCTTCTTGGGTGTAGATGTAGTGGACTCGACCTAAATCTGTCAGCAATCGCCGTATGTCGAGCTTATTCACAATGATGCCCGTGTTAATAATGCACGGAGCTGGTATCCTAATGTCGGGTAGATGGTGACTCATAGGGAAATAGCGATTAGAGCTACGGAGAGTGACAACACTGCTAGAAAGTCAATTTAACAGCTTGTTGACTCCCTACATCTAAAAAAATATCAATTTTGTAGGGCGATTGTCTAATAATCTGAAGTAAGTTTTTAGTTAACGAATACAAAACACAAATTTTTGATCGCTAATGGAATTGTAATTTCCTAAATCACATAGTGCCGTATAAAAAATTGCTCAAATATATTGACTTACCACTGAGATTTAGCATAACAAAATTTTTAGGGAGAATTTCTAATATGAAGTAAATCTTATCTAAAGCTTTAAAGTCCGCTCATATCGGTTGTATCGGAATTAAAACTATTATCCAGCAGCTTACCAAATATTAATCTAATTCAGATGACGAAACAACAGTGGTGGAAAAAGCTGCTGTTAAAGCTGGCAGCT
The DNA here is from genome assembly GCF_015714725.1 of Nostoc sp. WHI. GTDB lineage: Bacteria > Cyanobacteriota > Cyanobacteriia > Cyanobacteriales > Nostocaceae > Nostoc. The sequence goes on from NZ_WBKM01000345.1 coordinate 35,538, forward strand.
AGTATTATATTTTACACTAGTATTCCACTACCGTATTTGCACGGTTTGGACTTTGGGGGAGTGGCACGTCTTGCTTCGCTTGTAGGGTTGATAATTGGGGGAATTTTAGGATTATTGGATACAGGGATGGATTCTATTGGGATGCCCGTGTTAACTCGTAGTGCTTTGGTAGTAAGTATTTGGATTGCTATAACTGGAGGACTGCACCTAGATGGGGCAATGGACACAGCCGATGGTTTGGCAGTGGGCGACCCAAATCGGCGGCTAGAGGTGATGGCAGATAGTGCCACAGGTGCGTTTGGAGCAATGGCAGCGATCGCCTTAGTGCTACTGAAAATAACTGCGTTGACTGATATATCAGAAAACCGTTGGTTGTTGCTAATGGCTGCTTGTGGCTGGGGACGCTGGGGACAACAACTAGCGATCGCGCGATACCCTTACCTAAAACCAACTGGCAAAGGTGCATTTCACAAACAAGCCATTCGTTCTTATAAAGATTTGTTACCGGGATTGTTGTTGCTGTTTAGTTTAAGTGGTTTACTTGTGCTGATAGATCAACAGCAAGTATTTCTTGCACTGGCAATGATACTTGCTGGAAGTGCGATCGCCACTTTAACTGGTGCGTGGTTCAACCACAAACTAGGTGGACACACTGGAGATACCTACGGCGCAGTCGTTGAGTGGACTGAAGCCCTATTCCTCTGTGTATTAACCGTTGTAGGAAGTTAGCGTGAGCAGTCAGGAGTTATTCTCACTCCCCTACTCTTCACTCAGCACTCAGCACTCAGCACTCAGCACTCACTTAATCGGTTGCAGCTTTGTCACTTTGAGTTTAAAAGCCCCAACCCCAGTTTCCCCAAAAGACCGGACACGAACAACATAGGTTCCTGTCTCTACAATGCGGGTAAATAGTAGGGAATTGCTACTCCCATCAGGAGCATCATCATTTTCTGCCAGAGTCGAACCATCAGGTGCTAGCAGTGTGATGATACTGTCAAAGCTTTCAGATGACAGATCAACTGCTAAATTATCGCCCTTTTCCAGCTTCACTGTGTAATCACGGGCAAACCCACCTTGACCTGTGGGAATGTCTTTGTCTGAAAGGCTATCGTCAAGTTCAGTACTGTTAGATAAAGGGATTGGACTATACAACTTATTTTGAGCAAAAGCTGCACTCGTACTTATGCCTATTACTAGCAACGTGGCAGGAATGATAATGAGTTGTTTTAAATCTGCTGCAAAAGCTTTATTCATAACACTTCAAAGAATTTTTCCCCAAATATAGAGTAAATTGGTCAATTAATCCACTTTTAAGCCAAAGCTTGCCATTACTCTTGATTTATCCGTCTTTTACGGCAGTGGCTACAGCTACTAATCCTAAAACTACAATTCCATACTGACGAAGTGTTTGCACAGCAGACCTGGCAGTAGCACCAGTAGTATAAATGTCGTCTACTAACAGCACTGGGACATTTGGGGGACGATCGCGAAATTCTTGTCCAACAGCAAAAGCTTCAGCCAAGTTTTTTTCTCGTTTAGATGCCGATAAACCAAACTGCGCTTCAGTTTCTCGCACTCTTGCTAAACCGTTTAGTTTCAATTTTAATCCAGTTATTTCGCAAAAGCTTTGTGCTATCAGTGCGGCTTGATTGTATTTACGTTGCTTTTGTTTGCTGGGGTGGAGTGGGATGGGAACTACCACAGGCTGGCTATCTCGCCTCGGTGAATTTAACAACCATGCTTCTCCTAACCATTGACCCAAAGGACGAGCTATTTGGGGTTTATTTTCGTATTTCATCGCCGCGATCGCTCGTTTCACCGGGCCACCATACTCCCCCCAGCCAAATACTGGTAGTGGCTCTTGCCACAAAGAAATCGGGTCTTTGCGTTGACATTTTTGCAGTTGTCTGGTGCAGTTCTGACAGAATTCTTGGGAAGTTGCACGTTGGCACAGGGGGCAATGGGATTGGAGAAAAAGATTGAGTAAGCCTGTAAGATTTTTAGTCCAAGTGTGCATTTAGAATTGTCCTTTGTCATTTGTCCTTACTTAATGACCCTTGACCAATGACTTAAAATACACGCGATCGCAGCGTGTTGTTTCAATACCTACCATTGCTGGAGTGTAGCCGTTGCTTTCATAGAGCTTGACTGCTTCGACCAAAGCGCTAGCAGTTTCAATCCAAATTTGCTCAAAACCACGCTTTGCGATCGCTGCTTCTAGCTGTTGTAACAAATATTTCCCCAGTCCCAAACCCCTAATGCTGGGTAAAAGATACATTTTGCGGATTTCTACAGCTTTTTCACCACGCTGTATGGGGTAGTATGCCCCAGTACCGACTAACTGGCTTTGGTGTTCAATTACCCAAAACTCTCCTCCAGTAGTTAAATAATATTCTTCTACTCGCAGCACATCTCGGTCAGCACCGTTAGGTTCCCACCCCAGACCGTATTCTGATAATACATAACTGATGACTTCGGCGGCTCTTGTGCGATCGCTTTCCACCCAATCACGAATTAAAAAATCTTGATAATAGTTTTTCATTACCATTTGCTGGTCAAGTTTACACAGAAAATTTTTCCGCATCCATATCCCAATTTACCCAGCAAATAGCAATTCTTGCAGAGTTGATTTCAGACAGTACTCTCAAGGCGTAAATTCTGCAACTGCCAAAAAAAGTCATCCTTAACAAATAAATTGGCTCTACATCTACATCATCAACGCAGAGTCAGGTGTATTCTTGCCAGAAATCGAGTTCTTGCGCTTCTAGTTCTTAACCGAAGAAAGGCAGAGGGCAATTGACACTCCCCGACCTAAAGGTACGGGGATTCTGTAATCTACGTCAGAATTTGCTCTAGCAGGCTTTCGCCAACTAGCGTAGAGATTCCAACTCCTACAGCGTTACTTCGGGACTGCCCGTCCCTAGCTTGTTTTGCAAGGTTTAAAATGTTAATCGCTGCGTTTTCATCTCTATGTAAATTACATCCACAGCTACAAGCATGGGTACGAGTTGATAGAGATTTTTTCACAATTACACCACAACTACTACATTTTTGTGATGTGTAATGTGGTGCTACAGCAACCGCTAGCTTACCAAATTTAC
>NZ_WBKM01000354.1 GCF_015714725.1 Nostoc sp. WHI
TGAATATTGATTTGTTGTCTTGTCCGTTCTTTGTATTGCTCCATGAATTGCCACTCCCAAAATGATCGTCAGCAGCAGCATATTCAATGCTGCCGCTAATCCCAAAAATTTACTCGGCTGCATTTGCCAAGCTAATACCGAAAATCCCTTCAACGAGTTCGTTACCGACTTGACGAAAGGATTCTACATCAGCTTCTTCCTCCATCGCTTTAGAGACAAACTTGCTCACCACGTCCTTGGGGGCATTGCGAATCGTTGATAACAACTGGTCTGCTTTATCAGTTGTGTAAGCATCAATCCCGACGTTGAGAACATCTTCCAAGGATTGAATTTCTTGGTTTGAAACCTGAGATGCGTGAGCGATCGCTCCTTGTAATGGGGGAGTAGTTTTGCAGCGTGGGGAGTTTTTACCTAACTTGCCGTTGCCATTTTTAGACTTGCTATTGGTAGCCAGTTTCCCGGACGCAAGCCTAAGCTCAAGAATCTGAGTAGCGATCGCTTGGGCTTGTTGATCGGTCAATTGGTCGATGTCAGCATCAACTTGGGCGCAGAGGTTAGCGACTTCATCATCAGTGGCTTCTATATTATAGGGTTGAAGAAATTGCTGAATTTTTCCACATATGCTTCCATTTATATAACTAATGGTGTTATTTTAGCATCCATTTATTCGATTAAGCATTAAAATTAGAGGATAGGACGCTAAAAAGTATAATTATGGAATCTAATTGGCATCATAAATATGGCAGATAAACGCGATCGAAGATTTTCCGTTAACCTTCCTTTAGTTAAGGAGATACGCCTGATTCTATGGGGACACACCAGAGGAGTAAGCAAAACTCGTATGGCAGAAGCAATTTTGATTGATCGGGTTTCCAGCGATGGGAATTGGCGAGAAGTTTGTCAGGACTTGAAACAAGAAGCAGCGATCAATCACTCTACGGTTAGTGAATTAATTGCAGACATACTCAAAAATAATGGATTGAAAGATGTGTTAGATATCGAAACGGTTGACTGGGAAACATTTTTAGTAGACGAATCAGCAATACCTACGGAGGAATAATACAAATGGCTATGGAAAAATACCCTTTAGACTGGCTCAAAACCTCATGTGAGCAAGTCTACTGCCGTACCATAGCAGGTTTCCAGTTCTGCCCCTGAAAACTTTGTGGTGTTCGCGGCGATCGCTTCGAGGTACGTAAGCAAAGTTCCAAGAATCCTTTGACTAACACCTGAAGTATCGCCCTGACCTGAAAGTGCTTTTTCGACCTCATCAATAAACAAGACACAAGGTGCGATCTCGGATGCTGTTTTCAGTGCACGTTTAACATTACCTTCGGACTCGCCAACTAATGAACCTAGCATTGAGGCAATGTCGAGTTGCAGAAGTGGTAGGTTAAGTATATTAGCGATGTTTTTGGCGCAGTGACTTTTACCTGTTCCGGGTGGGCCAGCCAGCAGCACACCTTTAGGTTGTGGCAGATGAAGCGATCGCTCCCCGCCAAGAGCGCGATCGCCTGAACTAGCCCTTCTGCGAAGGATAGCCACGTCTAACTTAGAGAATTTTCAAAAGTTAGGCAAGAGTAGCCTTATAGTGGCATTCGTGAGATTTATCACTAAATAAAGAATTTGAAGCTATCTAAAACCGATATAAATGTAATTGCAGAGATTTACACCGAATCTTACAACTGGGAGCTAACAGGTGCTAACTGTTGGTGGGGCAAAAGTGTTGAAAGATTAGACCCTGATGAAATCCGTCTTACCCTTCATCTCGACTGGGACGAGAACGAGTTCATTTTTTTTGAAGCCCAACACCCGGACTTGAGCCGATTTCCTTGGACAACCGAAGCCGCTTATTAATAAACCAGTTAAGCTAAACAGCTAATGTGCTTTTTGAAGTTATTGGAGCTATTAATGACTCAAATGAGACAGTGTTAAATGACGCTGTAAATATACTTTTTCAAGTCATTGGAGCTATTAGTGTTTTTGTGTAATTTATAGCCAGTCGTAAAGCGGTGTATCAAGGTTAATTAAGTCTAAATATTCAAGCGACCTGTAGTAAACAATTGATATCCCCCAACAAAACAAGCCATTGAAAGGTAAAACTGCCATAAACTTGTAGGGTTGAGGACAGCGCGGCTACTAAAAAATGAGAACTATTCCTATATCTAGCGCCACCCAATTTAGACATCGTTGCTTTGAGTAGGTAAAAATAAAGTTTTTTCAATCTCCTGTTTTTCTTCAATAGCTAATTGACTCTTATTTATACACTCCATGAGTAATAAATTTTTGTCATAATATTGCTTCAATAATTCCTTTTGATATTTGCTTAATACTAAATCATAACCAATTACCTGTTTTATTCTATCAAGCCAATTTTGACCATGAGCTTGCCGCCATTCAGTAAATCTTAATTGTTCTGTTTTTGGATTAGGTAATTCTATTTTTAATTCTTGCAAAGCTTCCTTAAGTTTAGGTTCAATATCCAATATCAATATTGATGCAATGATATTAGCTGGATCAAAAGTAGGGTTAAATTTAAAAGAAAGTTCAAGTCCAAGATTATTTACACGATTAAAGCTATCAAAAAAGGTACGAACTTGGCTATTAATATTTTCATTAGGGTTAGAATTCCGAACAAAGCCAAGAATGAATATACGCATGAGAGCTAGATAAAAAGCTTTAACTTGTGTATATTTATAGTTAGGGCTAACTAAAGATGATTTCTTATCTATCCAAGATAATAGACTCTGCAATTTGTCATCTTGTGCAACTAAAGCATCCGCTTCTTCCTTCATCTGCTTTATAAGTTTAAGTGATTCATCGATACTGAGTGAACTAATAGCTTGTAAATAGTCTACTGACGGATCTTCTAAGATTTGATTGGATTGGAGGAAATCATTAACACTAGATTTGATGAAGTAATTGATTAACCATTCGCTAGCTAGAGACAAAATCCTATCGTAATGTAAATATATAGCTCCAAATAAAGCTTCAAACATCTCACCAAAAAGCTCTGTTTGTTTATTTTCATCCTGGAAACGTTCACTTCCTCCCAATAAACATAAAGATTTCAGACTCAACTGTTTTGCAAACTTGTAGCAGTTTTTTCTACTTACAACATGGCTTTTTCTATTAGTAATTTCCTCTTGATTAAAACCTGGATATTCTTGATATAGATAGTCAATTACAACAGTACCTAAAATAGCATCACCCAAAATTGCCAATCTTCTATAATTGCGCTCCTGTTTATCTTGCTGCTGTCGATTATTGGAATTTTCATAAATTTGTGAAGGATGAGTTAAGGCAATTTCAAGTAGATCTATTCTTTTGAAGTTGGGGATACAGATTGCTTGTTGAACTGCTTCAATATTTATACTCATGTTTTTAGTACTCTAACTTTTACTGATATTTGTAAACATTGTATTGCCTGGGTTTACTGCTTCATCCCAGTGGAGTTAGTCTTGTGTGACTTAATCTTGAAATAGGTTAACTATACTTACCCCTCAAGAATTTAAGTCAATTCACGACGGCTGCGATTTTCTTCTGACCTGAATCCCCTTAGTTTATTCAACACAAGGTCTTGTTTTAAGTTTTCCCTCAGCAGTAACTTTTCTAACACAAAAACTCCCAAACCGAATTTTCAGATCCCAAACCGAATTTTTGCGCCAGATTTCCCACCAACACGCCACTGATCACTGCAACAAGCCACACCAACAGGGCTTTCGGTAATCTTGGGATAATCAATCGATTTGGGAGACGATAGACTAACCTCATAAGAGCGATCGCTACTTTCGCCATCCCCAGATTTCCTCACTCAGCACCCCATTACCAGCAACCATGTTCTGTGATCCATTAGACTTATCCGAAAATATGAAATGCTTACTATACAATGGTTTTAGCGATTTTGATGGCAAGCGATGCCTACGGCGGCAAGCTACGCAAGCGCTTGGTGGACGCAACAATAAGGCTTTAGGGGAATTAATCGAGCTAATTTATTAGTTAGCAAGGAAAAGATAGAAAGAATAAAAATTTATTCTCTCCCCGATAAACTCAATTATTAACAGATAAAAACCATGAGCAATTAAGTCGCAATCTGACAAGTCCACATACTGCCATTATTACCTGATTATAGCGATGACGAGATAAACGAAATTTCTCACTCGCTACTCGAAATATTTTCACTCGACATATCATGTGTTCGACACCAATTCTCCGTGAAGATAATCGTTTATTCTGTTCTTTTTGTAGTTGTGAAATCTCTGATTTTTTTGGTTTTTTATATGGTGTAGTAATTGCATTATCTCCAATATAAGCTTTGTCACCAATAAACTTTTGTTCAACATTGAATTTATGTCGTGTTTCTCGAAATAAACCGATATCGCTTGTTTTACCTAATTTGCCAACATATATAGCAGTCCTAAATCATTTGTGAAAATTCTATATCTCTTTCTTCTTTCTTCCCTTTGTGTCCTTGGCGTTCTTGGCGGTTCGTTTCCTTATTTATATTTTTCACGACTCATTTAGGATTGCTATACATCAACAATATCTTCTTCCTTTGAGTTAATTAGAGAAAGTGCAGCGTTCAAGACGAATTGCGCCCCTGAATTGTGGCGTTTTCAAGTTCATGCGCGGCACTTCTCTAATTAATCTTCCCCGAATGCGTTTACTCCTGAATCGCGCCCCTAAGCGTGTGGGGCGTTAGGGTGATTCGTGCGCTATTAAGTTCGGGTAAACCAACGGATGCCAGTCCGTGAAAACCACCATTTAAGCATCGCAGAACCATGACAATAGAATTAACAATTCTTGGAATTGATGTTAGCAAATCGAGTATAACCACTCACATTTTAACACAATACCCCAAGGGCGGATTACAAGCATATTGGAATAAAACAAGAAATAAATCATCAAGTTTATATCCGGCTTTTTACTCCAATCCTGATGCTAAGAAGAAACAAAAATCAGCTTTTGACTTTGCAGATTATCTAGCAGAAATCAAGCCAGATTACGCAATTCTTGAACCAACTGGAAACCACTACTCAAGACTGTGGGCATCCATCCTCAATAAATTGGAAATCAAAATTCTCTGGGTTGGTCATGTGGAACTGCGCCGTTATCGCGGAGGTAAAAATCTCCCGAATAAAAGTGACCCGGCTGACGCTTTAGCAATGGCCGCTTACGGTCACGATCCAGATCATCGGCTAGAAACTGGAGAGATTAACCTGAGATATTTTCTCATGCATCGGCCAGAACCGATTGATGAACTCCGTGATCTGTGCCAGCAACTCGAACACCTTAACCGTGTGCAATCGCCAATTGTAAATTATGCTAGGCAGCTTCTCGCTTGGCAGTTTCCAGAAGTTGCTCACACTAAGAGCGTTTCCACTGCGGGATTTTTACCCCCTCTGTGGGGATGGTTAGCTAAAAGGCTCGAAATTTCCCCCGCCGGGAAAACTCGAATCGAAAATCGCTATAAAATATCCATTGGCAGTACGTTTTAACTGGTGTAGAAACTGGAAGGCTACCAGAGAACGAACTGACCAAGGAACTGATTAACTACCGCGACTCACTCAAAGCTAACGTCAGTGAACAGGGTGAAAAGCTGCTAGGTGGTAAACACATCCAGGGAAAGCTTATGAGTAAGGTAGTTAACCTACTGTTCCACCAATTGTGTAAAGTGATTCTCGTAAAATGTATCTCCCGGTTTACCTACTTACCTTAGATGAGCGAACAGATAACATCGTAGTAATAGCAGGTGAAGAGACAGTTGTAGTAATTAATCCAGAAGGAGAGGTTGATTATGAATAAGCCTAACTTTAGAGAAATGACACACAAGCAATTGCGAGATTATGTCTTACAAAATCGTGGCGATACCGAAGCAATTCATGCCCTAGCATTACACGTTCAGTCTAATGGCAAACGTCTCAATTCAGTAGATGAACTACAACAAGTTATCCAAGAAAAACGCCGTCAAGGTTTAGAGCCATAGCTAAAAATCACATCTTAAGCTCACTCTGAAAGGAATTAGAGCAGGCTTTTGTCCATGTGCTGTATTCTTTTTTAAAACTAGTATTACTTTTCCAAATTCCTCAGTTATTCAGAACAGTATTGGCTCACCAGAGACGATATGGGAATTTTTAGATGTCTGCAACTTAGTTTGAACACTATCAATGATTGCCAGCCAATCAGCATCTTTATTCCATTCATAGTCAATCCGGGTTTTAGTCGCCGCGTCATAGAGGTTACAAAAAACCACATTCTCTTCTCCAGCAGTTGCAGCGATAACCAGGGGCTTGGAAAAGTCCTGAACTAGCGATACAGCTAAAAGGAAACTTTTAGCAAAGTTTGTTTCTATTCCAGTCCTAACAATATAAATCTCATCTGCTCTAACAACGATGTCTAACTTAAGGTTGTCTCTTTCCTTAAATTCTTTCGTCGTTAATTTAAGTTTGGATATATACCCAGTCAGCCCTGTTTGTTGCACAGGAATAGTTATTTTATTATTATTGTCGTAGTTATACCACAGATAGGATTTGCCGGTTAATTCTCCTTTTTTTACGTACAAATATATAGGTTCTGGCGGGTTACAAAGACCTAGTTTAATTTCAGCAATCATGTTCTATGTTCCTTGATGAAAGATAAAAACTTTTCAGCGATTCGGTCAAATTCAATACTTTTTTAAATTGTGCTTATACCAATTCAATTAATGATTGCAACACATCCTTGGGTAAAGATGTGATGAATCGCGTCTCTACAGATGATCTATTTGTCGCATTCTTTTTTCAAATTGTTATTAACTGAAGAAAAATAATAAATATACAAAAGGGCATCTACGAGAGATGCCCGTCATGCAGGAAAACCCCAAAGGATTGTCCCTACACCTTCCCAACAATCAGCAACTGTAACTAATTAAGTATTAGTTACATTCACATAGTAATCTTATTAACTTATAACTCTAAATGTACCCAGTGTATACACTGAAAAAGAACTAATGGTTATTCCAATACGGTTCGGTTAAGGCAAGAGACGCGATCAATCGCCGTCTCTACAAAGGATTAATTCTTGTAAAGACGGCGATTTATCACGTCTTTGTGATCTCAAGAAACCTTATCCGAAGCGTATTAATGGTTATTCTCAACGCCTAACTAATTTTGATCAGATGTAAGCCTGTCTTGTTGGTTATGGCGGTGTGCTACTCCACAAAGGGCAGCCAAAATTAACCATGAGAGCGTATTTAAACGAAAATCGAATAGAGTTACATCTACTGTATTGAGTAGAATCCACCCAACAAAGGCTAGAAGATAACTAAAAAATATTAATCTGTCTTCCGTATTTATATATTTTGACTTTCGCAGTAATTGGATGCCTGTAATCAAAATCCAACTGAGTAAGCCACAAAATAAAAAAGTACTTGGAAAACCAGTTTCGGCAGATAACATTAAAAATAAGTTGTGGGGATGACCCAAGGGAATTTGCATCTGCGCTTTATAGAGTCCACTAAAACTGCGTAAGCCCCAGCCAGTCCAGGGATGCTGCTGAGTTAAAGACCAGGCAAACTCCCACTGAGTTTTTCGCATTAAAGCGACTGGTCTATCTGGATACATATCGTCATTTAACCTTGCCCAAAAGAAAGCAGGAACGTACTGACGAAAAAATTGAGCGACTGGCGAAGGAGCAAAAGCTGCCAAAAGTATGCTAGCGACGATCGCAGCGACCCCACCTACAAGAATACGCCAACCTTGGTAGAGTGCATAAGCTAAACAGACAAAAATAGCGATCGCCCACCCATTACGCGAACTGGTGAAAATTAAGGCGATAAAATTTGTAATCACCGCCACAGTTAGGAAGATAAGGGAGAGATTGGCGGAAAATGCCTCTTGACTCTTGACTCTTAATTGCTGATAGTTTTCCAGCCACAACCCTACACCAAGGATGAAAACTATCACTAGATAAGCTGCAAAGGTGTTAGCGTGCAAGAAGAGTGAGGCTATGCGCCCTGGTGGATTTCCTCCTGGTGCGATCGCCCAATCTAAAACAATCCACAAAAACTGAAACTTCAAACTCCAGCCCAAAAATAACTGCCCCAAGCCGATAATCACCACCGGCATGGAACTGATCACCACAATCCAAGACATTTGCCGCAATTGGGTAAATGTTTTAATCAGAGTGCTATGGGCAGCAAAAACTAAAAAGAATGGTAATAAATTAAATAAGCCGAGGAAAGCTGCTATTTTGTCCTGAGCAAATCCAGCAGTTATGATTAGCAACACACTCAAAAGGGCAAATCCCCGGTTGAGGGGGCGGCGGCTAATTTTGCGGTATTGTTTCACCCAAGTTATTAATGAGACAAAACCTATAGTCACCGCCCCCAACAAAGGACTCAATGGGAAGATTAACAGTGCCCATAAAGAGTAGTTCCAAGAGGATTGCCAACGAGACTTGAAATAGTAAAAAACCTTGTTCAAGCTGGCTCCCAACATTCATCACGAGTGAGGCGAATTTGAGCTAAGGTGAAGATGGTAGGGATGATTCGACTATAGTTAGTAGCGATCGCTCTCCACCCCAAGTCCGCAAAAAACCAAGTCCACATCATCGGCCCAATAACGGCAAACATACTGCGGGCTGCCCCATAACGAGCTGCGCTCAAAGTCATACCCCGCCGCGCCATTTGCATCACTACATAGCTTTGAAGTTGCGTTGTAGCTGCTTGTGAGCCTTTAATTGCCGATTGTTTCGCTACTTCATAGGTAGCAAAGTGGATGGCAAATTGACGGGCAATTTGCTTAAGCACGAGTGGCTGGAGCATGGAAGTAACAGCGATCGCACTACCGCCTTTGAAAAGTAACCCCAAGGGATCACGTTGCAATAAAAGTGGTAGCGGTTGTTTTAATTCTGATTTGACAAGCTGATGCTGCACCCGTACAGTCAATTTTTGCTTTTCCTGTTCAGGCAAGTTTTTCCACACTTGTCCCAGCAGATGCAAAAATACTTCTGCTTCTAAATCAATGGTTGGTAGCTGATTAGAATAGGGGATTTTTAGATACTTACATACTTGAACTAACGCTTGTCGGTAAGTTACCTGCTCTGTGCGTCCCCGCAATACCGTCATCCCATCTGCCGCCAAAAAGCGAAAGCGTCCTTCTAGTGAGTCTAGCCAAGCTTTGCGGTCTTGGCTTTGCACTTCGATGGGTTCGGGTGTCTGTACATAATCTAGGGGATTAAACTTACGACTAAATAAAATTGCCGTTAAATCTTGCAATTCTTCTTCGGTCGCTAACTCTAGCGCCGCTCTCATCTCATCCAATTTCCCTTCCTCCCTTCTGTGCAGCTTTTCTGTACCTTATTCTACTATTAGCCATTTTGTCCTTGATGATACATCCTTTGTCATTTGATTTCTGTAACCTATTTCCTTCTTCAGTTTTAGTTAATTATTAGGATGAAGGATTAAGTATATCGCTCTTGAGGTGTAAACTTTGACAATTACTAAGTTCAAAGAACATTCCCAGGACATGAGAAAAATAACTGCTCTAATGCTAAGTATTACCGTGACTATCGGGGTAGAAGCTTTAACACCCAAAGTCACAAATGCCCAATTATTTTACCCGCCAGCAAGCGATCGCCATTCATTAATGGTAATCGGTCAAGGGGTAGTGAGAGTGCCAGCAGATACAGCCGATATTGAGTTGGTATTCAGTAGCGAAGGTAGCAAAAATGAGTTAGAAACGCAACCATCAGCCTTCCCAGAAGCGCGCCGTTTATCCTCGCTAACTCTACTCTTAAATGACAAAATAGCTGTAGAATCAAAATCACTAACTAAAGCAATCCTTCAGCCTGTGGTGAATAGCCTAGTTGCCAAAGGAATTAGTGCTGATAAAATTCAGGTACAAATTAACAATAATTCCACTGAAAATAACGCCAAAATATTGGTGAGATTAGAAAAACCAACACGCGATCGCGTCCAGGAAATTGTTGCTACTGCAAACAAGTCCACGAGCAAAATTGAAAACCTTTCCATCAAGAACGTAGGCGTTGAGTACGCAGTAAATGACTGTCAGGCTTTGCAGAGTTCAGTTTATCAATCAGCTATGAAAGACGCTCAAAGTCGCGCTCAAGCTTTAGCAATTCCTATGGGTGTTAAACTTGGTACTCCTTCTGTAGCTGAACCATTTTACACATTATTATATCCCTCATGTAGTTCCAAAACTGGAGTTCCTTTACCGTCTTTTGCTAGTTTTTTATTATCACCAACTTATAATCCAGATGCCCCGGCGGAAGTAGAGATGAAAAAGGATATTTTTGTGACGTATACAACGAAATAAGCATTTATATGAAGGGTGGTCGCACTTTTCATATCAAAGAGTATGGAAATAATCACTAATAATACTCCTTTGATTTAGGAGCGATCGCTTTTTATATTTATCCTAGCGTCAATACTCCTGCTGCAAAATTTACAGCCAGTGGCAACATTTTTAACCATTGTAAACCCAGCAGAGGTTCGCGAATTCCTAAAGATGCCACAACAGGAATTATGTACTCTTGTTGATCAAGTACAAGTATTCCCTGATAGATGTCAAATAATTCCTCACCTCGTGCCATCTGCATCGTGCGATTACGTTCAATCAAATCCCATCCTAAACTTTCAGCATCTTGGGTATCAAGTACCAACAGGCCTGTAGTAAACCCTGTATCTAATAAAACATCTAAAGAAAACTTTCCTCCATCAGTTGCAATAAGCTCTATTTCAAAAATTAGCTCACCAATTTCACCGAAACTACCTGAAATCATATCCTGTCGCAGACTCCTGTCTCGTTGAGACGGAAAGTTACAAGCCAGCCGCTAGGATACTTTTGATGTGCTTTTTCTTCAGCAACTTCTATATCTCGATCAATAAAATAGTTACCACTATTTGGCTCAATAGTAATGAACCAATTGTAGTATTTATCTATCAATTGGGGACAAATTTGATCAAAATAACTACGAGCTTTTTTGCCACGAGCATCTTTTTCAGCTTTTCGTCTGGCCAGTTCTTCTGGTGATATTGTGTATTCTGGGAATAGCCTACCCCGACAACGCGAGCGGGTTGGTTTTGTTTCAGTCATATTTTGTTTTACTTATTCTGTTTTTTCATTCTATCAATCTATAAAAAAGTAAAATATTCACTGGAGTCTAGACAAGACTCACTAACGACGGGAACCGCCAGATGCTCTTAGTGTCTTCCCTTCTCTACGAGACGGGAGAAGACTGCAACCCCCTCACTGCTTTGCTTCTCGTTTATACACCTTTTCTATTTGAAGTAACGCAAAACAGCCCCAGATGATCTGAGGCTGTTTTGCAAGGTTGTTTGACGAAGGAGTACATCAACAAGTGACGCTCCGTGTTAGATATAGATAATTCAGTATACATCCCTATTCAGCCGTATTTTGTTATGTCTGGATGATTTTGAAAATTTTGGTCGCTTTTTCCAAAAAGAAACTCCAGATGCGTTTAAGGCATTCTGGAGTAGTAACAGGTTTCTAACATCAACTAATTTTTACCTATGCGATCGCTAAATGTCGTTGGGGTATATACTCAAATGTATTTTATGTCTAATCATCCGCCAATTGAACAGCAGGTTACTTTCTTTTATACCCATGATTTCGATGCCGTTTTGAGACAATCCCTAAAAAAAAGACATAACTTACTTAGTTATGTCTAAACGTTGAATTTACAGGGCAGGATTTTTACAGGGTAGAACTTTTTCATTTACTGAGGTACATCTACCGATTAATGGTGTATGACGATCATCAATGGTTCCGTAATTTTTCTATCAATTTATCGGGGTGAAGCGCGGGATTTATTCAGCCACCGAGAAATATTTATATTTCTTTACAATTAGCCGCGTAGACATCGCCAGCCGTAGGCATCGCTTTTGACTCTTATATAACACAAGGTAGGATACAGTCATTGCCGCAAATATATCCCGTTCCTTCCCAAGGCTACTTATTAAAGTATTATTTTTGCCAATTATGCTATTTATATAGTTATTATTTTTAAAGTATCTGATGTTTGATATATCGCTTCGCTAAATATTATCTTAGGGTAACTGCATGACAGCCGAAAAACTGAAATTGCTACGCACTACATTCCAACTTAAAGGTTCGGTAATTAAAGCAATTTACAAACATATTTTATGGTGTGGAGCTTTCGGATTTTTGATTTCTATACTTTACCATTTTGACGTGCCTGTATCCCAACCTATTTTAGGAAGTGTTATTCCTAGTATTGTTTTAGGTTTGTTACTTGTATTTCGCACAAATACCGCTTATGAGCGATTCTGGGAAGGTAGAAAATGCTGGGGATCTATAGTAAACAATGTCCGAAATCTAGCGCGGCAAATTTGGGTATCAATTGATGAAATCTCACCAGAAGATAAAGACAATAAAATTACGGCATTAAACTTATTGATAGCTTTTGCTGTGACAACTAAATTACATTTGCGAGGAGAAGCTGTCAATAGCGAGTTAGAAGAATTAATGCCATCTACTAAGTACATAAAACTGAAGATTATGAATAATCCCCCCATAGAGGTTGCCTTTTGGATAGGAGATTATTTACAGCAGCAGTATCATCGCAATTGCCTTAATAGCTACCAGTTAACATCTATGCAAGAATTATTGAATAATCTAGTGGATAATTTGGGTGCTTGCGAACGTATTTTAAAAACACCTATGCCATTAGCTTATGCCATTCATCTTAAGCAATTATTAATACTGTATTGTTTCCTGCTACCCTTTCAAATAGTAGAGAATCTGGGTTGGTGGACAGGTTTAATTTCTGCTTTAGTTGGGTTTACCGTCTTTGGTATTGAAGCCATCGGTTTGGAGATAGAAAACCCCTTTGGTTATGATGCCAATGATTTACCTTTAGATGCAATTTGCGAGACAATGAAACGCAATATTAACGATTTGATTAGTTTGACTCCTGGTGTACAATCATACAAAAAAATATAGGATTAAAGTAGACATTAGAAGTTATTATTTTAGGATTAAAAATATTCCTAACTTTTTATAGACTCCGAATAGCAACTTCTAAACCTTCACATACACCGCTCAGAAAATCTAAATCCAAAGTAGCGATCGCATCACTAGACTTGTGATAATGTGGATTTCTCAAGAATGCCGTATCTGTGATCATAATTGCCGGATAACCCAAATCCCAAAAAGGTGCATGATCACTAAGTCTGGTTTGGGGAACTATTAAACCTCGATTCGGCACGGGTAGCCACTGACTCGATACGCCAGCTTTGCGAATACTACGGCTCATACCAATTAAGTCAGGCAATGTCCGCAAATTGCCAATTAAAGCAATAAAATCACCTTTATCTGGGTAGAAGCGTTCCAGAGGAGGGGGGTAACTTTGGGAACCAGGTGTAGAATCCTTATAGCCCAGCATTTCTAAAGAGATCATTAAGCGTAGCTGCTGCTTTTGTTGATGCAACAGAGATGCATAATCAGCGCTACCCAGTAAGCCGTATTCTTCCATATCGAAAGCAACCAGCCTTAAGGGATATTTTAGAGGTTTGGCAGCAAACTTTCTCGCCAATTCCAGCAACACCGCCACCCCTGTGGCATTATCATCAGCTCCTGGTGTTCCAGGAACGGCATCATAGTGAGCGCCAATTAAGATTGGTGGCAAATCCTTTTTTTGCCCTCTAGCTTGAGATGGTAAATTTAGTATCAAGTTCTTACAAGCTTTACCTCTGACTTCAAAGGTGTGGATTTCCACACTCCCCCATTGTGAAAATTCCCGACGGATGTATTCTTGGACAAAAAAATGTCCAGCCGTTGCCATGTAAGGATCGCGTTCTCGCGCTATCTCACTTAGGGAACTTTGTAATCGCTCTGTTAAATTCAAATCTTTAAAATATTGGCAATATTAGGGTTTTCAGGCACTTAAAAAAGCAGATCAAGCATGGATTAAAGTGTATTTACTTACCAACTTGAAAATTCCGTAAAGAGAAGTAGCTAGATAACAAGAATGAAGGCTGCTTGGGCACACAAACCATCTCAATGCTATCCTAGTCTTGCAACTATCTCCTTTAACTGCACTTTTTAACTTACTGCCTTAATGATGACTACTATACCATTGAGGTGCTTTCATCCTGTAGCACAAAGCTAAAGGTAGTTCCGCCCAATCATAATAAATATATAAGACGCTTTAGGAGAAGAGTAACGCATGGGCAAGGTAGTCGGCATCGACTTGGGTACAACCAACTCAGTAGTCGCCGTTATGGAGGGTGGCAAGCCGGTGGTGATTGCCAATGCAGAAGGAATGCGAACAACCCCCTCCGTAGTTGGCTTTAGCAAAGAAGGCGAAAGGGTAGTTGGGCAAATGGCACGGCGACAAACCGTTCTCAATCCCCAAAATACCTTTTTCGCAGTTAAACGCTTCATTGGGCGCAAGTATGGCGAACTTAACCCAGATTCCAAGCGTATACCCTACACTATCCGCAAAGACGAAGTAGGTAATATTAAAATTGCCTGTCCTCGCCTCAATAAAGATTTCGCCCCAGAAGAAATTTCGGCAATGGTGCTGAAGAAGTTAGCAGACGACGCTAGTCGCTACTTGGGTGAACCAGTGACAGGGGCAGTAATTACAGTACCCGCTTATTTTAACGATTCTCAGCGACAGGCAACCCGCGATGCTGGCAGAATTGCTGGCTTAGAGGTGCTGCGGATTCTCAATGAACCAACTGCTGCATCTTTGGCTTATGGATTAGATCGGGGTGAGACAGAAACTATTTTAGTATTTGACTTGGGTGGTGGCACCTTTGACGTATCGATTTTAGACGTTGGTGATGGGATATTTGAAGTTAAGGCTACCAGTGGAGATACGCAACTCGGTGGTAACGACTTTGACAAAATAATAGTCGATTGGTTAGCAGAGCAATTTCTGGAAACAGAAGAGGTAGACTTAAGACGCGATCGCCAAGCTTTACAACGTCTAATGGAAGCTGCGGAAAAAGCTAAAATTGAGCTTTCTGCCGTCAGCGTCACCGATATTAACTTACCCTTCATCACCGCCACGGAAGATGGCCCCAAACATCTGGAAACTCGTTTAACTCGTTCCCAGTTTGAAGGTTTGTGTGGTGATTTGGTGGGGCGATTGCGGACACCAGTGAAACGAGCGCTTAAAGATGCCGGACTTTCACCTAGAGACATTGAAGAAGTTGTGTTAGTTGGCGGTTCTACCCGGATGCCAATGGTGAAGCAGCTTGTGCGGGATTTGATTGGTACAGAACCCAACGAAAACGTTAACCCCGATGAAGTCGTGGGAGTGGGTGCAGCAATTCAAGCCGGAATTCTCGCCGGCGAACTCAAAGATGTGTTGCTTTTAGATGTCACACCGTTGTCTTTGGGATTGGAAACCATCGGTGGCGTGATGAAAAAACTCATTCCCCGTAACACCACCATCCCAGTCCGTCGTTCTGACGTTTTTTCTACGTCGGAAAATAACCAAAATACTGTGGAAATCCACGTAGTCCAGGGCGAACGGGAAATGGCAGCAAACAACAAGTCTTTGGGACGGTTTAAGCTGTATGGCATTCCACCAGCACCACGGGGTATTCCTCAAGTACAACTATCCTTTGATATCGATGCTAACGGTATTTTACAGGTGACAGCCTTAGATAGAACCACTGGCCGAGAGCAGAGTATCACCATTCAAGGCGCTTCTACCTTGAACGAGTCGGAAGTGAATCGGATGATTCAGGACGCTCAGAAATACGCCGATGTTGATCGGGAACGTAAAGAACGCATAGAAAAGCGGACTCGTTCTGAGGCGTTGATTTTCCAAGCAGAACGACAGCTTAGAGAAGTAGCTTTGGAATTTGGTATGCAGTTTGCCCGCAGCCGCCGCCAAAAAATTGATAGTACTTGCCGGGAACTACGAGATAGTCTTAAGGAAAATGACGATCGCGGTATTGATCAAGCTTACGCCGATTTGCAAGATGCTCTGTATGAGCTAAATCGGGAAGTCCGCCAGTCTTATACTGAGGATGAAGACGACAATTTGTTTGGTACTATCCGTGACATCTTTACTGGCGGCGATAAGGAACGAGAACGCGAATCTGTGCGAGATACATATCGGGAACGCGACTCCTATGGCAGGGACACTGGCAGAGACTATGGCAGGGACACTGGCAGAGACTATGGCAGAGACTCTACCAGAGACAGTCGTTCTTCTTCCTATGACAGCCGTCCTACACGCAAATCTCGTCCAAGCTACCAAGATAACTGGGATGATGATGAAGACAATGATTGGTTGTAGTACTTTTAATAAAAGTTAGGAGTGAGAAGTTAAAAATTAAATTTTTCAACTCATTACAGACGCGATTAATCGCGTCTTTACTCCTAACTCTTAATTAATCCAAAATCTAAAATCTAAAATCTAAAATTTAAATAACTGAACTATGCAAAATTTGCCGAACTTTCGCGATTACTACGAGATTTTGGGAGTATCTAAAGATGCCTCTAGCGAGGAAATTAAAAAGGTTTATCGGCGGTTAGCAAGGCAATACCACCCCGATCTTAATCCGGGTAACAAAGAATCTGAGGAAAAATTTAAGGATATTGGCGAGGCTTATGAAGTCCTTTCAGACATGGCCAAGCGATCGCAGTATGACCAGTTTAGCCGCTACTGGAAGCAAAAAGGTTTTGCAGGCAACAAACAAACGCCAAAAGCCAAAACTTGGCAGAATAGTGCTGGTGCGAGCAACGGTAATCAGGGCGTAGATCCAAGCGAATTCTCCGACTTTGAAAGCTTTATTAATCAAGTTATCGGCGTCAAAAATAAGAGTACGGCAAGTAATTCTAGTAATGGCAATACGAGCGATCCGTTTCGTTCACCGAGGACAAAAGTTGCCTACACCCCTAACACCCCACCTCGCACTACCCGTCGGGATATAGAAGCTAGATTAACGCTCCCGCTAGAAAAAGCTTATCAAGGCGGTAATGAACGCATTCGTTTGGAAGATGGGCGATCGCTAGAAGTTAATATGCCACAAGGTATGGTAACAGGTCAAACCATCCGTTTGCGTAACCAAGGCGTTGGTGGTGGCGACCTATACTTAAAAATTACCGTCGAGCCTCATCCATTATTTAAGCTAGAAGGTTTAAATATACTCTGCCAAGTGCCCGTTACTCCCAGCGAAGCAGTTTTAGGAGGACAGGTAGAAGCACCAACTTTAGATGGCCCAGTGAAAATGACAATTCCGCCAGGAGTTAGATCAGGTCAAAGATTACGCTTGGCGAATAAAGGCTACCCTGTTGAGAACGGGAAACGTGGCGATCAATTGGTGGAAATTCAGATAGTTACTCCGAAAAATATTAGTCAAGAAGAACGGGAACTTTACGAAAAGTTACGGCAAATTGAAACCTTTAAACCCCGTGCTGATTTAATATGTTAGAAACTAGCTTTTCATCGGATGTCAAAAAAGAGTGATGGTTAGGAGACGATTTACATGACTTTCCAAGAGCTACAAATAGGCAATTACTTTCGTGTATCTGGTATGAGTGCTGAATGCGTGTATAGGAAGGCAAGCATTTCTCATTGTAGTCAAAACACTTTATTACAGCCCATTCGACCCAGCACAAAGGTTATAATACTTACTCCTGCAGAAGTCACAAACTATTTTGCAACCAAGCAAGAGTATCTTAAAAGCCTGGTGAAATAAAGATTTTACTACCTATAGATGCGGCTGGTAGGGGTAAAGCTTAGTCAGACTAGAAACCATTATTTTGTCTAGCCCGCGCCAAGAAGCTTTGTTTGTGTAGCCTCACCTTTGAGAGTATAAACCTGCTGTGTTTTCTTGTGTCCTCTCCAATTCACAAAAGATTTAAAATATAAAAAATATCTTTGAGCAAAGTGACTCAAACAGCCGTGAATCAAAACAGGGCAATGCCACAAAGCAGTGAACCAACTTATTACTCCCTGCTAGGACTGCATCCCTGGGCATCGGTAGTTGACATTCGTCGCGCTTATCGGCAACTGAGCAAACTCTATCATCCTGATACTACAGACTTGCCGACTGCGATCGCCACTCTCAAGTTTCAGCAAATCAACGAAGCCTACGCCACCCTTAGCCATCCAGAGCGGCGCTTCGGCTACGATTTAAAAATTGGCTATTCCCGCTTTGGAGTAATTCAACCACCCCCTGACTTGAATCATCCAGTTTCCCATTCTTATGACTGGTCAAAATCAGCTTACCTTGATCCGAGCGATCGCCCCCTCTCATCTGGCGAAATCTTTGCTTTATTTATGCTGGTATTAACATTTGTAGGTTGTCTGCTATTAGCTGTTGCCATTGGCTTAACTCGTGGTGAGGCTGCGATCCATTCCCATTTACTACAGCTAACTCCATCTGTACACCAACACATTACCCATGTGTTGCAACTAGTTACCTGATGGTAATTAAAAATTAAAAAACTTCCTAATCCAAAATCTAAAATCTAAAATCTAAAATTCCTATGCCTCTTCTTCCTTCTAGTACTCCCCTATATAATCATCCCCTGCCACAAATTGAGCAGTGGCTAAAAGACCAAGGCTGTCAACAAGACGAAATCCAGAAGCATTGTTGGCGTGTGCAGCAGCCCAGTTGGCAAGCTGAACTATGGCTAGATGTCGAGCAAATCGTAGTCCGATATGTCCAATCTGGGGAAAATGGACAACATATCCAACGCTCATTTAAGTATTCCCTGAGCCGGGATGATATAGAACAAGCTGTTTTTTCTGGCCCGTGAGTAAAGTACTAAGTACAGTTAACCGTAAATTCAGACGAAAGTCGGTAGCGATCGCATTTTGATCAACTGTAAAATTTACGGGTATAAATCCCGGCAGCAAGAATCACGGCTGTACTCATTGTTCAAGGAAGGGTGAGATGAGCGATCGCACGTTTGGGCACAAGAAAGCAGGTACATCAACTTTTTCAAATCCATCTCTTGTCTCACCAACTACTCCGACCCTGGCGAACCCAGTGCGAGGCTTTGGTTTACCAACGAATAATGTTATCCAAACAGCAACTGAGGAATCAACCAACCTTCAAGAAGCGCAGGCTGCTGACGAGCAATCTTTGTTATCAGAAGTCATTCACCAACGGTCTTTTGGTCACGACATTAGTCGCATGGCGTTGCGTCGTCCCCAGGCAAAGCTGACGGTGGGAAAACCAGGGGACAAGTACGAGCAGGAAGCGGATTGGATGGCAAATCAGGTGATGCGGATGGTTATGCCAGATAAACTTAACGCTCAAAGCGTACAGTCTGTACAAGATTCCTTGCAGCGCAAATGTGCAGCCTGTGAACAGGAAGAAGACAAAGTACAAACTAAACCATCCATACAAACGGCTACTGATGGTGGCTTACAGACAGGGAATAATATTGAAAGTCGGCTCAATAGCAGTAAAGGTGGGGGTAGTCCTCTGTCGGATGAGGTGCGATCGTTCATGGAACCCCGCTTTGGCGCTGATTTCAGCCAGGTGCGGGTGCATACAGGCAGCGAAGCCGTGCAGATGAACCAGGATTTGAATGCTCAAGCCTTCACACACAAACAAGATGTTTATTTTGGTGCGGGAAAATCTCCTGCGAAGGATGCGTTGACTGCCCATGAGTTGACCCATGTAGTGCAACAAATAGGAATCGTGCAATGTCAAACAGCAACGGCGGGTGGAGACCCCGAATGTCCTAACCTTCTTGAGCAGATTCGCCGTTTCATCTTTGGAGATGAAAACACTAAGGGACTGATCCAACGGTGGGAGGAGTTACGAGCAGATCCGCGAAATCTCCAATGGGACTACTGGATTAACCCTCATCCGCAGTATGGTTCGGTTGAAGGGCATCAACAGCAGTTTAGGAATATGCAACAAGGGTTACGGAACAGACTTAACCAGTGGAACAGCAAGAATTGCGATGACCCAGATGGTACTGTCCAATTACCTGAAAACGCTTGGGATTGGGCTACTCGTCAAGCCCCAGTTCCGATTCCGCGAGAGCGCCCTGCGCCTTCTTCTTCCCGCTCTGTGTCTGTATCTGATGTAATTGACGTTCTAGTCACTTTAGGATTGTCAATCGCACTGCTTAGTGTAGTTATAGCAGCTTTGGCTGATCCTGAACCTGCTACCAAACTAGCACTTGCTGGACTTTCTGTAGTGATGATAACTTTACTGCTTACGCGACTTGGCATTCAAAGCGATTCTGGAGGCTCAACGGCATGAATTCTGATTCCATTTGGCAACCCAATACTGGGCTGCAATGGCTACAAGCTTTAGCTCTACCCGCGCAGCCTTGGGTGAAACCCTTTCTGAAGCCAATGAAATTTCCGCCTGCTTTAGCTAGTGATCCACAGATTTTTCAAGCTATCCATACTAAGGCGGTTGAAAAACGTGCCGCTCTGTGGGAAGCAAACAAGGAACTAGGCTATTTGCCGGAACTGGATACCGCCATTACACGGGAGTTTGTCACTGAGGCACTGGAACATCTCGAAGCCAAGGTAGACTCCTCAGCAGTGGAAGCTTTTAAGGACTGGGCATACCGAAATTTCATTCACAATGAGTTGACAGGCGCACTTCTTGCTTGGCGGGTGGTTCTACGCCACGCTTGCGGTCAGGGAAATCCAGCATATACTTCGGTTTTACCACCTCAAAACCTATTACCCCTGCTTCCCAAAATAGCTGATTTGGTCAGCTACGAGCGCGATCAAGAAACACACGACGAACTCCGTCGATTATCACCGCCATACAAAGACGAAGAAGGCTTGGGCTTAGACATATCGCCCCAAGCAATGACTGTTGAAGAGATAGTTCGCAATGAATCAACTAGAGCCGCATTGCAGTGTATCGTAGATGCCCTATCAGAGTCTGAACGTGAAGAGATACTGGCTTGGGCTAAAGCGCAAGGGACTGAACAGCAGGTTCCGGCTAGTTTATTACTTGGTGCAATGCCATTGGATTAATGAGATCGCTCCTTTGCTTATAGTGCGATCGCTGTTAGGTCTTGAGCGATCGTGTACGGATTGCTGACGCGATCAACTGTGGGACAGATGGGAAGGGGCGATCACTTGCTAGAATGAGCAGAAATTTAGAGCGCGATCGTAATGTGTGAGTCCAACGAGGAGGAGCGCAAGCAAATTGAAGGTAAAACACCCCATGCAGAGCAGAGGTCGCAAGAAGCCCAAGACGGTACAGTGACTCGGCAAGTAGGCGATGTCAATCGAGTTGTCAGAGAAGGTCGGCTATTCCAAGATGCTGAAACTGGTTATTATGTATATGTAAAGAGTGATCGAGTGGTCATCGTTGATCCAGCAACCAACCAGCAAATTACTCAGTTCAAAAACTCAAGAGCCAATACCCAAAAGCGCATTGAGTCAGGTCGATAGAAACCTATCTCCTAGCAAGCTATGTTTAAAGCGATCGACATTTGGAAAAGACTAGATGACGCAGCCGCTATCCGCTATCGCTGTTTCCAACGCCTTAATGACGGACAGTTTTGTGTACAAAGTGCTGATTATTACCACCTTCCCCTGAACGAAAACCAGATCAAAGCACTAGACAAACAATTTTTAGAACTCTTCATCGAAGAATCTCCTGATCAACGATCCTCCCTTTATTCCACTATTGAAGAGGCGATCGCTAATTATGACCTGGAATTCTCAAGCGATTTTGTCTTTTCTCCACAACGAAAAACTGCTTGAGGTGCGATCGCACTATGACTGCTGAATGCGATCGCTGGCCTTGTCTTCACTCTCCATCAAGGACACACCATTCTTCCAAAGTTCATACTCGCTAAGATCAATCTCCTCATTCCACACAATCCCATAGCCCCCTTGCTCGACCTTAAAGTCCTTGAAAAAAGCAGGTTGTCGAAGTGGAGAAAACATTGGAGTATCTAAGAGATGACGAACATCGTATTTTTTTACCTCTTGATTGGTAAATTCAATGACTAGAGTAGTATCATCGATTGCTTTAGCGTGATGAATTCGGGGATACAACATAGCTGCTCCTAACCAAATCTACTTCAAAGGAGGTAGCTTACGAAACTCCTGGGTATTCCACATTTGCAACAGTTCTTGCTGGTATAAATTTGCCCACTCTAGGACTAGCTTTTGTGCCCGATTTGGCAAATCTCCTTCAATGATTTGAAGTGATTCAATGCTGACTAACGCATTGTACTCGCCATAGACTGCATGAAAATGAGGCGGAAGGTGATCGCCAAAGAATATTTTAATCACAATTCCATAGAACCGTGCAACCTCTGGCATAACGACATCTAGCAAATACTTAACTCCTTTATTATACCAAAATGCGTACTTTACGGCCGCAGGCATCGCTATCACTGTCAAATTAGGCGATCGCTTCGCTCATCATTTAAGTGCGATCGCCGATTTTGTATCTTCGCTAAGGCATCCTACGAAAGTGGCAGATGCACTATTTTAGACTTTGCCAAACCGCCGTTCTCGTTGCTGGTAGGCACACAAAGCGCGGTGAAACTCAGTCCGGTCAAAATCAGGCCAGAGAGTATCGGTAATGTAAATTTCCCCATAAGCCATTTGCCAGAGCAGGAAATTTGAGAGGCGCATTTCTCCACTTGTACGGATTAACAAATCTGGGTCAGTAATTCCTGCTGTGTACAAGTGGCTTTCAAACACTTGTTCATTAATTTCATCGGGTTGTAGCAGACCTAGCTGAACTTGCTTGGCGATCGCCTGACAAGCTTGTAAAATCTCTTGGCGTCCGCCATAATTAGTTGCCACTGAAAACCGAATACCGCGATTATCCTTGGTTTCTTCCATTGAACGGGAAATTTCTTTTTGAAGCGATTGTGGCAAGACCTGCAAATTTCCCACAAATTTAATTTGAACATTTTCTTCGACCATTTCCCGCAGTTCTTGGCGCAGAACTCTTTGAAATAGAGTCATTAAAAAATCCACCTCTTCCTGCGGTCTTTTCCAGTTCTCGGTCGAGAAAGCATAAGCCGTCAACGCCTGAATTCCCCAATCTTGACAACAGCGAAGTAAATCCTTGAGAGTATCTACTCCTCGCTTATGACCCATAAACCGAGGTAGACCCTGACGTTTGGCCCATCGACCATTACCATCCATAATCACTGCAACGTGCTGGGGCAATAGTTCTCGTTTCAAGTCAGTGGGCAAATCTCGCAGTTTAGTTTGTTGTAGTGTCATTTTTTATCTCGAGAAGCGATCGATGGTAATCCGAGTAAACGTGAAACCAATGCTAGTGCTTTCCCAGCTATCTGACGAATAAAACTTAATAGACCAGGAGCAACAGCTTCTCGATCCACCGTTGGGGACAAGAGAGCCTCTAATGACTCTTTCAGCTTCTTAATCGTCAGTGGTCTATTTAAGGTTCCCCGTTCCGCTAAGGAAATAGAACCCGTTTCTTCAGATACAACGACACAAATGCAATTTTCGACCCGCTCAGTAATTCCCATTGCTGCCCGGTGGCGTGTTCCCAACTGGCGCGAGGCTGTGCGTCCCGAAAGTGGTAAAATTATACCCGATGCGACAATCCTCGATCCACGGATTAACGTTGCTCCATCGTGTAACAAAGTTTTCGGTTGAAAAATTGTTTGGATCAGCTCTTTAGAAACCTCCGCATTTAGCTTTACTCCTGGCACAGAAAAATCTCGCTCATCAATTGGCCCTGTGGTTTCCAAAATTAGTAAAGCTCCAATGCGGTTTTTTGACAATTCTTTAACAGCCTCGACAATTTCATCAATTACACTATCAGATTTGGGGATTGCCAAGCGATCGCCCTGAAACATCTGGCGGAATTCGCCACGGCCCAATTGTTCCAAAAACCGCCGAAACTCTGATTGTAGAGTAACAGCCATCGCCACAGCACAACCAATCACCAACTTTTCCAGTACAAAACTTAGCAGAGGCAGTCCTAATCTGCCACTTAGGGCTGAGGCTAGCATCAAGACGATGAACCCACGCACCATCCACAGTGTCCGGCGCTCACTAATAATAACTAGTATCATATACGTCAGCGCCAGCACTAACAAAATATCCAGAGTCCCAAGTAGCAAGGACTGTGACCATCCTAGGTTTGTCAGCCATTGCTTCCACCAATCTCTCATGACATCTGGATTACACTTTTGCCTCTAATTACAGTTAGTCATTAGTCATTAGTCATTAGTTCCTGGCTAATGAACGCCACTTGCTTTAACAGGGGGAACCCCCGCAACGCAGTGGCTCCCAATGACCCTTCGGGTGACGCTCCTAACGTCGCTACCGCTACGCTAACGCCAGTCACCTGCGGAGGGAAACCCTCCCGCAGTGCTGGACTCACCAAGGACAAATGACTATTTCTTTAGTCTTTCTGGTAGGCAATCTTGTCGAATTAAGTCTTGATAAGTTTCACGTTGCAAAATTAAATTTGCTTCGCCATTCGCCACTATGACTGCTGCCGGTCGGGGCAAGCGGTTGTAGTTAGATGCCATACTGTAATTGTACGCACCAGTTCCCATAACTAAGAGAATATCTCCTGGTTCAGTCTTTGGTAGTAGTGCATTTTTAATCAGAATATCTCCTGATTCGCAATGTTTACCAGCAATTGTTACCGTTTCCGTTAAGGGGGAAGACATTTTATTGGCAACAACTGCCCGATAAACTGATTGGTAAGTAATTGGGCGGGGATTATCAGACATTCCCCCATCAATTGCTACGTAGGTACGAATTTCTGGGATAACTTTGGATGAACCAACAGTATAGGCAGTAACGCAAGCTGTGGCAATTAGCGATCGCCCTGGTTCACTCAGTAATTTCGGCAAAGGCAGATTTTCGGCTGCACAAGCTTCTTGGATGACTTCACAAATTGGTTTCACCCATTCTTCAATACTGGGGGGATCGTCTGATTCTATATACTTAATCCCTAAACCGCCACCAACATTTAACTCTGTCAGTTTTAAACCATACTTTGCCGCTGACCGCAGCCACTCTACCATCAGCGCAGCTAGATCTTGATGCGGTTGACGCTCAAAAATTTGAGAACCGATATGAGCATGTAATCCTACGCAGTTCAAGGCAGATTGTTTGCTTACAAAACTAAACAATTCCTCTATTTGATTGGGATCAAAGCCAAATTTACTATCTAATTGTCCCGTGCGGATATATTCATGCGTGTGACATTCAATACCCGGAGTTAACCGCAGCAGCAACCGAGGATGTGCGGAGGCGGAATTTGTCGTCTCTACAATTTCTCCCAAAATATGTAACTCGTGCCAGTTATCCACCACAATGGTGCAACCAGATTCTATGGCAAAAATTAGCTCTTCACGAGATTTGTTATTGTTATGGAGATAGATTTTATCAGGATTGACACCGGCTTGCAAGGCGGTGTAGAGTTCCCCCCCAGATGCTACATCGATTCCCAGCCCTTCAGAGGCGGCGATCGCACAAACTGCTAAACAATTCCAAGCTTTTGAGGCATATAATACTTGAGATTCGCCCTGATAGTACTGTTTAAAAGCATCTCGGTATTGCTGACAAGCCAAACGCAGCGTCTCTTCATCTAAAATATACAAAGGTGAACCAAATTGCTGAACTAGGGTTGTGACATCACACCCACCAATTTCCAGGAAATCATGGTTATGAACTCTGGCAGTTAAGGGTAAAAGTTCTTGATTAGGCGAGAGATTTGTGTCGGTGCTGCGCCTTTGAGGTAAATATTGACTTCCAGAATGTTGAATCCCAGTGGAGTGAGTCGATACCATAACTGTAAGAGTTGTCCTTGTTAAATTACGGGCTTTGAGTTCGTCTCCCGTTTCCCAGTTTACAAAGGGTTTGTAATCTTATTCAATAAATGTGATTTCATTAGACTTAGAAATTAAATTACTGACTTCAGAGGATCTGAGTGCATTGTTGGAACTCGATCAAGACTGTTTTGGCGGTCTATGGACAAAGGAGGGCTACCAACGAGAGTTGGACAGTCCCAACAGCGATTTGCTGGGTTTATTTTCCCCTGTAACTAATTCGAGACTGCTAGGAATGGGTTGCTTTTGGTCAATTTTGGAGGAAGCCCACATTACAATTTTGGCGGTTCATCCTCAATATCACCGTCAGGGAATGGGTGCAGCTCTACTATATTCACTCCTTAAGACAGCTTGCGATCGCAAAATGGAGCGAGCTACCCTCGAAGTGCGAGCTTCCAACTTGGGTGCTTTATCTTTATATCAAAAATTTGGCTTCAAAACAGCTGGACTGCGGCGGGGTTACTACCAAGATAACGGCGAAGACGCGCTCATTCTTTGGCTCTCAGACCTGCAACACTCCAAGTTTCAAAAGACTTTAGACAATTGGCATACCCTAGTTAGTCATCGTCTGAGCAAATCTTCTTGGCATTTGCTTTTTAAATAATTCGTAATTCGTAATTCGTAATTCGTAATTAATTTGGAATTATCGAGGCTGGTGATCGGCTTCAGCAAAAAAGTGCAACTTTGCTGCGTCTAATCTTATTTGAATATTTTATAGAATAAAATGATTCTATAATAAAAAACTATATAATATATTTTTGTTTGACATTCAAAAATATATATGTTATTTGTAAGTGTTTGGGATTAAGTAAAGAAACTCTCAATATAAACACTCAGCAATTTGTAATAAATCCCAAAAGGGCTGGTGAACTAAAGCTCCTCAGTACACTAGTCAGATAAAAGTAGTCAATAGTTAACAATTAGCCCATCAACCCAAGTCATAGCTTCAGGATGTCTATAATCTGTTATACAGGCATCCAAAAGCTTTGCCTGTGCTAAAATCAGCATACCGGCACGACCGCAGGTGATGGGAAAAATGCCATGTTTGAACGCTTCACAGAAAAAGCCATTAAGGTAATCATGCTGGCCCAAGAAGAGGCCCGCCGTTTAGGTCACAACTTTGTCGGAACCGAGCAGATCCTCTTGGGTTTGATTGGCGAAGGCACTGGAGTGGCCGCCAAGGTGCTGAAATCAATGGGCGTCAATCTCAAAGATGCCCGAATTGAAGTTGAAAAAATTATCGGACGGGGATCAGGCTTTGTTGCCGTGGAAATTCCGTTTACGCCACGGGCAAAGCGAGTTCTAGAACTCTCCTTGGAAGAAGCACGCCAACTGGGGCATAACTACATTGGCACCGAGCATCTGCTGTTGGGCCTAATCCGCGAAGGGGAAGGCGTAGCAGCCAGGGTACTAGAAAACCTCGGTGTGGATCTATCTAAGGTCAGAACCCAAGTCATCCGCATGTTGGGAGAAACTGCCGAAGTTTCACCAGGCGGTTCATCCGGGCGCACAAAAACCCCGACTCTGGATGAATTTGGCTCAAACCTGACTCAGATGGCAATGGACAATAAGCTCGATCCAGTGGTGGGACGCGCCAAGGAAATTGAGCGGGTGATCCAGATATTGGGTCGCCGAACTAAAAATAACCCAGTGCTAATTGGGGAACCAGGGGTTGGTAAAACAGCGATCGCGGAAGGTTTAGCTTCCCGCATTGCCGCTAAAGATATCCCTGACATCCTGGAAGATAAACGCGTCGTTACACTGGATATTGGTTTGCTCGTAGCAGGAACCAAATACCGGGGTGAATTTGAAGAACGCTTGAAAAAAATCATGGATGAAATCCGCTCTGCGGGTAATGTCATTCTCGTGATTGATGAGGTACACACCTTAATTGGTGCGGGTGCAGCAGAAGGTGCTATAGACGCAGCGAATATCCTCAAGCCAGCTTTGGCTAGGGGTGAGTTGCAGTGCATCGGTGCTACAACCCTAGATGAATACCGGAAGCACATCGAGCGAGATGCAGCGCTAGAGCGGCGTTTCCAACCAGTAATGGTTGGCGAACCTACAGTTGATGAAACAATTGAAATTTTATATGGTTTGCGCGAACGCTACGAGCAACACCACAAACTGAAAATATCTGACGAAGCATTGGTAGCGGCGGCAAAGTTATCAGATCGTTACATTAGCGATCGCTTCCTCCCAGATAAAGCCATCGACTTAGTTGATGAAGCTGGTTCTAGGGTGCGCTTGATTAACTCTCAGTTGCCACCCGCAGCCAAGGAGTTAGACAAACAGCTGCGTCAGATATTAAAAGAAAAAGATGACGCGGTGCGCTCTCAAGACTTTGACAAAGCTGGGGAATTGCGCGATCGCGAGATGGAAATCAAAGCCGAAATTCGGGCGATCGCTCAAAGCAAGACCAATGCAACTGGCAATGAAGGTGAAGAACCTGTAGTTACAGAAGAAGACATTGCTCACATTGTCGCTTCCTGGACTGGGGTACCGGTGAACAAACTCACCGAATCTGAATCTGAAAAGCTGCTGCACATGGAAGACACCTTGCATCAGCGTTTAATTGGTCAAGACGAAGCGGTCAGAGCAGTTTCAAAAGCAATTCGTCGCGCCCGTGTCGGTTTGAAAAATCCCAATCGACCCATAGCTAGCTTTGTCTTCTCTGGGCCGACTGGTGTAGGTAAAACCGAGTTGGCCAAGTCTTTGGCTGCTTACTTCTTCGGTTCCGAAGAAGCGATGATCCGCTTAGATATGTCGGAATACATGGAGCGCCACACCGTCAGTAAGCTGATTGGTTCGCCTCCTGGTTATGTTGGTTATAACGAAGGTGGTCAGCTGACCGAAGCCGTGCGGCGGCGTCCTTACACCGTGGTGTTGTTCGACGAAATCGAGAAAGCGCACCCCGATGTATTCAATATGCTGCTGCAAATTTTGGAAGACGGTCGGTTAACCGATGCCAAAGGTCGCACGGTGGACTTCAAAAACACCTTGCTGATTTTAACTTCCAATATTGGTTCTAAGGTAATTGAAAAAGGCGGTAGTGGTATCGGCTTTGAGTTCTCCGAAGATGCCACCGAGTCAACTTACAACCGGATTCGCTCTTTGGTGAACGAAGAATTGAAGCAATACTTCCGTCCAGAGTTCCTCAACCGACTCGATGAAATTATCGTCTTCCGTCAGTTGAGCAAGCCGGAGGTAACACAAATTGCCGAAATTATGCTTAAGGAAGTATTTGGTCGTCTGACGGAAAAGGGTATCACCTTAGAAGTTACCGATCGCTTCAAGGATCGCTTGATCACTGAAGGTTACAGTCCCAGCTATGGCGCCAGACCATTACGCCGGGCGATTATGCGCCTGTTAGAAGATAGCCTAGCAGAAGAAATTCTGTCTGGTCGGATTAAAGATGGCGATACTGCGATCGTTGATGTCGATGAAAATGGCGTTGTGCAAGTTAGTTCTGAACAGCGTCGGGAATTGTTACCCCAAGGTGTTGAGTAAAATTTAAGATTTGGGATTTAAATCTCAAATAGAAAATTAGAAAACGGTAGAGTATTTATTGCTCTACCGTTTTTATTTATAGCTATTTTGCTACCTACAGTCAGTAGCAGATCGGTGTAGGTATTAGGAAAACCCAAAAAATACCATAGTAAAGTAATATTGTGTTTCTAATATCCTGGCTTTTTTCCTGCACCACAATTAGTACATTTAACCCAACCGTCACTTTTATAATTAATTCCGTAATGTTGTAAACTATTTCTACTATCAACAGTTTTAAGGCAGTTCCAACAATAATTTATATAAACATTGTAATTATGATTTCTACCGTCTAATCCAGAAATACCTGAACATTCTATTGGATCAGCATTTGGACACCAAAAAACTGTTATCTCCTGTGTAGTTGAATGTTTACTGTATTCAGGATTGAATGTCATTAGCTCTCCACAAAATCTACATTTTAATCTCTGAGAGTTCTTTTTTACAAAATTAGCCCAAGCTTTAATTTTTCGTATATATTCATCTACATCTAAAGTAATTCGTGGAAATTTAATTTGAATACTTTTAGCAACCAAAAAATGTCTAAGGTTCCACTTATAACATTTATTAGTACTACTTTCTTTTTCTAAGCAGCTTGTTAAATCACCCTTATCAGAGGAGATGTCATCAAATGACATTAACATCGAATCTTCATTTCTATAGGGATTACGCAAAAGACCTCTCAAACTCTTATTCCTCCGTGGACTCTGCGTCCTCTGTGGTTCGATTTTCCGTTGCTTGTGCGTAAGCCCTGTTCTAAATAAAGGAAATAATTGAGATGTATCGCCATTAACAGTAACTATCAGTTTCAGGAATGATTCATGTAGTTTGAGAAATGAAATTTTAGGATATGCAAAAAGTTTTAGACAAAAGGAGACAAGACTAATATCGTTATCATCAGCTTTTTTTGTTAAAATATTTAAATCCAAGTTTTCTTCAACTGCTCTATATAAACTAAATACCTTTGCCTCTTTTGAAAGTTTTTCCCATATACTAACTGTGTCAGACTTAAACTTATCCCATATAATATCTACCTGAACTGTTGGGAGCAAAAAATCAAAAATTATTGGTTGTGCTTGTAACTCAGAAGGAAGTATGGATACAATATATTCAAGTTCTGCTGTATTGGCAGTTTTTAATATATCAACTAGTTTATCCAATTGTGACTTACTTAAATTATTATTAGATGCGCTAATAATATACTTTGCTTGAAGTTTTTTAGGGGCTATATCATAAATTTTGGGAATTTTGAGTAGTTGTTGTGGTAATTCAGTTATGAGGTTATCATAATTATTAAGATATTCAAATATTTCATCAACTATGTCTTTGCTTTCAGTTTCCTCCACAATTTGACTAAAGATTTTAATAGCTTGTTGGGGTTGTAATAACTTCCGAATATCTTTAGAAACCAGATATAGCTCTTCTGGTAAAGATTGGAGAAAAGAATATTTTTGATAAGTGCTTAACAAATTCAACTTTTTTATACAAAGAGCAGCCAAATCATCTACAGATTGACTTTTATTCTTTATACAATTTTGCAAATATTTACTAAAAATTGGCTGCCAAAACATGACTTGATTGCTTAAAGCACAAGTTTTTATAACATCTAAATCTTCTTCATTCTGTATTAAATCTATATCAAAAGATTGGTAACTTATCTTGCCATCTTTATTTGTTACTGTCTTAACATAAAAAGAGACAATAGCATCTTGTTTAAGATAATTTTCACTACATTTAATATCACGTTTATTAAAATACAAATCATCAGAATTTGTGATCTGAGAGATAAAACCGTAATCATTGGGGCGACCTGTTTTTGAGTTCAATCCGCCATACCATTTAACTTTTCCAACTTCTCTATTCATATTCTGGTAAACCCTAGTTTTAAATGTTTATCTAAATTTAATACAGATAAAAATAATCAATTTATGTATAAATACTTATTTTTGGATTAATAAAGAAGTTTTAATAACTTTAAGTGTGATTACTATATTCTTAAAATAATTAGATACTCGACTCTTTTGTGGTTACTTAGCTGTTACGTCAAGCTAAACCAATTACCCTACCCAAATACTTAGAATGTACTATGAAGTATGCGATCGCTTTTCGCATCTGATTTCAGATATTATTCACTGGAATGATTCGAGGATATGACCGTTATGGGATGTTTTTTAATGAACCAATAGGTTATAGAATCAGTCCAGATGGTAGTCGTATTCTACTTTACTATGGGGAGATAAAATCAATGCAGACGACCAATACCACGTCATCCCCCGCACAAGACCGAGTGAAGAATAACTGGGAATTTACAGAAGTATGGATAGATTCAATGTTATCCCCTCCATACATTCTTTTATTGCTTTGCGATAGTGAAGATAACTGTCAAGTTTATGATCCGGCGCAGGGTTATAAAGTTGTATTTTCTAGTAATGACTATAATGCAGCCAAGTTATGGTTACTAGAAGATGAGTATGAGCCAATTAAAGGTAGGCTTTTTGCTGCGGAATTAATCTGAGTTACTAGAGAGTTTTTAGAGAATATGATTGAGAACACTTGCGTAAATCACAAGACTTACACAAGTTTCACCAGCACTGACTAACATCAGTAGCTACTCGTTAGCTACCCACACTCTATGCCGTGTTCAATTTCCCCAGTCCAGTCCATTTTCAGATGCTAGTGTTATGCTGTGAATATTTGACATAGCTTAAATGCTAAAACTATGAAGACTTTCACTGCAATTGTTGAGCGAGATTCTGATACAAAGCTTTATGTTGGCTATGTTCCCGGATTTCCTGGCGCACACTCCCAGGCAGAAACATTGGATGAATTACAAGAGAATCTGCGTGAAGTAATTGAGATGCTTCTGGAGGATGAAAATTTAGCATTCGATACAGAGTTTGTTGGTACACAACAAATTGTAATCCAGTAGATTATGAGCAAGATCCCCATTTTGAAAGCACAAAAGGTTGTTCGGATATTAGTGGCGTGGCAAAGCTAAATTGATGCAATAGAAAAATTGAGTTATGTTTCCAAAATCTCAATGTTTCAGAGATTAGTAATGCACTATTTTAGCCTTGCCACGCTATTAGAAAGCCTTGGATTTGTAGAGGTGCGTCAGAAAGGTTCGCATAGTTTCGCCACGAAGGAAGTCACCCAAAGTAACACTAGGCAATTACCAGAATGTCAGCAGTAGTGAGACTTGGGCTGCCCGTGAGAGTAGCTATTTGATGCGCTGCAATTGCCCCTGTGCCATCCACATCAAATAGCAACGCACCTGTACTGCTGTGATAGATAAATCGATCCCCAGCATCCAGAGCTACGTTCCCTAAGCTGAACTGGTCAGGCGTGATCACAGCTCCAGCCGTCAAGCCTCCTCCAAAACCAGCCGCTGAAACTAGCAGGGTGTCATTTGGCACACTAAAGTTAGTGATGGTGTCAATGCCTTCTGTCTTAGCCAGAAAGGTCAAGCTGTCTGCTCCAATACCACCTGTCAAGGTGTCATTGCCTGTGCCGCCAACTAAGGTGTCATTACCATTACCACCCAAAAGAATGTCATTGCCTGTGCCGCCAACTAAGCTGTCATTACCATTACCACCTGTCAAGGTGTCATTGCCTGTTCCTCCATCCAGGATGTTGTCTGCACTATTGCCAGTAATCAGGTTAGCAAGAGTGTTACCTGTGCCGTTGATAACAGATGTACCTGTTAAGGTGAGGTTTTCTAAGTTCGCACTTAATGTATAATTTGCAAGAGAGCTGTTCACTGTATCAATGCCACCCGTACTGGCAATAGCATTGGTTTCAGTTACTATATCTGTAGCGATATTAACAAAATAGATGTCGGAGCCATCACCACCTATCAGATTGTCAACACCGGCACCTCCGTCCAGAATATCATTCCCTGCCTCACCTTTTAAGGTGTCGTTCCCTGTCCCACCGGTTATGGTGTCGTTCCCTGCACCGCCATCAATAGTGTAAGTACCCGAAGTTGTAGGTGAA
This sequence comes from Nostoc sp. WHI, assembly GCF_015714725.1. Lineage (GTDB taxonomy): Bacteria > Cyanobacteriota > Cyanobacteriia > Cyanobacteriales > Nostocaceae > Nostoc. Next base: position 33,342 of record NZ_WBKM01000354.1, read on the forward strand.
ATCGTAACTCTATCGTTGCCTGCCCCCGTATCAATTGTATTAGCAGCACTTGTTGTTGATGCCGTTATGATATCTGCACCTGAACCAGTTGCAATAATTTGTTGGCCTGCACTGGATGTTGCATTCACTACGACCGCACTTGTACTGGTACTTGTTATAGTTTGTGTACCTCCAGCGGATGTGGCGGTCACTTGGGTAAGATTTTGACCACCACCAGTACCGTCACCAATAATCTGCGCACCCGCCCCGGTGGTGGTTGCAAAGACCGTCTTAAGACCTACACCTTTAATATTCAGTGCCCCTGCACCGGATATTGCTGTCACTGTAGTAGCACCTGAACCCGTTACAATAGTTTGAGCACCTGCTATGGATGTTGTTGTGAGTGTTGCCGCACCAGTGAATGTGGTCAAGGCAATGTTAATCGCACCAGCCCCGGATGTTGCTGTTGTTAGCTCTACGCCCAAGGGTGCGAATGCTGCTTGAAAATTAACACCTGTAGTAATGGTTTGTGCACCATTACCTGTTGTATTGATTACAACCTTTTCAATATTTGTCAGATTAGTCCAGAGACTATCAGGCGGTGTGATAGCAACATCCACAAGATGGTCAATATAGAGCGTATCTATGCCTGTGCCACCATTGAGAGTATCGTTAGAACCAAAGGTATCCAGTGCCACACCATCATAAGTGCCATTAAATGTGTCGTTACCTACGGTGCCAGTAAGATTATCTGCGTTGGTAGTTAGCGTGAAAGTAGCCATAATTACTTATGCAATTCATTAACGTTATCAAATATATACTACCATACTAACTGATGATATTTCGCCACGAGCTAAGTTTGGGGCAAGTTGCGGGTTCTAAAGCTACTTAAAACTTCGCTGTACTCAAGTTTTTTACGCTACATCCGTCGGGATGGGGAAATCACTCCTTATGAGCTTTCCGTTTTCTTCGGGGTGTTCGTAATGTTACAGTTCTATAATTTGTTCAATGCTTGATGCTTGGGGTTAAAACAGTCTGCCTTCAAAGGCTTATCTAAGAATAAAGAATTTGTAGCGATCGCAAATCCGAAAAAAAGGATAAAACTATCAAGATTTGGCAACTAGCACAGGAATTTAGTCCCTCATCAACTGAGGAACGGTAGAATATACCTAATTTTCGTAGCTTCAAAATCCAAACTATGACGATGCATTCCACACTCCAACGTGCATTTACTAACCGCCGCGTTCTGAAAGTGATCACCGGCTTGAATAACTTTGATGTCGCTAGCGTCGCCGCTACTGTCAAAGCTGCTGAACTGGGCGGTGCTACTTTTGTCGATATTGCCGCCGATCCAGCCTTAGTCCAGCTAGTTAAAAATTTGACAAATTTACCAATTTGCGTATCAGCAGTAGAACCAGAGAAATTTGTGCAAGCTGTGGCAGCTGGTGCTGATTTAATTGAAATCGGGAATTTTGATTCCTTCTATGCTCAAGGACGACGCTTTGAGGCTCTGGAAGTGCTAGCGCTAACTAAGCAAACCCGCGCTCTCCTTCCGGAAATTACCCTCTCTGTCACCGTTCCCCACATCCTGAAACTAGATCAACAGGTACAGTTAGCAGAGGAACTGGTGAAAGCGGGAGCAGATATTATCCAAACAGAAGGCGGCACTAGCAGTAACCCAGTTCACCCTGGAACTCTAGGATTAATTGAAAAAGCTGCCCCCACCTTGGCAGCAGCTTTTGAAATTTCTCGTGCAGTGTCAGTGCCAGTATTGTGCGCTTCAGGTATTTCTAGCGTTACCGCACCGTTAGCGATCGCTGCTGGTGCTGCTGGTGTTGGCGTTGGTTCGGCTATCAATCAACTCAATAGCGAAATAGCAATGATTGCAGCTGTGCGTGGCTTAGTAGAAGCCTTGGCGGCTGTAAGAGTGCTGAGTAAGAACTAGGGAGTGGGGAGTGGGGAGTGGTGAATATTAAAATTCCTTATTCCCTACTCCCTATTCCCTATTCCCTATTCCCTATTCCCTATTCCCTACTCCCTACTCCCTACTCCCTACTCCCTATTCTCCTCACCCCAAACAATCTTTCAACGCATAAATCACTTGGTCTTGTTGCTGTTGTGTCAATTCCGGGAACATGGGCAAGGATATAACTTCATGGCAAGCTTGCTCTGCTATCGGAAAATCCCCAATTTGATAGCCCAGACTTTGATAAACTGGCTGCAAATGTAAAGGGTACGGGTAGTAAATCATTGAACTCACACCTTGCTCTTGCAATTGACTACGCACCAAATCTCGATATTTGGCGCTAGAACCATTTCGCCCTTCGCCTGAGATGCGAATAGTGTATTGATTCCATACCCCAATACCCCCAGGTAATTCTTGAGGCTGGACGATCGCCGGAACTTGACACAGGTATTGGTAGTAATAATTGGCAATCTCTCGCCGCCGAGCATTCCAAATATCCAAATAACGTAGTTTAATCTGCAAAATAGCTGCTTGTAGAGCATCCAAGCGACTATTTACACCTATCTCCTCGTGTAAATATCGAACTCTACTACCATGATCCCGTAATATTCGCAGTTTAGTGGCGATCGCTGGGTCATTAGTCGTTATTGCTCCGCCATCGCCGCAACCACCAAGATTTTTGGTTGGATAGAAACTAAAGCAACCAATATGTCCAATACTTCCGACTTTTTGATTACCCCAAATTGCACCTGTAGACTGAGCGCAATCTTCAATTACTGACAAATTATAAGACTGAGCGATCGCCATCAATGATGTCATATCCACAGGTTGCCCAAATAGGTGAACTGGGATAATCGCTTTAGTTTTCGGTGTAATCGCCGCCGTTATTTGCTCTACATCCAAATTAAACGTAGTAGCGTCAATATCAACGAAAACCGGTTTTGCACCCACGGCGCTAATAACTTCAGCAGTAGCAATAAAGGTGAAAGGTGTTGTAATCACTTCATCACCTACACCAATTCCTAAGACTCGTAACGCTAAGTAGAGCGCATCAGTACCAGAATTACAAGCCACACATTCACTGACACTATGATAGGCGGCAAACTGTTGCTCAAAGCCTTCGACTAAAAGGCCGCCAATATAACGCCCAGAAGCCAGAACCTCTAAGACGGCTGCACTTACTTCTGCTTCGATGGTGGTATATTGCTGCTTGATATCAAAGGCAGGGATGGTATTTAAACTTTGGATCATGAGTTCTCATTTTATCGGAAGATACAAAAAATGCACTTCGACAGTCAATTTGTGCTTATTGAATTGTTCATCAAAGAGCTGTTAAAAGACTATCGCCCAAGAGACGTATCTATTGGGGTTTTTACTGGGATTTTATGTGGGCAAGGCTACCTTATGTTAATAAAAAAGGTGATATAGGTGATATATATTAACCCAGATCCAACACATCGAATCAAAGTTCCAGGTGTGCGTGCTGCTTTGAGAAAAAAATACCAGGAAATAGAGAACCTATGCAGGAGCTAATTAAGCTGGATTTAGGGGATTTAGCTATTGCTGTGGGATTGATGGCGATCGCCATTGGTTTATCTGCCTGGGAAAAATTAGGACTAGAGTTCAACTTAGCCCTTGCTACTGGCAGAAGTATCTTACAACTACTTGTATTAGGGTACATTTTAGATTTCATCTTTGCTTTAGACAATGCTTGGGCAGTTTTGGCATTATTAGCAATAATGCTGACAATTACGGCGATTGTCGCACGAAATCGGATCAGCCAAAAAATTCCTTATGTGTTGCCTTTGGTGTGGGGTGCAATTTTAATTAGTACCGCCCTAACAGTGCTGTACACCAACTTCTTGATTATTCAACCAGATAGATGGTATGAACCACAGTATATAATTCCCCTAGCAGGGATAGTCTTAGGTAATGCCATGAACGCAGCTGCGATCGCTGGCGAACGCCTTGTTAGTACGATTAATTCCAGTCATCTCGAAATCGAAACCCACTTGAGCTTGGGTGCAACTCCAGAGCAAGCAATTAGCCAGTATCGCAAAGATGCCATCAGAGCCGGATTGATTCCCGGTCTTAATCAAATGATCCTCATAGGTATGGTTGCAATACCAGGAATTACCACCGGACAGTTACTAGCTGGCGTCAAACCTCTGGATGCTGTATCCTACGAAATTGTAATTATGTTTATGGTTGTTTTTGCTAACTTATTGACAACACTTTTAGTCACTAAAGGGTTGTGTCGTCAGTTTTTCAATTCCGCCGCGCAATTGATTTAATTACGAATTACGAATTATTGAGGGGTTTGGCATCAATTTTATCCAGCAGATGAGTGATTTTTCCGGCTTTTTCAGGTTGGCGCTGTTTTTGCAATAAATCTCTAGCCTGTAATAGATTAACCTTGGCTTCTTCTTGTCTCTCTTGCTGCATTAAAATATTCGCCAGACGCAAGTAAGCATCAGCCTTTTTAGGACTGCGGCGAATTGCTTCTCGGAATAATTCTGTTGCTTCCTCTACTTGGCCTTGTTGATTTAAAACATCTCCTAAAAATAAGCGAACCACATCATTAGTAGAGTTGATCGAAATCACCTGACGAAACGCTGCTTCTGCACCTGGGTAATCTTTTGCTTGATAAAGATTAACGCCTTTTTGAAACAAGTTTGAGGTAATCAAAGTTTTCCAAGCGAAATACCCAAGGAGTGACAAACTCAAAACAACAACGATCGCAGCAATAAGAGAACTGGTAGGAAAGGTTTCTAGCATTATCTAAGCCAAAAAACAGGCGATAGGAAAAATTAGATATTCGATAAAAAAGAGTTTCCAGATAAATTGATAGAATTGAGCGATCGCACTTTTATCTTCTAAGTCTACCGCCAAACTCCGCAACCACATCCAAAGCAACAGTGCTAAATGAGTAACTATCAGAAATATAGAGTTAACTGAGGCAACACGTAACACACCAACCGAAATTATTCCCAAATAGCAGACAGTTATCACCCAAAGAGCCAGATTAAATACAGCTTGCGAACCGAGTTCGATGGTAAACGTAGAGATATTGTAGAGGCGATCGCCTTCCATATCTGGGATATCTTTAAAGATAGCGATCGCAAAGGTAAACACCAAAATAAATAATGTCAACACCCATACCGCAGGTGGAATTGTTTGGCCTTGTTGCAATGCCCAGCTATAGTGCAGATACAGCCCTAAATTAACAATCGTGCCGCGCACCGAAAAAATACACAGCGCCGCCCAAAAGGGAAATTGCTTCAAACGAATTGGTGGTAAAGAATAAGCTGTACCAATCGCCAAACTAATCGCTACCATGCCCAATAAGAATGGCCCAGTTAGCCACGCCACAACTAACGCCAAAATCCCCGTAAAAGCAACAATTAATTGCCCAGTTTGTCGGGAAAATTCACCAGATGCTAAGGGTAAATGAGGCTTATTAATCTTGTCAATTTCCACATCTTCTAATTGATTCAGCCCCACAATGTAGACATTGCCACACAAACAAGCAATCCATGCCCCGAAGAGAGGGAGTAGGGAGTGGGGAGTGGGGAGTGGGAAATCAGTACGATTATTAATGGCAATAGCAATTAAATATAAACTCAACACACTCAGACTTGTACCGATAATCGTGTGAGGGCGAGAGAATTTCCAGAAAGCGTACAACCAATGGAAATATGATTGAATGGCTTTGCGTGGCAAAGGGCTGTTTTGAGAACTCTGGCTCATGACTAGCTTAGATACAGTATTCCGGCTTGTTGTTAATCATTGTCACAGAATTTGGTCATTAACAAGTGTACATTCATAAATTCAATGTCGCTATTTCACAAATTAATGTCGTTAAAGTATTGGCTGAAGCCCTTGATAAACAAGGGTTTTATTTATTTTTACCAAAACCTTCTTTCAATGCAAATTTCACAAATTATTAGTCGCTAATTGTTATATTGAGTAAATTTTATGTCGTTCATCCCAAGAAGCTAAAATTTATCTATTCATAATTTTTCACAAATTAGGTGTCGCAAGCTTTACCATTTCATAGTACATTTGTTTGGAAAGGAATGATAAACCCGCAAATGTAACTATAAAGCTAACAGATGCCTAAAAATTCACAAAAGTCTCTAACTTCAAAGGCAGATGATGACCAAAGTCCAATCGAAAAAGATGAAAAGTCCACAAAAGCTCACCAATTGCCATCTGATAAATTAATCACAGATGAAGTGAAACTCAGGATGGAGGTAATTCAAAGCCTAATCGAACCATGCGAATCGCTCTCCTGCTTTCCTAAAAAATAGTCATACTTCCTCAAACTCCCAGGTTTGCTGTAAAACTATCTTTCTGCGCCCCGAAATGTAGATATATGTACAGTGACTAATTATTTGTCGCCGAGACCAATTAATGTCATCCATTAAAATCTTGCTCAGTATAGGTTACAGCGTTTTAGTAGTATTAGGATAACATCTTGACAGTGACAGATTAGCTGTCATTTTGGGTAATAGTGACAAATTAGCTGTCGCTTCATCAGAGATAAAAAAGCTTTTGTGTATTTTCATAATGACAAATTGACTGTCGCTTTCTGTTTAAATAGAATAACAATATGTTTTTATAAAAAAGCTTTGCATTATGAACAGTCAGCAAAATCCTGATTTAGCTGTTCATCCCTCGGCAATTCCTATAGAAGGCTCACTAGGAGAAAGCGGTACAACTCTTGAGAAGAATGTAATTGTCACACAACTCTCAGAGGAAGCCCAACTCAAGCTAGAGGTAATCCAAAGTTTGCTGGAACCATGCGATCGCACAACTTATGGACAAAAGTTGCGGGAAGCAGCAGAGAAACTAAATGTATCGTTGCGAACGGTACAAAGGTTGGTAAAAAACTGGGAACAAGATGGTTTAGTCGGACTCACTCAAACAGGTAGGGCTGATAAAGGAAAACATCGTATTGGTGAGTTTTGGGAAAAATTCATTACCAAAACCTACAAGGAGGGTAACAAGGGTAGTAAACGTATGACCCCTAAACAAGTTGCTCTCAGAGTCGAGGCTAAAGCCCGTGAATTAAAGGACTCTAAGCCGCCCAATTACAAAACCGTATTACGGGTATTAGCGCCCATCTTGGAAAAACAAGAAAAAACTAAGAGTATTCGTAGCCCTGGATGGAGAGGGACAACGCTTTCAGTTAAAACTCGTGAAGGAAAAGATTTATCCGTTGATTACAGCAACCATGTTTGGCAATGCGATCATACCCGCGTGGATGTGTTGCTGGTGGATCAACATGGTGAATTGCTAAGTCGTCCCTGGCTAACAACAGTAATTGATACTTACTCTCGTTGCATTATGGGTATCAACTTGGGCTTTGATGCACCCAGTTCTGGGGTAGTAGCATTAGCGTTACGCCATGCAATTCTACCCAAACAGTACGGTTTCGAGTACAAACTGCATTGTGAGTGGGGAACCTATGGAAAACCAGAACATTTTTATACTGATGGCGGTAAAGACTTTCGCTCTAACCACTTGAGTCAGATTGGGGCGCAATTAGGATTTGTCTGCCATTTACGCGATCGCCCTTCTGAAGGTGGAGTAGTGGAACGTCCCTTCAAAACATTAAATGACCAACTATTTTCAACGCTTCCTGGGTACACCGGATCTAATGTGCAGGAACGTCCAGAGGATGCAGAGAAGGACGCAAGACTAATTCTGCGAGAATTGGAACAGCTACTTGTGCGTTACATCGTAGATCGTTACAACCAAAGTATTGATGCGCGGATGGGTGATCAAACTCGCTTTGAGCGTTGGGAAGCAGGTTTGCCAACAGTGCCAGTACCAATACCAGAACGAGATTTGGATATCTGTTTAATGAAGCAGTCACGGCGCACTGTGCAAAGAGGTGGTTGCTTGCAGTTCCAGAACTTGATGTATCGAGGAGAATATCTGGCAGGTTATGCAGGGGAAACTGTCAACTTAAGGTTTGACCCCAGAGACATTACAACAATTTTGGTTTATCGCCAGGAAAACAATCAGGAAGTATTTCTGACCCGCGCTCACGCTCAAGGTTTGGAGACAGAGCAACTGGCATTAGATGAGGCTGAGGCAGCAAGTCGCAGACTCCGTACCGTAGGGAAAACTATCAGTAACCAATCATTATTGCAAGAAGTTGTTGACCGCGATGCTCTTGTAGCTACCAAGAAAAGCCGTAAGGAGCGTCAAAAATTGGAACAGACTGTTTTGCGATCTGCTGTGGTTGATGAAAGTAAAACAGAATTCTTGCCTTCCCAAATAATTGAACCAGATGAAGTGGAATCTACTGCTGAGGTTCACTCTCAATACGAAGACATTGAGGTGTGGGACTATGAACAACTTCGTGAAGAATATGGGTTTTAAACAATGACAGAAGCTCAAGCGATCGCCAAGCAGTTAGGTGGGGTAAAACCAGATGATGAGTGGTTGAAAGCTGAAATTGCTCGTCTCAAGGGTAAGAGCATTGTACCGTTACAGCAGGTAAAAACTCTCCATGATTGGTTGGATGGCAAGCGCAAAGCGAGGCAATCTTGTCGAGTAGTTGGGGAATCACGGACTGGCAAGACGGTTGCCTGTGATGCCTATAGATACAGGCAAAAGCCACAGCAGGAAGTTGGAAGACCTCCGATTGTACCTGTAGTTTATATTCAGCCTCCGCAAAAATGCGGCTCTAGGGATTTATTCAAGGAGATGATTGAGTACCTAAAGTTTCGGGCAACAAAAGGGACTGTTTCTGATTTTCGTGGTAGGGCGATGGAGGTACTCAAGGGGTGTGGGGTAGAAATGCTAATTATTGATGAAGCTGATCGCCTCAAACCTGAGACATTTGCTGAGGTGCGAGATATTTATGACAAGTTAGGAATTGCTGTAGTTTTAGTGGGAACTGACCGCTTGGAGGCAGTGATCAAGCGGGATGAACAAGTTTATAACCGCTTTCGGGCTTGTCATCGCTTCGGCAAGTTATCAGGGAAAGATTTCCAAGATACTGTGCAAGCCTGGGAAGATAGGGTTTTGAAACTGCCTGTTTCTTCTAATTTAAATAGCAAGGATATGCTGCGGATTCTCACATCGGCAACTTAAGGCTACATCGGTCGGCTGGATGAGATTCTCAGGGAAGCAGCGATTCGTTCTTTATCTAAGGGGTTCAAGAAGATTGACAAGGCTGTTTTACAGGAAGTTGCTAAGGAGTATAAATAATGACAGCACCAGATGTTAAGCCTTGGCTTTTCATTGTAGAATCCTATCCAGGGGAAAGCCTGAGTCATTTTCTCGGTCGGTTTAGACGTGCTAACCATTTATCTCCTGCTGGGTTGGGTAATTTAGCTGGGATTGGTGCTGTAGTGGCACGGTGGGAAAGATTTCATTTTAATCCTCGCCCTAGTCAACAGGAATTGGAAGCGATCGCATCTGTGGTAGAAGTGGATGCCCAAAGGTTAGCCCAGATGTTACCACCTGCTGGAGTGGGAATGCAGCATGAGCCAATTCGCTTGTGTGGGGCTTGTTATGCTGAAGCGCCTTGTCACCAAATTGAGTGGCAGTATAAGTCGGTATGGAAGTGCGATCGCCATCAATTTAAGCTTTTAGCCAAGTGTCCAAATTGTGAAGCTCCTCTCAAAATGCCTGCGCTGTGGAAGGATGGGTGCTGTCATAGGTGTCGAAGACCATTTGCGGAAATGGCAGCGTATCAGAAGTCTGTTATTAACTTGAGAAGCTTAAATGCTGATTCTTGATTATTAGTAGTGATAGCTGTATAGCTTAAGTACAAATGTCCTATAATAAAAGGAATAGTCTGTTTAAAACTCTGGTTCTTTTTGCTGCATATTTGCATACTCAATGTCAAGGCAATTTTCATCGTGGCATAATAGTGTCACTATATAGATAACGTCATATTAATTTTTTTGTAATTCACAACAAGGGGCCACATATTGAGAATAGGCAGAGGAGGGAAATTATGAATAAAACCCTTGAAATGCCAATGCTGTATAAACGCTTATCAAAAGTGGGATTACCGCCAAAGTTTATTCAAGAAAAAGCCTTACCTGAATGGTGGGATGCAGAACTTGAAAATAATCCTGTAGCTGTTTTAGAAGCAGCAGGACGTATTGCTAAACGTTTAGGGCTAGATATGGCATCAGTTCTTAATCCTGATGCTCCTATTACTTTTAAGCAAGTAATTCGCCCTAAATTTAAGAAGATACAAAAAAATTCTGATGAGAGCCGATTAATTGTTGCTCAAGGGCTAGCTACTCGCGTAGCTGAGATGGTTACGTATGCCTGTAAAAGACCTTTTACAGATATGGCAACAAATGCATTTGAAATTAGGAATTTTATCCTGAAAAATAATTCTTACATAGACCTTGATGCTATTCTCAGATTTTGCTGGAATTGTGGTATTCCAGTAGTCCATTTTTCTGAGTTTCCTAGAGGAAGCATTAAGATGGATGGTATGGCGGCAGTGATTAATGACCGTCCAGTAATTGTACTTAGTTCTAATCGTAGGTACTCTGCTTACTTGCTTTTTATCATTCTTCATGAAATTGGGCATATCGCTAGTGGTCATGTTAAGGACTGTGTTCTGATTGATGAAAAGATAATTAAAGAAGCAGAAGATAAGGAAGAGCAAGAAGCAAATGAGTTTGCTGAGGTTATTCTTTTTGGAGAGAAAAATAAATATGCATGGGCTAAGATATCTGACTCGATACAACTAACGCGAATGGTGCGGCAATTAGGCAATAAAGATGCAGTAGATCCTGGCGCTTTAGCATTAAATTATGCTTGGCAAGCAGAACAAAAACAAGACTGGGCAATTGCCCAAGATGCATTAAAGATAATTGAACCTGTAGCTAATGCATCAGTTAAAATCAATAGTTATCTTGAAAAAGAGCTAAATTGGGAAAAATTAGACACAGACAGCGAAGAATACCTTAAACTCGTAACAGGAGTATAGTTGCTCCTAAGTAAAGGAGTGAAATAGGAGCAAGTCTTTGCTGCTGTATTTTACAGATAACGATGTAATTTTAAAGCTGGCAGCCTACCAAATCTTTTGGGAAATGGTTGCTAGCTTAAATATTAAAAACGAAAATCTTCGTATATTGCCTACTGCGGCGAAAGTTTTTAGCGGTTCTCGAAAAATTAGTAAGCAATTTAAACCGATTAGCATAGAAAGGGCGAAACAAATAACGGATAGATGTAAAACAATAGATGACTATGCTATCTGTAGTACTTCAGAATACCAAATGTTAGCTTCTACAGATGGGATTGATGTGGGTGAGGCTTTACTTGTTGCTGCAACTCAAACGGAAGAAGATTTTTATTTGCTTACGTCAGATAAACGATTTTTAAAATCGTTAGCATTATCCAGCTTCAACGACGTTAAGCAAAGATTGTATAAAAAAGCTATTTGTTTAGAGCAGCTAATAATTCATGTAATTGACCATGCTGGATTTGACTTGGTATGTCGTAGAATGGCATCGGCAGATGCTTGTGACCAAGTTGTTTCCGAGGCATTTCAGTTGGGTAGACAAACAAAACACCAGGATGCAGTTAAAGTGCTGAACCAAGCAATCCAAGACTTACGCGCAAAGACAGGAGATTTACTGATAGATTCTGTTTTAGTTGCCCAGACAAAACTATAAGACTAAAAACTTTATAATTTGCCTAATTTTTATTGAAATGCTTAGTGTAAATTTATAGTAATATCAAGACTTTTAGCTAGATCGCGTTGTATAAATTTATAAATTTGGATTTTTGCTCCAATCTTTCATAAATGCGATCGCTACTAAATTTACTTGTGATCCAAAAGTCTATTAATCTGCAAAACCCTTCCTCATCTTCACAAACTTAATGGAAGGAGTTTGCAGTAAGTATTTTATGCCTGATATTACTTTACAGCAGTTCGGTCTTGTTGCTCTAACAACACATTGAAAATTAGTGTAAAACTCAGGCTGGGGATGAGTCGGCATAAAACTTGTAGATGAGCTTCCGCATCGCTGCGGCGACGAAAACGAGCTACAATCTGGTTCTGCATATTAGGTTTAAGTCGAACTATACACCAAGGACTGAGCTTTTCAAGGTAGGTCATTGAATTCTCCTGGTAAAATCTGTAAATTCCAAGACAAAAGCCAGCCTACTGTGACGGTGGCTGGCAAGAAATATCAAATTGATATTGAAATTAGATTCAATTCCTACTCACTCTTGTCTGGAAAACAAAGCTTCTGCAACACTCCTTCGGGGATATCCTCAAAGTGTTCTAGCAAAAAGTTCATCAGCGCCAGGTGGCGTAAATCGGCTGGCATGGGGCGGCGGTAGTTTTTACCTCTAGCAAACCAGCGCCGAACGGTGGACAGGGAACGATCGCAAATCTGAGCCATTTCTTCATAGTTCACCTGCCACTTGGCGTAAAACTGCTTGGGAGTCATGCCCAATTGACAGTAACTGTAGAGTTGCATCAAATCTTGTTCTCGCTGCTTGAGTGGATGAGGATTCATAAGTCTGTTTCCTCGCTGATTGCTTCTAAATCTTCTTCCCAAGCAATATCGGCAGATGTCCAAGCAGCACTGGGGCAATCTTTGCTCAACCAAATCAGGTAGCACCAACTCCAGCAGCAGCGATCGCAACCAAAGCTATAAAATCTACCTATGACAATACCCCAGTCAGTATCGCTTTCAGTAGAGAGCCAACGCAAGCGATCGCCATATAAAAATCTGGGTGTCTTTGCTACATCGGGAAAATTATCGGGAAGCTCAATAGATGCGTCTGGGCATTTGAGGTTAATCAAGCTTGGGACTATATCTTGGTTACTGTGCCGGATGAGATTGAGATAAGCGGCAATCAACTTACCATTGAGGCTGTAAGTTAATTGAGAAATCAGAATCGCAGCTAGACTTTCTATTTCTTGCTGCTGGAGTTGTATCCAGGCACTATCAAAGTCAGCATCAGAGTAGTTGTTGAGCTTTGCGAGTAATTCTGTAATGCCGAAATCATCTAAAGCTTGTTGATAAGCTCTGTGTTGATCTGTTTTGTAGCTAACAGGCTTTAACATGGAAAATGTCTCCTGTGATATGGGGGCCAAAAGCCAGCATCCGCCGTGAGAAAGTTGATGGCTGGCTTTTGACTTATCAGTAATTATACGCTAAAATAAAGTGTTTTTGTTTTAATTAGTGTGTTTTAATGTATTTAACACAAAAACAAACAAAATCGCTTATGATGCTGACATGGGAAAAGTAACTGTAACTCTTTATATGGAAGAAGAAGACAAAGAAGCCCTGCAATTTTTGGCTGATGCAGAGGAGCGGTCTTTGTCTCAGATGGCAGTGTTAATTGTGAAACGAGCTATCAAACAAGCCCAAAATGAGGGTAAAATTCCTCCAAGTCAGGGAAAATGATGTGTGATGCGATCGCTTGCGTAGAGTATGCAAAAAAGCTTAACTACAAAAGTCTAAACCTTGGCTGACAAAGGCTAGAGTGTCAGTATACCCAGCAAGACTCAAACAGGATTCCTATATAAATTTCTAGCTACCACGCTTGACGAATATATCAAGGGAGACTTACATAGTAGGATGCCAAAAACCTTCCTCAGCAAGATTATTGCTGTACGATAGCTTACCGTCTGGATTTGAGAAAGGTTTCTGCCTGTCTTTGTTACTCTTACTACTATGACTGAAACGGCTTATGCTGCTCGTACTAACCACGCTTTTGTTTTGACTGAAACCCTTCGAGTTGCTGAACTGATGTATCAAGGTGCAACCCAGGAAGATATTCGGCAACGGGTATTAGTGGAGGATTTATTTCAACTGCGCTCCCAAGTTTCTCGTGAGCGGGCGCTGCAAACTGTTCTCAAACGCCTTCAACAAGTGGCAGAGGAATACATTCAATTAATTGCCACTGGCAACCCTGACACCCGTCGATTCACCATATTGTTCCTGATTCTGCGAGAACACCGCCTTCTGCGCGAACTCATTGCTGAAGTCCTGTTGGACAAAATTAAGGGTTTTGATTATGTCGTAACCATTGCTGATTTGCGAACCTTCTTTGAAGGAAAACGAGATCAAAATTCAACCGTGGCTGCATGGTCAGACTCCACCTATAAAAAGGCTGCTAGTAACACCTTACTGGTGCTAGTAAATGCGGGTCTATTGCAACCCACGTCTCCAAGAGGAAATTATCAAATTCGTTCTGTTCCAGTGCCATCAGCTTTGCGTCAACAATTACTCGCTGATGGGCTAGATTATTACCTAACTCTTATGCTTGATTTTTAATCGACTGCTAACGCTTTAAATACTGCGTCTACGGGGTCAGCGTAAAATGATGTTTGAAATTTAGCAAACAACTCTGGCGGAACACTGCCTAAGTCCACGGCGCTTGCCATTGGTAAGAGGATACGTTTAGCGCCAGCATCAAAGGCTACTTGCAGGCTACCCGCTAGGTTACTGACTGGTGTAATCGTCCCACCAATGGTCATTTCCCCAAATATTGCAAATTGGGTTTGAACACTTCGTTTTAAAGAAGCAGAACATAACGAAACGAACAATGCTAATCCGCTCTCTTGCGGTGCGCCAGACCCTTGCAAGTCTAATAACTGAAGCAAAAAATCCAAATTACTTGGGTGAATGCTACTGCTAACTCTTTGGGCGTTAGCTTTGAAGTAATTCATAGCAATGTTTAAACTGTCTTTCATCCTGCCAGCCGTTGCTACACCAGTGCGTACTAGCTTGCCACTACCGGGTACTGCTTGCAGTTCAAGTTTGAATGCTCCGATTATGCCGCTATCCCCAGTACTGACAAAGTGCAAGTGACCGGGAGTCAGCATTTCCTGACTAATCAAGCTCGAACCACCCTGTTCCGGTACTGAGACAAAATGCTCATCTAGAGTTTCTAAGTCGATGTAGCTGAAATGCACATCGTAAAATTCCATTCCGCCAATTTTCTTTAACTGTTCTTTTACCCGCCGTCGCACCCGCAGCCCATACACTAAGGCTTCACGCACATCTTCCTTACTAAATGAGCTATCTGGAAACAGCAGTTTCAGCAGCCCTGATACAGTTTTGCGAACTGCTTGAACATCTCGTTGCTTAAGATTGTTACCTAGTCTGAAGTGGAGGTCTATGGCATCGGCAAAACTGCGTTTACGCATTTCCCGCAGCCACTCCGCTAAGTAATCGACAATAAACCCGTACTGGTTGGTAAAATTCTCTGGGCTAAATTTGGGGATTTCCCAGCCAGGAATATAAGCGTGAAAACGGTCGAAGAAGGCGGTGTCAATCATGGCTTCGGGGAAGGGTGCCAGCAGATGTGAGGTTTTCACTAAGGATTCCACGCTTTGATTAATGTTGCCGACAAAGACCATAGAAGCATTAGCGGTTATCTCTGCCTTCCCGCGTGCAAAAGAACCTGATGCCATGTAGTCCTTCATTATTTGCACACCGTCGTTATCGTGGAAGCTCATGCCTGCTACTTCATCAAAGGCAACCACGTCAAATAAACCTACTAGTCCTACGCGACGATTGGACATATTGTAGAAAAGATTCGCTACTGTAGTTTTTCCACCGGAAACCAAGATTGAGTTAGGAGAAACTTCTTTGTAGATATGGGATTTACCTGTAGAACGGGGGCCAAGTTCGCAGCAGTTGTAGTTATTTTCACAAAGAGCTACCAGACGGGCAAGTAGATGCCATTTCACATCTTCGTTGACGGTAGTGGGTTCCAGTCCTGTTGACCGAATCAGCAGGTCAATCCATTCACTGCGGGTAAAAGCTGGGCGGCCCGCAAACAATTCATCCATATCCACACTAGGCATTTGGATAGGTTTGAGACTTCCGACAATGAAGGGACTGGGTTTGGTTCCGGCTTCATATTCCAGTTGTAGAATACACCAAATACCACCACCCAGAAGCTTTTGGTTGGGTTTGACAATTTCTGGGTCAATGACTACACCTTTGACACCCAGGTTCATTAAAGTTCCCTGGTAGATGTCATCTCTGTCGTTGAGCGTTACCGTTACCCGGTCAATGATGGTAAATCGTCCCAATTCCCGAATTTTAGATTTGATCTGTTCTGCTTCATCAGGACGGACGTAATTCTGTGCCAGGATGTTTTTTACACGAGCAACGCCTTCTTCAATGGTGGTTTCGTCGTCGGTCGCGCAGTACATACCGAGTAGGTATTCCAGCACATACACTGGTACATTAGCACCTTCTTTAATACGTTTAGTCAGGTCTTTACGTACTACTTTTCCAGGGTAAATGCTGTTTAGCTTTTGATTCAGGTCGTCCATAGAAGGGTTGGCAACTGCTGGTGATTATTCTGAGATGATTGAAGTCAGTTGGTTAATAATCCAACATCTAAAATCTTGTGACTATATTGGCTCAGAAATCTCCAAAGTCGTTAGCGATTCCTAAACTAACTGCCCAGGTTTCTCGGAGCAATTCACTCTCATCGTCTGCATCCTTAACTATTAAATAGACGTTACTAGGGGGATTAGCAGTAGTTACGGTCAACCTTAAGCTAATTTCCCGATCGCTAGGATGTGGGCTAGTGCTGCTTAAGTTTGCTCCTCGCACATCTGTTATCGGTGTATTAGTTTGGGGATCGTAGAAAGCAACTGTAATTTGACGCGATCGCCATCTTCCCTCAACTGCATCACTTTGTACTAATGTCAATGTCAAACGATTATTCGTTACCCGCCGAACTCTGGCACTTACCTGTACCCCTACTTTCCGGGCTGGGCCTTCGTCTCCTTTAACGGCCCGTTGGTGATGATAGGTGATGACTGGTACGCATACTTCTTGGAGAGATGCCCCGCCGTGGACAAACTGCGCTCCTGCACCTTGGACGGCAAAGCGTAAACTACCACGGGGTACGATCGCAACTGTGCCATTTTCTGTATAGGGTAGGCTAAAATGCAGTAATGTTGAGTCATTCAACTGTTCTCGTGCTAGCAGGTAACGGCGTTTGCTTTCTAGTACTACTTCACCACTTGGTAGGGGTCGCTTGTCTGCCTCTTGAATGGGGCGACGTTGGTATAAAAAACCGTGGTCTGCGGTGATGATAACGTTTGTACCATTGATAGAATTACAAATTTTCTTTACCAGCCGTAGCAGTTCGCTAATTGCGGTTCCGCAAGCTGATAGTACTTGACGTTCGCTGGATGCCTGATCGCCGATCGCATCAATGACGTTGTGATAAATGTAGATTAGGCGATAAGGTTGCACAGCAGCCCGTCCTTCCTCAGTATTCATCTCTAGCAGGTCTTTGGCACTAAGTACTGTAGCTTCTACCCGACTATTTTGATTTAGTACCTTTTGCCTTGCTAATGCTCCTTTAGTACTAAGCCCATCCAGTCGAACATCATCATCACCTGCTATCAGTTCTAGTTTTGACCCTGGAAGAAGTGCTGCCATACCCAACCGTGTCACGCTGGGTAAAACTCCCAATTGTGCCTCTAGGCTGGTTTCACCTCGAACTTCTTTTTTAATTACTTCTTGGAGTTCGCTGGCGACTTCGTAGCGCAAAGCATCGGAGATAATCACAAATACTTTTTCGCGATCGCTCCGTTCTAAAATTGGGAATACGTGCCTACCAAAAAATCTAGTTTGGGATGCTATGCCCTCTAATTCCCAACTTAAAGGCAGGGGAGGAGAGGCAGGGGGGC